>JAGWOX010000348.1 GCA_028877145.1 Acidobacteriota bacterium | reverse complement strand
GGGCAGCGCCAAGCGGACGATCGCGGCCGCGGACAGTGCGCTGGTATCGAGCGGCGGCGACATTTACGCTCGGCCGGGCAATTACTGCTCGGAGTCGCCGGTGGTTCTGAGCAACGGGCACACGCTGCATCTGGGCTCGGGGATGTATCAGATGGAAGTTGCCGGAGCCGACTCGACAACGAGCAATGTGAGCTGGGCCGTCGAGGGGGCCGGTCCCGACAAAACCACGATCGAGGCATGCGCCGGCGCGAACAAAGACGTCGTCACCGACGCGAATTTCGCCACGCTGACGGGCGGGACAAACTTTTACGGGACTTTCCGCGTGGTGATTTCCGGAGTGACGATCGACGGGAACAAGACGAACCAGACGGGAGCGAGTTACGGGATCCGGCTGTACGGCCGCGCGGCGCGGATTCGGAATGTGGTGGTGCAGAACTGCTACTCGGATGGGATCTGGATGGAGTGGGGCGGGACGGAGAACGACACCGGGTCAAGCACCGACGTGGAGGGTCAGATCTTCGGCGTCGAATCGATTTACAACGGCGGGAACGGGATGACGGTGAAAGGGGCGCCGGGTGGGCTCGAGAGCCTGGTGAATTTCGTGGCCGACGAAAATGGCGCCTGGGGGCTGGCGGACGAGAGCAACATCATCGCGTCGCACGTGAACACGTACGAAAACGGGAGCGGGGGATGCGATGTGAAGTCCGCGTCGTCGCTTCAGGGTACGGACGTGGAATGCACAACGACGACCGGATACGGGATGCTGGTGGAGAGCGGCGCGGGGATGCAAGTGATCTCGTCGGGAGACTGGGGCGGGGGGATTCCGCTCGAGCTGGATGGCGGGGCGAACAGCACCTACGAAGGCGCAGTGGTGAATGCCGGAAGCGGCGATCCGGGAGTGAAGATCACGAGCGCGAGCGTTTATGGCCTGAATCTGGTGCTATCGCTGAACAACAACCCAGGGACACAGGTCGATTTCGTGGCCGGCGGCGGCCAGGGAACAATCTTATTGAGCGGGAACGCACCGGCGGGGGCGACGCTGTTTGCGGGGACGACGCCAGGACCAGCCAACATCTTCGCTTACGTGACGAGTTCGCCGTCGAATCTCATCTACAACCAGCTATCCACGGCGACGATCTACGCGGCGGGATGGCCGGACGTTTTTCCATCGGGGAATGGCGGGGTACCGGTCTCGGGGACGCTGACCACAACTACGGGGACTTCAAACAGCGTAACGATTTACGGCGTGACTACGAGTTCGCATTGCAGCCTGACGCCTACGAATTCGTCCGCGGCGTCGGGGATTACATCGAGCTACATATCGAGTGTAGGGACCAACAGCGTGACTGTGTCGCACTCGAATTCTTCGGGGATGACCTTCAACATTCTTTGCACGCCGAATTAGGCCACAGTTCTCGCCGGCCAGTCGTCATACCGGGATTCGAAAGACGAAAGGCCGCAGCCAGGAGTGGCTGCGCTACTTGGGGTACGCGTCCTCTTTGCACCGACGGCCACACCCTTCCGGCAAAGGGCGCCGGAAGAGTGGGGTACCCGGAACATCGCGCGGGAGTTGGCGAGCGCGAAAATGCGGGGCAAGACGCCTTGGAGGGAGAACGAGACATGGGGAATGAGGAGCGCGGGGCTACGGCGGGGCAGATGGCGCCGATACTGCCGCCGGGGTGGGAGATGGTGGACTGGGCGAAGCGGCGGGGGATGCTGAGCGTACACGCGATGCGGAGCGACGGGCGCGGCGCCAGCGTTTCAATCGACACGCTGCCGATGATTTGCGAGACAGATCCACTGCGGTGGTTGAAGCAGGTGCTCGATCTGGAGCTGTTGTGGGCGATTTCCTGAGATATCTCTGGGGGCGAG
>JAGWOX010000138.1 GCA_028877145.1 Acidobacteriota bacterium | reverse complement strand
ATTAACCGATCGGACCAATGCTAGTACCCCCGGTCCCGAACCCCCGAGCAACCCATCCGGTTCTGCCGTATTCTCATCCAGAGTACGCAGAGCAAATACTTCGCAGTTGCAGCGAGCTTGGTTCAGGCAGGACATCGCTACTTCCTTCGAGAGGTGATCGGCAATGGGAGGACGTCACTTCCGTCGTAAAGGCATTGCGAACCTCGGCATATTCGCTTTGCTCGTTTTGTCTACTTTCGTGTTGGTCCGTTGCGGCAGCACCTCGCCTTCACCAGGTATGGGTTCGGCGAACGTCTCGATGAGCGATCCGCCGTCGGGTTCGCAGTTCGACAACGTTTGGGTGACGGTGGATGGTGTGAGCGCAAGCACCAGCGCCACATCGGATTCCGGATGGCAAACGCTCGTGTCAGGCCTCAGTTCCAACGGATCGATTAACGCGGTTCAACTCGATCTGTTGCATCTGCCCGCGAACGGGCAGTGCCTGCTGGCGCAGTTGGGTTCTACCTCGAGCCTGCCGGCCGGTGACTATCAGCAGATCCGTCTGCAGCTCGTGCCGAACAACGCTACCAACGTAACGCTGCTTTCGCCCAGTGGCGAACCCACGACGAATCAGTGCTCGAGCGTCAGCGGCTGGAACTGCGCGATGCCAACGGGCGGATCCCTGACGATTCTCAATCTGTCCAGTCAGGCGCAGACCGGGCTGAAGATCCCGCCGGGCCAGGTGATGGGAGGACCGATTCACGTCGCCGCGGGCTCGAGCGTGGACATCAACATTGACTTCAACGCCGGCCGCTCCATTGTCACGCAGGGCAACGGGCAATTCCGCCTCGATCCTGTGCTCGTCGCCTACCAGGTCAGTCAGAATCTGACCGGTATCAGCGGCCAGGTCGTGCAAGGCAGCGTCGTCTCCAACGCCCTGCAGATGACCACCACCGCCGTCCCGGGCGCCAACATCGCGCTGGAAATGGCCACGCCACCGACCGACGGCTCAACCAACGTGGACCTGATCGGCAACTATCTGACGAGCGCGGATGCGAACGGCAATTTCGATTTCTGCCCCTTGCCGCCGGGTCCGTTCGACGTAGTCGTAAACGCTGGCGCCACCGGTACCACCACGGGCAACTACAACGCCACGATCGTCACCGGCGTGACGAACGGGACGAAGGTGACCGTTCCGGTGGTCGCGGAAACCGGTGGGCCCGCTACTCTCACCGGCGACATTACGGCGACTTCCGCCGACACTACGGCAACCTCCATCACTGCGGATATCTACGCGCTGCAGCAAGCGACCAGCAGCTTGGAATTCGCCGTGCCGTTGCTTACCGGCTCGACCCCACCCATTGCCCAAATAACCGTGGCTTGCTCAGGTGGCAATTGCAATACCAACACAAACACGCCTCCGGGCTATTCCTTGGTCGTTCCCGCCAGCAATCCGCTGGTAGGCTCCTTCTCGGGAGGCAACATCAGCTGGACACTGCCATCCACTTCGACGCCCGGCTACAAGGTAGAGGCGACCTGCAGCACCAGCTCGGGCCCGACAGGCGTCTTTAGCACGACCCAAAACGTCACCGCGGCTACGTCCACCGTTGTGAATCCCGCTCTCAGTTCTCTGAGCAACTGCCTGCAGTAGCGGGAACGAGGACTTTTCTCCCCCGCCCGATTCGGCGGCGCCGGATTCAATCCGGCGCCGCCTTTTTCTTTGGGATTCAGTCGGGTTCCTGCGTGACGATGTGCACGTCGACTGCCGGCGCCTCGCTCAGCAGCCGGTTGATATTGTTCATGTAGGCGATCTTTCGCCATCCGTCCACGGCCGAGCGCCCGAAGATCACCTGCGTAATGTGTTTCTCCCGCACGAACGCGGCCACGGCCCTCGCCACATCCTTGCCCTTCAGCCGGACCGTCGTCGCGCCGAGGCTTTCCGCGAATTCCATGTTCGCGTCGAGCGTCTTCTGCTCCGCGTCGCTCGTGCGTTGCCCCACGTCCACGTAGACGGCGTACAGTTCCGCGTCCATTCTCCGCGCCATCCGCGCCGCCCGCGCGATCAGATACTGCCCCTTGGGATTCGGACTGATGCACACCGCGAGCCGCTCCCGCACCGGCCAGGTCGTCTGGATATCCTTCTGTTCCATGTAGGATTCCAGAGTGCGATCCACCTGCTCCGCCACCTGCCGCAGCGCCAGCTCTCGCAGCGCGATCAGGTTGCCCCGGCGAAAGAAATTTCTCAGCGCCTGCTCCACTTTCGTCGCCGCGTAGACGTCGCCACGCTTCATCCGGTTCTGCAGCGCTTCGGGCGTCAAGTCGATCATCACCGTCTCGTCCGCCGAATGCACTACCCAGTCCGGCACGGTCTCGCGCACGTGAACGCCGGTGATCGTCCGCACCGTCGGCGCGATGCTTTCCAGATGTTGCACGTTCACCGTCGAAAGGACGTCGATCCCCGCGGACAGAACTTCCAGCACGTCCTCGTACCGTTTCCGGTGCTTGCTCCCCGGAATGTTCGTGTGCGCCAATTCGTCGATCAGCACCACTCGCGGCTTCCGCGCCAGAATGCCGTCCACGTCCATCTCCTCGAACACCGTCCCCTTGTATTCGATCTTCCGCCGGGGAGCGATTTCGAGTTGCGACGCCAGTTCCGCGATCGCCTTCCGCCCGTGCGTTTCCACCACGCCGACGACCACGTCCTCGCCGCGGCTGTGACGGCGGATCGCCTCGCTCAGCATCGTGTAGGTTTTCCCCACGCCCGGCGCGTAGCCCAGAAACAGCTTCAGCGTGCCTCGCGTTTTCCTCGGCGGTGAGACGACCTGGAGCCATTGTTCCGGCGTTTTGGGCATGGGTTCCGTGTCCACCCGCAATCGGAGAGCTAGGCTAGAATAAGCCGATGCGCGGATTGCTTTCCACTCGCGTGCTCCGATTCGCGATTTCCCTGGCCATCGTGGCCGGGATCACCTTCTTCTATTTCCGCCTCGTTCCTGTGAACAGCGCGACCGTCGCCCTCACGCTGCTGCTGGCGATCCTCGTCGTTTCCACCGTGTGGGGTATCGCCGTCTCGATCGCGATGTCGGTGGCCGCCGTCCTTGTGTTCAACTATTTCTTTCTGCCGCCCATGGGCACCCTCACGATCGCCGATCCCCAGAACTGGGTAGCTTTGTTCATGTTCCTGGTGACGGCCCTCATTGGCAGCCACCTTTCCGCCCGCGCCCGCCGTCAGGCCGAGGAGGCCGATCAGCGGCGCCGCGAAGTGGAGCGGCTCTACGACTTCAGCCAGAAACTGCTCAGCGCCGGAAATGCCATCGAGCTGCTCAACTCCATCCCTCGCCAGATCGTCGACTCCTTCGAGGTCGGCGCCGCGGCGCTTTTGCTGGCCGATAAGCAGAAAATCTATCGCTCCGGTCTCGACATTCCTCAGCTCGACGTCGAAACCCTGAAGGCCGTCACCGCCCGCGAGGAGATGCGGACCGAACCCGCCAGGAGCCTCTGCTTCGTGCCCGTGCGCCTCGGCGTGAGGGTGATCGGGAGCCTGGGAATCTCCGGCCGCGTCCTGTCCCGTCCGTCGCTCGATGCTCTCGGCACGCTGATCGCCATCGCCATCGAGCGCGCCCGCGCCATCGAACAGCTCGGGAAAACCGAAGCGGCGCAGGAAGGCGAGCGCCTGAAATCGGCCTTGCTCGATTCCGTCACCCACGATTTCCGCACGCCGCTCACCTCGATCAAGGCCGCCGTCACGAGCCTGCTTTCCGACGCAGGCCTCGACAGCGCCCAGCGCCGGGAATTGCTCACTGTTGTCGACGAGGAAGCCAATCGCCTCAATACGCTCGTGGGCGAAGCGTCGGAAATGGCGCGCCTCGATGCCGGGCAGTTCGAACTCGACCTGAAGCCTCATCCCATCGGCGCCATCATCACCGCCGCCCTCGACCAGACCAGGCCCGTGCTTGGTGCCCGCCCCGTCGAGGTCCATGTGCCCGATGATCTCCCCTTGGTCCGCGCCGATCTCGGCCGCGTCCAGAATGCGCTGGCGCAACTTCTTGTGAACGCTCATTCCTATTGCTCGCCAGGTCAGCCGATCTCGATCACCGCCGAACAGAACGGCGATTTCGTGCTCACCAGTGTCGCCGATCGCGGCCCCGGCATCGAGGACCTCGAACTCGGCCTGATCTTCGACAAGTTCTATCGCGGCAAGGACCAGCGCTACCGCGTCCAGGGCACCGGCATGGGCCTGCCGATCGCCAAGGCCATCATCGAAGCTCACGGCGGCACGATCGGCGTGATCAGTCAACTCGGTCACGGCTCGGTTTTCACCTTCAGCCTTCCCATCGTGCGCCGCCAGGTCCCCCGCCCATGAGCGCCGCCAGAATTCTCGTCGTCGACGACGAGCCGCAGATTCGCCGCGTCCTCCGCACAACGCTCGCCAGCCGGGGCTATGAGGTCCTCGAGGCCGCCAGCGGCGAGGAGGCCGTCGACGCGATTCGCGCCGAGAGCCCGGACCTCATTCTGCTCGACGCCAACATGCCCGGCATCGGCGGCATCGCCGCCTGCCGTGAAATCCGCCAGCAATCCGATGTCCCGATCGTCATGCTGACCGTGCGAAACTCCGAGCGCGACAAGGTCGCTGCCCTCGACGCCGGCGCCGACGACTACGTCGTCAAGCCATTCGGCATCGAAGAGTTGCTCGCCCGCCTCCGCGCCGCCCTGCGCCGCGCAGCGCCGGCTCCATCGGTCGAACCCATCGATACGCCCGAACTCCGCATCGATTTCGCCGCTCGCAAAGTTTTCGTTCGCGGCCGGCCGGTCCGGCTCACGCCGAAGGAATTCGATCTCCTCCATCAGCTCGTGGCCAACGCCGGCAAGGCCCTGCCGCATCGCCGCCTGCTTCAGAAGGTCTGGGGTCCCGACTACGGCGACGAAACCGAATACCTCCGCGTCTTCATCAACCAGCTTCGCAAGAAAATCGAGTCCGATCCCCGCCATCCTCGTTACATTCTCACCGAACCGTGGATTGGCTATCGCTTCGAGTTCCCTCCCGAGCCGCCGTCACCCCCGCGCCGCCCGAAGGAATAGCTGTTCGCGCGACGTTTTTACCCATTTGTAGGGGCGACCCGCTGGGTCGCCCGCCGTAAAGCCTGTCGAGATCGAGATTCAATTCCAACACGTTGACCCTCGGTTCGCCCAGAAAACCGAACGCCCGGCCTTGCGTGTGTTTCCGGACCAGCGCTTCGACCTGTTCCTCGCTCACGCCCCGCGCCCGTGCCACGCGCGGCGCCTGAAATGCAGCCGCGGCCGGCGAAATGTCCGGATCGAGGCCGGACGCCGACGTTGTCACCAAGTCCACCGGTATCGGCGCCGTCGGATTTTCCGCCCGCAGCTTCTTCACCGCAGCTTCCACCCGCTCGATCAACGTCTTGTTCGTCGGCCCCAGATCCGACCCTCCACTCGCCAGCGGATCGTAACCGGATCCCGCCGCCGATGGCCTCGAGTGAAAATAGCCCGGCCCGCTGAACTCCTGTCCGATGATCCGGGAGCCGATGACTTTCCCGTTCTCTTCGATCAACTGTCCGTTGGCCCGGCGCGGAAACATCAATTGCGCCAGCCCGGTGACCGCGAGCGGGTAAATCAGTCCGTACAGCAAGGTCATGAGCAAGGTGAACCAGACGGCGATGAGCAGGTTCTTTCTCACAAGTCCCTCTCAAAGAATTCGCAAATGCGTCAGCAGCAGATCGATCAGCTTGATGCCCACGAACGGCGCAATCACTCCACCCAGGCCGTAGATCAGCAGGTTGCGTCGCAACAACGTCGCCGCACCCACCGGCCGGTAGCGCACTCCGCGCAGCGCCAGCGGGATTAGCGCGACGATGATCAGCGCGTTGAAAATTACGGCCGAGAGCACGGCGGATTCCGGCGTCGCCAGGCGCATCACATTCAGCACCTCGAGTTGCGGAAACGCCACGCTGAACATCGCCGGGATGATCGCGAAGTACTTGGCCACGTCGTTCGACACCGAAAACGTGGTCAGCGCGCCGCGCGTGATCAGTAATTGCTTGCCGATCTCCACGATCTCGATCAGCTTCGTGGGATTCGAATCGAGATCCACCATGTTCCCGGCTTCCTTGGCCGCCTGCGTGCCCGTGTTCATCGCCACGCCTACGTCGGCCTGGGCGAGCGCCGGAGCGTCGTTTGTGCCGTCGCCGCACATGGCCACCAGTTTTCCCTTCGCCTGCTCGCTTTGGATCAGCGCCATCTTGTCTTCCGGCTTGGCTTCGGCCAGGAAATCGTCCACGCCGGCCTGCCGCGCGATGGCGGCCGCGGTCAGCGGATTGTCTCCGGTGATCATCACCGTGCGAATGCCCATCGCCCGCAGTCGATCGAATCGGTCGCGAATCCCTCCCTTCACGATGTCCGTCAGTGCCACCGCCCCCAGCACCCGGTCGTCCTGCGCCACCAGCAGCGGAGTGCCGCCGCTGCCCGCAATTTCCGCCACCGTTTGCCGGATTCCCGCGGGCACTTCATTCCCCCGCTCAGCCACGTATTTCATGATCGCGTCTGGCGCGCCCTTCCGGATTTGCATGCCATCCAGATCCACCCCGGACATTCGTGTCTGTGCAGAGAAGGGAATGAAGTTCGGATTGTGTTGGGCCAGTTCATGGCCCCGCAGCCCGTACTTCTCCTTCACCAGCACCACGATCGACCTCCCCTCCGGAGTCTCGTCCGCCAGTGAGGCCAACTGCACGGCCCGCGCCAAATCAACCTCGTTCACGTTCGGGCATGCGTGCAGCGCCGTCGCCTGTCGATTGCCCAGCGTGATCGTCCCCGTTTTGTCCAGCAGCAGAACGTCCACGTCCCCCGCCGCTTCCACGGCGCGCCCGGACATCGCAATCACGTTCCGCCGAATCAGCCGGTCCATCCCCGCGATGCCGATGGCCGAGAGCAGACCGCCGATCGTGGTGGGAATCAGGCACACCAGCAGCGAAACCAGGATGAACAGGTTCTGCGGCGCTCCCGAATAGACTGCATACGGCTCCAGCGTCACGACGGCCAGCAGGAAAATGATCGTGAGCCCGGCCAGCAGGATGTTCAACGCAATTTCGTTGGGCGTCTTTTGCCGCGACGCTCCCTCCACCAACTGGATCATCCGGTCGAGGAACGTTTCGCCAGGATTCGAGCTGATCCGCACCGTGATTTCGTCCGAGAGCACTCGCGTTCCGCCCGTCACGGCCGACCGGTCGCCCCCTGCCTCGCGGATTACCGGCGCCGATTCGCCCGTCACCGCCGATTCGTCGACCGACGCCACCCCTTCAATCACATCGCCATCGCCGGGAATGAATTCCCCCGCCGAAACGATCACCACGTCTCCCGCCCGTAATTTCGAGCTGGGCACGATCTCCGTCTGTCCTTCACCCCACACGCGCCGCGCCTGCGTTTCCGCCCGCGCCTTGCGCAGCGTTTCCGCCTGCGCCTTCCCGCGCCCCTCGGCCATGGCCTCGGCAAAGTTCGCGAAAAGCACCGTGAACCACAGCCACACCGTGATTTGAAAACCGAAGCCGATCTCTCTCCCGTGGTGAAACATGTCCCACGCCAGCTGGATCGTCGTCAGCGCCGCTCCCACTTCCACCACGAACATCACCGGGTTCTTGAGCATCGTCCGCGGGTCGAGCTTCACAAAGGAATCCAGAATCGCCCGCGAAACGAGTTTCCGGTCGGTCAGGGACTGCCTTCTGCCTCGAGCGGTTTTGGTCATGAGGGCCTCAGAATGTCTTTCCCGCCAGCATCAACAGGTGCTCGAGTATCGGCCCCAGACTGAGCGCGGGAAAAAAGGTGAGTGCGCCGACGATCACGATCGTCGATACGAGTAGCGTCGAGAACAACGCCCCGGTCACCGGGAAAGTTCCCGACGACTCGGGAATGGTCTTCTTCCGGGCCAGATTGCCGGCGATCGCCAGAATGGGAACGATCATGAAGAAGCGGCCCAGCAATTGCGCCACCGCCGTGGTCACGTTGTACCAGGGCGTGTTCGCGTTCAGGCCGGCAAATGCCGAGCCGTTGTTCCCCGCCGATGAAGTGTACGCATACAGAATTTGGGAGAGCCCGTGCGGCCCGGGGTTGGTGATGCTCGATGTTCCAAAAGGCTCGACCGCCGCGACCGCCGAGAAGCCCAGGATCGTCAGCGTCAGGATGAGGATCGACAACATCGCCATCTTCACGTCGTACGCTTCGATCTTTTTCCCTAAATATTCCGGCGTCCGCCCTACCATCAGCCCGGCAATGAACACCGCCAGAATCACGAACACTACGATCCCGTAGAGACCCGCACCCACTCCGCCGAACACCACCTCGCCCAGCATGATGTTCACCAGCGGAACCAGTCCGCCCAGCGGCGTGTCGGAATCGTGCATCGAGTTCACCGCGCCGCAACTGGCGTCGGTGGTGATCGTGGCGAAGAGCGCCGAATCCGCAACCCCGAACCGCACTTCCTTGCCTTCCATGTTGCCGCCCGCCTGCATGGCGCTCGCCTGCTGATCCACGCCGTGGAGCAGGGGATTGCCTCGCGCCTCGGCCCAATACGTCGTCGTCACCCCCGCGAAAAATAGGAACGCCATCGCCGCCCACACCGCCCACCCATGCCGCTGTGAGCCGCTCATCCGCCCCAGCGTATAAGTGAGCCCCGATGGAATCGCGAAAATCAGAACCATTTCCAGAAAATTCGAGAGCGGTGTCGGATTTTCGAACGGATGGGAGCTGTTGGCGTTGAAGAATCCGCCGCCGTTCGTCCCGAATTCCTTGATCGCCTCCTGCGATGCCACCGGTCCCTGCGGGATCACCTGCTCTGTTACTTTCTCGATCGTGATCTTCCCATCCGCGCCTCTCACTTGCTCCGTGTGCGGCACGATCAACTGCGCCGTCGTGTAAGGCTCCAGGTTTTGCACCACCCCTTGCGACACCAGCGCCAGCGACGCCACCAGGCACACCGGCAACAGCACCCACAGCAGGCAGCGCGTCATGTCCACCCAGAAGTTGCCCAGTTCCTCCGTCTCCCGCCGCGCGATCCCGCGAATCACCACGATCGCCAACACGATGCCCACCGCCGCCGAAACGAAATTGTGATAGGCCAGCCCCGCCATCTGTGTGAGGTAGCTCATCGTCGTCTCGCCGCTGTACGCCTGCCAGTTCGTGTTCGTGGTGAACGAGGCCGCGGTGCCGAAGGCCAGCGTCGGATCCACGTTCGGAAGCTTCTGCGGATTGAATGGCATCCACCGTTGCAACCGTTCGAGCACGTACAGCAACACCATCGAAACGCCGCTGAACAGCAGCATCGCAATGGCGTATTCCGTCCAGCGCATCTCGTGCTTCTCGTCCACGCCGGTCAGCCGATAGACGAGCTTCTCCACCGGCCGCAGCACGGAGTCGAGAAATGTCTTCTCGCCTTCGAACACCCGCGCCAGGAAAATCCCAACCGGCTTCGTGATCAGGAAAATCACGAATAGGTAGAACAGAATCTGGAACCAGCCCAATGCCGTCATCGTCAGAAATCCTCCGCCCGCAGCAGGGCGTAGAACAGGTAGCCGAGCAGTAAAAGGGTGATCAAAAGCAGCGCCGCGTCACTTCCGTTCATGGGGTTTCTCCTGCCTCAGCCGTTCGCACCCGTAGACGTAGAGGATCGCCGCCATGAAAAATGCCCCCGTCACCGCGATGTAAGTGATGTCCAGCATGTGCTTCCTCTTCCTCCTGCCAACGCGTTTTTCTCGCCGCCTACCACGTTCCCTCTTTCTGACCCCACCACCAGACCAGTCCCACTGTCGCGGTGTTTTGCTCCGTTTTCAAAATGTTCGGAATCGAGGTCAGGAAGAACGGCTGATTGGAAAAGTCCCGTCGCCATTCTCCCATCACCAGGAATCCCTGGGGCCATTTGTATTCGGTCGTGAAAGTGGTTTCCTTCAGCGCCTGCGTCACTCCGCTGAAAAGTCCGTCGCGGTCCGAAAAATATTCCGCTCGTCCCGCAAACGAAAGCCTGGGCGTTAGCTGATAACGGGCGTAGGCGGCGCCGGCCGTCGCGTGCCCGGGTGCCGACGTGGAAAATTTCCGGTTGATGACGTAATCCGCCTCGCCCGCCAGCGTGAGCTTTGCCGTCGCATTCCACGTGGCATACGTATCGAGAATGTGTTCCCGCCCGTTCGGCGCGGGCATGACAGGGGTCGTCGGCAGTCCGGGTTGCGTGGCTTCCGTTGGATAAGTGGGATTCAGAACGGCCACCACGTCGGGCTGTTCCTGTCCGAAGTAATAATTCACATTCCAAATGACCGCGCTCGCCGGCTTTAGGGTGAAAAGGAACGCCTGCGATTTGAAGCCGTTGAAATCCTCGCTCTGCTGCGTCCCGTTCACCAGCCAGTACGCCAGGTTCACTTTCGGCGTCAGGTTGTAACTCGCGCGCACGCCCATGTGGTAGAAGGGCAGAAAATCGAAGAGGTAGGAGCGCGTGTAATTCATCTGGTCCTTCGTGTAATTATTTTCAATGCCGAGCGCGCTCGCCCATTTCCCGAAATCGATCGTCAATCCGCTCCC
>JAGWOX010000137.1 GCA_028877145.1 Acidobacteriota bacterium | reverse complement strand
CGCCTTCATCACCGCCCACGAAAAGTAGTAAGGCAGTGGTAGCCACGGTCAGCGCAGTCCGCTGACCGTGGTCTTCCGCGCGCTCGGCAATTTCCGCACGAAAAAAGAGCCGCCTGTAATCCAGGCGGCTCTTTCTTTTTCCCTATCAGTATTCATGCTCAGGCCGAAACCAGCGCAACCAAATCAGGTTCGCAGTAGCACAGCCTTCAGGCTGTGCCTTTACTTCACCACATGCAGCGTCACCGAGATGCGCATCACGTGCCCGCTCACGGGATCCGCTGCGACCGTCGATTCATCACTCTGTCCGTCGCGCAGGATGATGGAGTTGGAGACCCGGAACGTCCGGATGATCGGCTGCAAATTCGATACGTGAACATCCTGCATTTCTTTTCCAGAACCTTGCAGGGAAACCGAACTGCGTTCCGTCGTGATGTCGAGTTGATAGGAGCCGTCGCCCAGTGCGCGGGCCGAACTGTCGATGTTCGTTCCCACGTCCACATATTGGAACTGGCTTCCCGCGCCGGTTTGAACCGGAACGCGAACGCCAAGCCGCAAATGCGTCCACTGGGTACCGCCAGCCGTGACGGCATTGACATCGATCGTATAAGGCAGGCTGCTGACCTTCTTTGTGCCGTCGTATTCGCTCAGTACGATGTTCACTTTCAGCGGAACCACGCGGTTCGCCTCTTGCGCTGGCTTCTGTTGCGCCGCAGCCACTCCGGCGAAGAGCAACATAGCCATTGACGCCGTCATCATCCACTTGAAAAGCCTCATGGTTTCGTCTCCTTATTCGTGCCTGCTTCGGTTCCCCGGCCTTGCTGATCCCTTGAATCCCTTCCGACTTCGAGCGGCGGAATCGAGATCGGCTTGATGCGCAATGGCGCGATGGTCATCGGCTCGCCCTCGGCCCGTGCCGGTGTCAGCAACGATCGCGGGTCGATCTCCCGGCTCTGGAGCAGTTCATAGAGCCTGGCTACCGCTTCCTTCTCCGGCCTCACCTTCACCGCCGCGAAAAAACGCGCATCCGCCGCGGACTCCCGCCGCGCCGCAGTCCCGCGATGTGCACGTGCCACGCGCTCGTTGTGCACAGGCGTGGATGCCTCGAATGTTTCAGCCTTGGCGCCGGCCTCGTGTCGCGTCGTCACCGGTGGAGTCGTCGGTCGTGCCACACTCGTCATGGGAGCGGGCGCCGGCTGAGGAACGATCCGCCCACGCAGCGTCCACGCCGCCACAATCGCCGCCAGCACTCCCGCCGTCGCAGCTGCCACGACCCAATAGGAAATCCTGGGTCCGTGTGGTTCCCTCTGCTCCGTTAGCCTCTGCTCCACGCGACGCAGCCACTCATGCGAGGGCTCGGCCGTCGCGGACTCAGCAAGCGCGTCGTGGATCAGCACCCTCGCACGCTGCAGCCGATCGAGCCGCGCCGAGCACTCGGCGCACTGTGCCAAATGCTCGTCCAGCTTGCGTCGCCGTTCCGGCGCGAGCGTTTCCGCCGCCGCCTCGCTCAGCGCCTTTCGGTATCTTCGGCAACCCATTCGAGCCTCTCGATCAATCGCTTTCTCGCCAGAAAAAGCCGGGACTTCACCGTTCCTTCCGGTACATCCAAAAGCCTCGCCACTTCGCGGACATCGTAGCCTTGGACCGCTGCCAGAATCATCACCTTGCGCAGCTTCCGCGGCAGCCGCTCGATCTCCTCAGCCAGGGCGAAATGAAACTCGCGCGATTTCGCGCTCCCCGCCGCCGCAATTGCCTGCTGGCCGATATCGAGTTCGCGCCGCACGCGGCGCCGCTTCGCTCGAATGCGATCCAGCGCCAGCCGCCACGTCACCCGCACCATCCATGCCCGAAATCGCTCCCGCTTCCGCAACTCGGGGAAATGGCGGTAAGCCCGCAGCAGCGCTTCCTGCGCAATCTCCTCGGCGTCAGCGCGATCGCGAACCACGCTCCAGGCGACCCGAAACGCCAGCGAAGACGATTCGCGCGCCAGATCCGTGAACTCCCGCTCGGCACAGCAGTCGCCGCTCACACTCGCGTCCGGACTCGCGGTCCATTCGGCATCCATCGCTCGCTCACCAAGCTAGACGCCATGCTAGCCCCAAAGGTTCAGTCGGCGGGAAAAGAAATGTGGGGGCTCGCCCGCGGAGGGCTTTGTAGAAGTAACCGGTGCGCCGGTGTTGTTTGGGTAGCACAGGCTTCAGCCTGTGTGGGTTGGAACTCGCAGGGATTCAGCGCCTCCCGCCAGACACGACGATACTCCGGCTTCGTCGTCGCGTCCGCTTAGGCTTGAAACTTGTCCTCTGCGAAAGAGCACAGCCTGAAGGCCGTGCTACGGCTTCTCAATCGATCGGTGGTCGCCGCTTGTGCCAATCGGTGCGCGCCTGGAACAGATTCGCCGCGTCGAAGACGCGCTGGTCGTCGAGCGCACGCCCCATGAACTGAATTCCCATGGGCAAATTGTCTTTGCTGAATCCGCAAGGAACGGTCACCGCGGGCAAGCCGCAGAGGCTCGAGATGGCGTCCGGTTGCTTGCTGTCGATTTTGGGCGCAGACTCGTGCGTTCGGTTTTTGGGAGGAGCGGGAGGCTTGAGAGGCTCCGCCGTCGTATCCTCGCCCGGTGCCGCAATAACGTCGAATTCGTCAAAGAGTTTGTCGATGCGCTGCTGCAGGAACGTGCGCACGCGCTGGATGTGCAGGTAATCGTGCGCGGAGAATACGCGGCTCGCATATCCGTTGATTTGTCCCAGCGGATCTTCGAGCAGCGCGCAGCGCCCCGAAACGATGAGTTCGGAAAATGCCGAAGCCGCTTCGATCAGAATCACCAGTTCCGCCGCTTCCTCGAAAGGTCCATCGGGAACTTTCGCGTCGGAAACCTTCGCGCCTTGCTTTTCGAGCACCGCAAGCGCCTGATCGACGGTGCTGTGTATCTCCGGCTTCGCGCGCTCGAAAACGTTGGTGAGCCGGCCGATGCGCAGCGGCCTTCCGTCTCTCGCTGCGCGCCGATACGGAAAAGATGAGAGGCGCGGGGGAAGGGAATCTTGGTCGCGCGAATCGTGCCCGGCCATGGCCCCGAGCACGAGCCCGCAGCAATCGGCGGTGCGCGCCATCGGCCCGATCTTGTCCATCGACCACGCGATTGTCATCACGCCGTAACGGCTCACCCGCCCGAAACTCGGCCGCATGCCCGAAATTCCGCACCACGACGCAGGGCAAATGATCGAACCGCGCGTATCCGAGCCCAGAGCGAAAGTCGCAAGTCCCGCTGAGACAATCGCACCTGAACCGCTCGACGATCCGCAGGTCCAGTCGTCCGTGTTCCACGGATTGCGGCACGGCCCCGTCAGCGAGGCAAAGCCGTCCGTATATCCCAGCCCGCCGGCCAGTTCAATCATCGCGGCTTTCCCGATGAGCACTGCGCCCGCGCGATGCAACCGCTCGATCGCCGTCGCGTCGAAATCGAAACGCTGGTCGGCATACGGGCGCGCGCCCCATGTGGTCGGATAGCCTTTCACCGCCAGCAGGTCCTTGGCCGCGTACGGGATTCCGTGCAACGGTCCGCGATAATGTCCCGCGGCGATTTCCTTCTCCGCCGCGCGCGCCTGTTCGAACGCCAATTCCCGCGTGATGGTCGCGTAGGCGTTCAGCTTCGGCCCGATACGCTCGCTCCGCTCGAGATACGTCTCCGCCAGTTTCACCGGCGAAAGTTGGCGCGTCCGCAGCAACTCGCCGAGTTCGCGCACGGACGAATAGACGATGTCTTCGTTGGTCATCGCGCTCCCTGTCTGTTCCGCCGGGAGGATTTCCCGGCTCCGCCGCGGCCGGCCCTGCTTTCCGGCATCGCCGCACGATTTTCGTTTCGAGTGACCAGCTTCAGCACCGTCGCCGGCGCGTCGGGATTGTGCAGCGGAAAGGCGCGCACGGATTCGAGCATCTGGACGTGATTGGAAACGATTCCCCGCATTGGCTTCTTCTTCTCTTCGGAAAGCCGGTCCCCGTACTCCGCGAAAATGGCCTTCAACTTCGCGTCGACTTCCGCCTGCGCGCGAGCCGACAGCGCCGCCGATTCCTGCTTCTGTCCTTCCGGCACGCGGCCGTTGTCGTTCGTGCTTGCCAGGAGCAATTCCGCCGGCATCAGCGCTCCGCCTGCCAGTCCCAGCATCGCAAGCTGTCCGAACCGCCGCCGCGACAGCTCGCCCCGCGGCGCGGAACCTTTTTTACTCTCGCTCGGTGAGCCTCTCTTCGCCTTCAAGTTGGCCTCCTCTTCGGCGTTCCAGAATTTCACTTGACAATTTGTATACCAAAGTACATACAAATGCGGTTGGTTTTTTTGGCGTGGGAGCTTGTTTGCGGACCGCCGGCGGTTGATTCTTTGCGGGCACACCGGCGGCCTTGAGCGTGCCGAAGCCGCTTCCCGGCTTCCGGGGCAGCCGCTCATGGCCGGACGTTTCTCCCCGTGACTCCGTCTGCGCTGCTCCATCTCTCCCACCTGTAACCCGTCGGTGCTGTGCCTTTCTGTATCGGGCTGAATGCCAATTCGCCGGCCTTGCTGCGGCCCTGCAAAGGGCTCTTTGGGCCGGTTACGAGGAGAGCGGCTGTGACACAACGTCATTCTTTCGCGAAACTGCTTTTTACAATCGTGGCCTTGGTGTCTTTCTCTGCCGCCGCCTTGCCGCTGGCGGCGCAGGAGCACAAGGCAGGCCCGTTCCAGGCGCTTCGCTTCCGTTTCGATGGGCCGGTGCACGGAAACCGCGCGAGCGCCGTCGTAGGCGTGCCCGGCGACCCGAACGTAGCCTACATCGGCGCAGCCTCGGGCGGCATCTGGAAGACAACAGATGGCGGCGCCCGTTGGCGCCCGGTCTTTGACAAGGAGCCAGTGCAATCGATCGGCGCGCTGGCGATCGACCCGGCGCAGCATGCGGTGGTTTGGGCGGGCACCGGCGAATCGTGGGTGATTCGCAACGGCATCACGCCCGGCGACGGCATCTATAAATCCAGCGACGCGGGCCGCACCTGGACTCATATGGGTCTGACGGACGCCGGCCTGATCTCGCGCATAGTGGTCAATCCCTACAATTCCCAAAACGTATTCGTTTGCGCGATGGGCGTCGGCACCCATCCCCAGCACTCGCGCGGCGTCTGGCGCACCGAAGACGGCGGCAAGACCTGGCAGCAAGTCCTCTTCGTCAACGAAGATACCGGCTGCTCCGGCCTGGCGATGGACGCGCACGATCCGCACGTGCTCTTCGCTGGCATGTGGCAATGGCAAATCCGTCCCTGGGCCATGACCAGCGGCGGACCCTCCAGCGGCGTCTACGTCTCGCGCGATGGTGGCAACACCTGGAGCGAGATCAAGGGCCACGGCCTGCCGAAACCCCCCGTGGGCAAAATCGACGTCGCCATCGCTCCCTCCGATTCCGATCGCGTCTACGCCCTCATCCAGACCGCCGAGCAGGGTTCACTTTGGCGCTCCGATGACGGCGGCAAGAACTGGCACGTCGTCACCTACAGCCGCCTGCTCACCGAGCGCGCCGGCTACACCATTCGCCTGGCCGTTTCGCCCGTCAACGAAGACGATATCTATGTCGCCTGCAACAGCTTCTTCATCTCCACCGACGGTGGCCGCACGTTCAGGCAGGTTCCCTGGGGCGGCGACAATCACGACATCTGGATCGATCCCACCAACGCCAATCGCATCATGATCAGCGATGACGGCGGCGCCGGGATCTCGCTGACCGGCGGCCGCGGCTGGCAGCGTGTTTCGCTCCCGATCGGACAGATGTACCACGTCTCCACCGACAATCAGGTGCCCTACTGGCTCTACACGAACATGCAGGATGATGAATCCCAGCGCGGTCCGGCCTATCCGTTTTCCACGCCCGACGCCCGCGCCCCCTACGGCGTGCGCAGTCTCCGCTGGCAGGACGAAATGGGCGGCTGCGAATCCGGCTTTACCTACGCCGATCCCAGCGATCCGCACATCATCTGGAGCACCTGTTATGGCGACGAGATTACCCGCCTCGATACGCGCGTCGGCTATCCCCGCGCGGTGAGCCCGTGGCCCGACCATCCGCTCGATTCGCCTCCCGAATCTGCGAAATATCGTTGCCATTGGACCCCGCCGATGGCGATCGATCCGTTCGATAACAACACGGTGTATTTCGGCTGCCAGTTCATCTTCAAGACAACGAACGGCGGCCAGACGTGGAAGGCCATCAGCCCCGATCTCTCGACGAAAGACCCCAGCCGCCTGGTTCCCTCCGGCGGAATCATTGCCGACAACCTCGGCCAGTTCTACGGCGAAGTGGTCTTCGCGATTGCGCCTTCGCCGGTGCAGAAGGGGCTGATCTGGGCGGGCACGAACGACGGGCAGGTCTGGCTGACGCGTGACGGCGGCGGCCACTGGACGAACGTCACAAAAAATATTCCGAATTTGCCGGACTGGGGAACCGTCGGCCGGATCGAGCCGTCGCACTTCGACGCCGGCACCGCCTATCTGGCCGTTGACCGCTCCTTGATGGGTGATTCGAGACCCTACATCTACAAAACCACCGATTTCGGTCAAACCTGGACTTCCATCGTCAACGGCATCCCGGTGAGCGTCTTCAGCAGTGTCAGTTCCGTCGCGCAGGACCCGAATAGCAAGAACCTGCTCTTCGCCGGCACTGGCAATGACCTCTACGTCTCCCTCGACGACGGCGCGAATTGGCAGCCGCTCGATTCCGGTTTGCCTCACGCCCCGGTTTCCTGGGAAACCGTGCAGAAGAATTTCCACGACCTCGTAGTTTCCACGTTCGGGCGAGGCATCTACATTCTCGAAGACGTCTCCACGCTCGAGCAGATGGCCGCTCAGAAGTCGGACGCCGCGGTTCAGTTGTTCCGCTCGCGGCCGAGCTACCGCTTCTTCCGCGGCGCGCACGCGTTCATCGATTTTTCCTTGGCATCCGCTCCGAAGGGAAAGGTGAAAATCGATGTGCTCGACGCCAAGGGCGGCCTGGTTCGCGAACTTGAACAGCCGGCGCATCCCGGCCTCAACCGCGTTGACTGGGACATGCGCTACGCCCCGCCGAAACTGATCCAGCTACGCAGCACGCCGGAGACCAATCCTCACGTCTGGGACGATCTCCGCTTCCTCGGCAAGAGCTGGCGCCCCATCACGCACTGGGGCATTCGCGAGGCCGAAGTCGGTCCCGTCGTCTCGCCCGGCACCTACACGGTGAAGCTGACCGCGGACGGCCAATCCTTCAGCCAGTCCATCGAAGTCCTCGCCGATCCCCGCACTCCGGGCACGCCGGCCCAGACCGAATCGACGGTCAAGCTGCTCCTCCAGATCCGCGACGACATCACCGACGTTTCCAATATGACGAACCAGATCGAATGGCTGCGGAAACAGCTCCAGACCGTCGAGGCGATGCTGAAGACCGAGAAAAGCGCATCGCACGCGAAAACGCTCGAATCCGTCCAATCCATGGACAAGAAGATGCAGGCCGTTGAAGACCAATTGCTCTCACCGGCCCTGGCCAACAGCGACGAGAAATCCTATCTCGACAAGTACAAGCTGTATCTCTCCCTGATCTGGTTGAACGGCGAAGTGGGCACCGGAGGTGGCGACGTCGACGGCAACCCCGGTTATACGCCCACCGACGCCTCGATTGAAGTGTTCAACGTTCTGAGCAAGCGATTGGCGGCGGCCAAGGCGCAGTATCGCGACCTCCTGCAGAAAGAGCTGCCGCAATTCAATCGCTCGCTTTCCGAGCAAGGCGTGACTCCTTTGGTGTCCCAGTTGCCGCCGGCCCCAACACCCGACGCGGCAACCGACGCCGGAATGAACTTGAGTGACCGCTGAATCCCAACCGGCGGTACTGGGGCAGCCAGGACTGGATAGGGTTGGGAATGCGCACTGGGAGGTTCTGCAATGTTGCACAAATGTAGAAATGCGGTCTTTTGGCTTGTAGTCTTCACCCTCCTGCCGATGGGCGTGGCGCTGGCGCAGTCCCGCACCACCGGACAGATCACCGGAACCGTCGTCGATCCTTCGGGCGCCGCTGTTCCCGGCGCAATCGTGAAGGTAAGCGATGCATCCATTGGTTTCACCCAGACGGTAAAAGCGAGCGCGTCTGGCGTGTATGTCTTTCCTGCCTTGCAGCCGGGCACGTACGAATTGCGAGCCACGGCAACGGGCTTTTCCATAGCGGCTCTGTCCGGCGTGGTGGTCGACGCGGCGCGGACATCCAACGTCAACATAACGATGAAAATCGGCGCCGCCACGCAGACGGTCACCGTCTCGGCGCGGGGCGATATCCTGCAGACGAGTAATGCCACGCTTGCCACCACCATCAGCCCCTCGGCGGTGCAGAATCTGCCGCTTTCCGGGCTCAACGCCCTGCCGCTCGCGCAGTTGGTGCCCGGCGCGACCACGGCTGAGGGCAATCAGCGCTATACCACCTTCAACGGCCTGCCGGCCGCTTCCATCAACATCTCGGTGAACGGAGTCGACGACAACTTCCAGCGCTACCGCACCTCTACCACCGGCTTCTTTACCGCCGCTCCGCTCCGCCTGGGCGCCTTCGACGAGTTCACGGTCTCGACGAGCGATCTGGCATCAGAAGCGGGAGCCGAGGGTTCGACGACGCTGCACTTCGTCACCAAGCGCGGAACGAACCAGCTTCACGGGACCGCCTTCTGGCAGGCCGAAAACAGCTTCTTCAACGCAAATGACTATCGGAACAACGCCAAAGGCCTTAAGAAGCCCAGCCAACACTTGAACGATTTTGGCGGAAGCATCGGCGGGCCCGTTCTCAAGAACAAGCTGTTTTTCTTCGGCTATCTCGAATACCAACGAAATCCCACCGCTTACGGCGACAGCACGCAGGTTCTTACCTCCAACGCCGCGAACGGAAATTTCACCTACATGGGCACCGATAGCCAACTGCATACGGTGAACCTGCTCTCCATGGCTGCCGCCAACAGCTTGCCCGGCACGGTGAATTCGGTGACCGGAGCGATGATCAACAAGATCGATTCCTACGTCGGCAACGGCAAACTCAGCGCGGGCGACTACAGCGGCGGCGCCACCGCTACGCCGGTCACCCAGACCCTGAGCTGGCTCCAGGCGGCCACGTACAAGAATTGGTGGCCGACCGTCCGGCTCGATTATCAGATCAACTCGAAACTCGCCTGGCACGGAACTTGGGACGCCCAGTGGTACTCGATCACGGCGGCACCGAGCTATCCGGGCGCGACCCTTGCCGGCGGCGGATGGTGGTCCAATTACTTCACGGTGGGTAACTCGCTCGATTGGACGATCAGCCCGACCCTGCTCAACCAATTCAACTTCGGCATCCTGGAGACCCGCGAGGAGTTCAATCCCGCCACCAGCGGCGATCCCTTCTCCGGTCAGGCGGACGAAGTCATCAATCCACCGTTGGGCGTCAATCCCGTGATCCCGGGATTCATTCTTCCAATCCCGCGCAACAACCCCGTCTACCATCCGGTGGACAACCTGACATGGACGCGCGGCGACCACACGTTTACGTTCGGCGGCGACCTCCGTATCGCAACGATGTACGAAACGGAAATCAACAATCCCCCGACGTATGCAACCGGCATCGTCGCGCAGGATCCGGCCGCGGCGATGTTCTCGCCATCGAACTTCCCGAACGTCAGCACCGCCAATGGCAACGCGGAGCTGAATAACGCCGAAGCGCTTTACTCTTTCCTGGTGGGGCGAATCAGCTCGATTTCAGGCTTCAATTACGTCAGCTCGAAAACGAACCAGTTTGCGCCTGAAGGAGCCGCCATCAACCACGAGAGGCAAACTGTGGGAGGCGTCTACTTCCAGGATGCCTGGCGTATGACACCTCACTTCGCCCTGAACTACGGCTTCCGCTGGCAATTCTCGGGAGCCGTGACCAACGCCGGAAAATTCTGGACTGGTCCGAGTTACGCCGATCTTCTTGGGCCGTCCACGGGCCTCTTTCAGCCCGGCGTGCTCAACGGCAACATGAATCCGCAAATCAACCTGACCCCGCACCCGTACAGCGCGGATCTGATGGGTCCATCGCCCAATTTCGGCCTCGCGTGGAATCCGAATTTCACGAATGGATTCCTCGGTCGGCTGATGGGCGGCAGCAATACCGTAATCCGTCTCGGCGCGGCGATCAGCCACTACGACGAGGGCTGGACCACCATCGAGCAGACGAATGCGTTCACCAACCCTGGGGCGGGTCAATCCGTCTGGCTCTATCCCTCGTCTGATTTCACTCCCGGGTCGCTCAGCCTTGGCGGCACCATTCCGCAGCTCAATGCATTCCCTCAATCGTTCAACTTCCCGATCCCCGAGTCCGCCTACACATTCGCCTACCAGCCCTTCGCCGCCGTGGACCCGAACATCCGCAGTCCCTACGTCGAAACCTGGAATTTCGGGATCCAGCGGAAATTGCCCGGCAACAACATGCTGGAAATCGATTACGTCGGCAACCACGTGGTCCATTCGTGGCTGTCCTATGACATGAACGAAGTGAACATCTTTGGGAACGGGTTCCTGGGCGAATTCAACAACGCCGTAAAGAACCT
>JAGWOX010000136.1 GCA_028877145.1 Acidobacteriota bacterium | reverse complement strand
TCGGCGATCGTGGAGAACTCCCGCAGGAGTTGCGCCAGAAGTGTCAGTCGATTTTTACGTATCGTTTCATCCTCGCTCATTACGAGCACGTCGTCAAAGAATCGATCGACGACGGGCCTCAAACCGGCAATCGCCTCGAGTGCCTCGCGGTAGCGCCCGTTGCGTTTCTGCCGTGCCGCCTCCTCCGCCACTTTTCCCGCCGCCGCATGCAGTTCCCTTTCCGCGGTCTCGGAGAAAAGTTCCTCGCCGACGGCATCGCGCCGCCACTTCTTCGGCGAGCCTGCCCTCTCGAGAATATTTCGAATTCGTTTGAATGCGACCGCGAGCGGCTCGAAATCCTTGGACCGCCGCACAGCCCGCACTGCGGCGATGCGCTGCTCCGCATCCACCAAGTCATCCGCGCCCGCCGCGAGGACGGCGTCGATCTCGTCGTACGCGAAGCCGAATCGTTCGCGGAAAATGTAGCGGCCGCGCTCCTGAATGAAGAGAAGAACCTGACTCTTGACGTCAGCAGATATTTCAAGTTGTGGTTGAATTTCACGCAACAGTTTCACCGCCGTTGCAATTGCCGCTGAAAGCGAGAACGGCACGCGGCGCTCAAGTAGAATCTTCACCACGCCGAGCGCGGCACGGCGCAACCCAAACGCGTCGCTCGATCCCGAGGGAATCAAGCCGACGCCGAAACACGCGGTGAGCGAATCGAGCCGGTCGGCCATCGCAAGAGCGCAGCCGGCGAGGTTGCGCGGGATGGAATCGTCGAGACCCGCGGGACGGTACTGATCGTAGATGGCCGCAGCGACCTCTTCCCTCTCGCCCTGCTCGGCGGCATAGAGCCCACCGACGATGCCCTCGAGTTCGGGAAGCTCGCGCACCATTTCCGCCACAAGGTCGCACTTGGAAAGTTCGGCGGCGCGATCGGCGACCGCGGGATCGGATTCGGGAATCCCGGCATTGAACCATTCTTCGGCGATCCACCGGGCGAGCAGACGCACACGCTCGACTTTTTGGAGGTAGCTGCCGATTCGCGATTCATAGGTGACGCCGGCGAGGCGCGGCAGATAGTCGGCGAGCCGACATTGCTGATCGGTGTCCCAGAAAAATCGGGCGTCGGCAAACCGGGCCCGCAGCACGCGCTCGTGCCCCGAGCGAATCGTGCCCGTCGCATCCGAACTCATGTTGATGATCGCGGCGAAGTGCGGCGCCAGGCTCCCTTCCTTATCCTCGAGCGCGAAATATTTCTGGTGGCCGCGCATCACCGTCACCAGAATCTCTTCCGGCAAATCCAGATAAGACGAATCGAACCCGCCGAGGATGGCCGTCGGGTATTCGTTCAAATAGACGACCTCTTCGAGCAGGTTCGGATCCGGCCGCAGGCGCAGGCGGCGCTGGGCAGCCAAGCGCCCCAATTCCGTCTCGATTTTTTCCTTCCGCTCTTCCGGCCGGGCGAGCACGAAATTCGCGCGCATCCGTTTTAAATAGTCCCCTGCCCTGGCGATCGGGATCGGATTCTCCTTGGACAGGAACCGATGACCGTGGGAGAGACGGTCCGAGCGGGTTTCGCCTATGGAGAACGGCACAACCTTGTCATCGAGCAAGGCGACGATCCAGCGGATGGGGCGGACGAAGCGCGGGCTCGCATTCCCCGCCCAATACATGCTGCGGGGGAAGGACAACTCCAGAATGGCGCGTGGCAAGACTTCCGTCAGAATCTCCTGCGCAGGCCTTCCCGGGACGAGCTTGCGCGCGACTACATAATCGCCGCGGGGCGTCGTCGTGATCTCGAGCGACGAGACGGCGACTCCCTGCTTCGCGGCGAAACTTTCCGCCGCTCGTGTCGGCCGGCCGACATCATCGAACGCCACCGCCTTCGGCGGGCCGAGCGTCTCTGTGCGGCTGTCGGGCTGGCGCAAGCGCAATTCCGGTATCGAGACGACCAGGCGGCGCGGGGCGCCAAACGCTTCGATGCCGCCCTCCTTGGCCAGCAAACTCGCGCCCAGGTATTTCCCCAGAAGAACCCGCAGTTCCGCCGCGGCGTGCGCGATCATTCCGGCGGGGATCTCCTCGCAGCCGACTTCGAGCAGGAAGTGCCCCGTCTCCGCCGCCGGACTCGGCCGGACGGCCACCTTCTTATTAGCGGCTCTCGTCTTTGCTGCCGGGCGCCCTGCCTTTGTCTTTACCCTCCTCTTTGCCGCCGCCTTCATTGCCGTCTTTTTCATCGCTGCTCCCCATTGGACGCCGTAGCGGGAAGCTGGCCGCGCTGGGCGAGGTACGCCTCGGCCACGCGGCAGGCGATAGCGCGGACGCGGCCGATCATGGCCGCCCGCTCCGTCGTCGAGATCGCGCGCCGGGAATCGAGCACATTAAAGAGGTGGGAACATTTCAGGCAGAGGTCGTAGGCCGCCAGCACAGGGAATCGCCGCTGCTCCTCCGGCCCCAGTTCCGCGAAACGGTCGAGCAGGCCCAGGGCTTCCTTCTCATACATCTCGAACTGCCGTCGGGCGGAATCCACGTCGGCGGCCTCGAAGCTGTAGGCGGAGAATTGCTGCTCTTCCGCCAGGCGCACCTGCTCGTAGCTGACGCCCTCGGTCCAGCGGAGGTCGAAGACGCTCGATACCTCCTGCTGGAACGAGGCGATCCGTTCGAGGCCGTAGGTCAGTTCCACGGAGGCCGGATCGAGGTTCATGCCACCACTCTGCTGGAAATAGGTGAACTGGGTGATTTCCAGACCATCAAGTAATACTTGCCATCCGATGCCCCAGGCTCCGAGGGTGGGCGCCTCCCAGTTGTCTTCCTCGAAGCGGATGTCATGATGGCGAAGGTCGATGCCGATCGCCTTGAGGCTGTCCAAGTAAAGGTCCTGAACGTTGTCCGGAATGGGTTTAAGAATCACTTGAAGTTGCGTGTGCTTGTAGAGGCGGTTGGGATTTTCTCCGTAGCGGCCATCGGTGGGCCTTCGGGAGGGCTGGACGTAGGCCACGCGATAAGGGTCCGGGCCCAGCACGCGCAGGAAGGTCTCCGGATGCATCGTTCCGGCGCCAACCTCGACGTCATACGGCTGTTGAAGAATGCAGCCCCGGTCGCTCCAGTATCTCTGGAGCTCGAAGATGAGCTGCTGGAAGGTGAGACCTTTCGGCTTTAGGGGTTTCTTGATAGTTTTCGTCATCAGGGTGCCAGTTCCAGGATCGGGCGAACACTGAGCTTCTTTTCCATGTGTTGCTCGATGAGATCCATCAGATAATTCGTCAACTCCGGCGGCACGCGCGGGCCCCCGGCAGCAGCCAGTTTCTCTACCGATTCTCGAAGCATCCTGTGCGCCGTGGCAAGAGCCTCCGCAGAGAGGGCCCGCGCTCCCCCCGGACGGCAATCCCGGCAAAAGACGCCGCCCTCCGCATTCACCCAGGCTCCCTGCCCCGCAAGGTCCCGGCCGCAAGTTCCGCAGCGGTCGAGCGACGGCAGCCAGCCGCCCAGCCTGACCGTCCACAGGGTGAAATAGCCGATTGGGAGGGCGATCAGCCCGCTCGTCGAGATGGCTCGCGAGGTCGCCAGCAGCAGGCGGAACACCGGGTCGGACGGCTCATGTTCCGGAAGCACGTTCTCGGCGATCTCAGACATCAGGCCAAAAGCGGCGATAGCGTTATAAGATCGCTGCGCGATCACAAACGACTCCAAAATCTCGCATTGGCTAATCCGCACGAGCGGCCGCGTCTCCCTTTCGTAGTACCACATGCGCACGTAGGAAAGCGGCTCGAGCGACGCACCAAACCGGCTCTTGGGCTTGCGCGCCCCGGCGGCTACGCCGCGGATACGGCCTTCATTCCGGCTCAGGAAGCTTACCAGGCGGTCTGCCTCGCCCAGCGCGTAACTGCGTAAAATGATGGCCTCCGATTCGCGGACGGGCATAGAGGACGCACACACCCAGCCAAAAAGCGCAAAACAGCACTACTTAACACACCCGCCCGAGTGAAGCAAACCCAGAAGCAAATTGCCTCAGCCGCAGGAAAAAACCGGCATCAACATTCGAGCCGAAGCACCGCCTTTGGTACCAGAGGCATCCCTGCCAGCGCGCCTCAATTCGCAACCCTCAAGCGCAGGAATACGCGGCAAGATTGCCGCGAAATTGGGCCGGCGCGCTTCTCCTTTCCACTCGCACACCTGCGCAAGCCCCACGATTCCAAACGCTTCCAGCTCTCACGATATTATGTAAACAACACGTCTGCCACTACACAAGATTATCAGACGTCCTTCCCTGCACCAATCGGCCGCGGGAAATCTCGCTTGCGCGGCAGCGCCTTCCCCTCGAACTTGCTTTTTCGGGTGTGTTGCGTTTAATGG
This sequence comes from Acidobacteriota bacterium, assembly GCA_028877145.1. Classification (GTDB taxonomy): domain Bacteria; phylum Acidobacteriota; class Terriglobia; order Acidiferrales; family UBA7541; genus JAKASX01. The sequence goes on along the minus strand of JAGWOX010000136.1, from coordinate 6,250 downwards.
TCTCGCATATGGAGAACGAGATCGGATTCGTCGATTTGGCAGGCGTTGGCCTTAATGCGACCGACACAGTCATCCGTGTGCCGCACTTCCCCGCATTCGACTCGAAGATGCATGTAGGGTCGGTCGAGCGGCAGGCTGGCGGGCAGGTGGCGAGCGCGCTGGTCGCCTGCCGGCGCTGGGGACTTTCGGCGCGCTACATCGGCAGCATCGGCGATGACGACGCCGGCAAGTTTCAGCAGCAGGAACTCGAACTCGAAGGCGTCGAGGCTCACTGGATCGTGGTTCCCGGCGCACGAAGCCAATTCGCCTATATCCTCGTTGACGAATCCACGGGCGAGAGGACGATCCTCTGGGGCCGCGACCCGGCGATTGAGATACGGCCAGAGCAGATCGAGCGCGAGTGGATCGTCCGGGCGCGCCTGCTCCATGTCGACGGGCATGACGCTCACGCAGCGGCCCAAGCCGCCCGCTGGGCACGGGAAGCCGGAATTCCCGTGACGGCCGATATGGACAATGTCTATCCGGGCGCGGAAGAGCTGCTCGAATCGGTCGATTACCTGCTCGGCACGGCCGAGTTCCCTGCCCGCTTCCTCGGCGAGGACGATCTGCTGAAAACCCTCCCGCTCCTCGCCGCGCGCTACCGTTGCCGGCTCGCGGGCGCGACGATGGGCTCGCGAGGAGCTCTGGCCTGGGATGGCAAACGGTTTCATTACGCACCGGCGTTCCTGGTCGATACTGTGGACACGACTGGAGCGGGAGACATCTTCCACGGCGGCTTTATCTACGGCATTCTGGCGGGCTGGGACATCGACCGCTGCCTGGAATTCGCCTGCGCGGCGGCCGGTCTCAATTCCACGCGGATAGGCGCGCGAGGCGGCATTTTCCCGATGAACGAAATTCTACAATTTGCCCGCACGGGCCAGCGGCGCGAGGCGGCCTTTAGCCCCGAGGCGCTCGGCCAGGCCGCGGCGAGGAACGGATGATCCCGCTCAAGGTCTTGCTCGGACGCCGCGGCGTGCCGGGGGTCACGATCCTGCTGATCGCCGCGAATTTCGCCATGTTCCTTCATGAGCTCTCGCTCACGCCGCATCAGATTCAAGTCTTCTTCCTCCATTACGGCCTGGTGCCGGCCACCTATACGCTGGCGCTTTCCGGCTATCACGTTTCGTTTTCGCGTCTGGTGGTTCCGCTTTTCAGCAGCATGTTCATTCACGGCGGCTGGATGCACATCCTCGGCAATATGTGGTTCCTGTGGGTGTTCGGCGGAGCGGTGGAGGACACGCTGGGCTCGGGCGGCTTTCTGGCGGCTTACATCATTGCCGGGCTGGTGGGCGGCGTTACGCAAACGATGTTTGCCTGGGGCTCGACCGTACCCACGATCGGGGCGAGCGGCGCGATCAGCGGCGTAATGGGCGCCTATCTGATCCTTTACCCGAGATCGAAAGTACTGACGCTCGTGCCGCTGTTCTTTATCTTCTTCTGGCGATTGCCGGCGATTTTCATGATCGGCTACTGGTTCCTGATCCAGTTCATGAGCGGCATCGCCTCGCTCGGCGTGCCCGAAGCCGGGGGCACGGCCTTCTGGGCGCACGTCGGAGGCTTCCTATTAGGCGCGGCCATCGCGGTCCCTAACCGAAGACGCGTTCTCTGGTATCCGACGTGAAGACTTCGAGGCCGTTTATTCGCAGCGCAGAGCGGATTGCGGATCGATGCGCATCGCCCTGCGCGCAGGTAGATAGCCCGCCAGCAGGGCCACACTGAAGAAGACCACGGAGATAGAGATCAGCGTGGCAGTGTCGTGGGAGCCGACGCCGAAAAGCATTCCAGCCAAGAGGCGAGTGGCGGCGAGAGCGCCTGCCAATCCGCATCCCAGGCCGAAAGCCGCCAGAATTGCGGTCTCGCGCAGCATCATCCGGCGCACCGACGCGGGAGCGGCCCCGAGGGCCATGCGAATCCCGATTTCCCTCGTGCGTCGCGTCACATTATAGGAAACCAGGCCGAACAATCCGATCGCGGCCAGCAAAAGCCCCAGCCCTCCGAAAAAGCCGGAAAGCAAAGCCGTGATCCTTGCGTCGATGGCCGCCTGCGCCCGCACCTGGTCGAGAGTGTGGAAGGAGAACGCGTATTCATATCCGGCCGCATCGAGCACGTGGCGCACCGGGCCGGCAAGCGATTCCGGCGGCTCCGCCGTGCGTGCCTCAAGGTCCATCCAACTGTCGAATCGCGTGTCTTGGGACATGGAGACATACACGGCCAATGTGCTTGGATCGCGCGTATTGAACAGGCGGGCATCGCTCGCGACCCCGACGATTTCTGTTTTCTGCAAGTCGGGATCTCTGCCGATGCTAATCGCGCGCCCGATCGCGTCGCCCGAATGAAACAGCCGGGCGGCCAAGGTGCGGCTCACAATGGCAACGCGCGGCATTTGAGGCAGGTCGCTCCACGAGAAGTCGCGGCCGGCGATGAGCTTCACGCCGATCGTTCGCAAAAATCCGGGCGAGATGTTTCCGGTGAAAGCGAGGATGTCGTTCCCCGGCGGTGCCTCGGCGGGCGCCACCGGTGGCTTCCAGTCGTAGCCGGAACCGGGGAGGAAGTCGGAGACCGCGGCCGCGGTGACGCCTGGTACGCCTTCAACTCTCCGAATTACTCCCAGCCAATAGGTGCCGTTGCTCAGCGTCGCCTTTTGACCCTGACGAGGATATAGCTCGGCCGCCAGCACGCCTCCGCTCGTGTAACCGGTTTTGACGCCTGTCAGCGCGATGAAGCTCCGGACGAGCAGGCCGGCGCACGAGAGCAAAACGACCGCCAGCGCCAACTGCAGCGCCACTAGCAGATTGCCCATGCGTCCAGTTCCTCCGGTTGTACGTGGGCCCGAGTGCAGCACATCCAAGGGATTCCGGCGCGTCGCACGCCAGGCGGGCGCCAAACTGAACAGGACGCCGGCAAGGACTGCGAGAACGATCGTGAAGACGAGGACGCGGACATCGGGCCTCAGACGAATTGTGGGCGGCACGGGATAACTTGCCGTGATGGCCGCGACGAGAGCTCGGCTGCTTGCCCAGGCGAGCGCAACTCCGGCGCACGCTCCCACGCCTGCCACCAAAAGACCCTCGAAGATCATCTGGCGCAGCAGGCGAATCCGGCTCGCGCCAAGTGCGATTTTGACACCCGTTTCCTGCTCGTGCGCCGCGGCGCGCGCCAGCATCAGGCCGGCCAGATTCGCGCACGCCAGAAGCAGGATCAGACCGGAAATTCCCATCAGGATTTCCAGCGGGCGCGTGAATTTGTCGCGCAGGTCGCTCCTCTCCCCCTTTGCCGCCGAGCGCGCAAAAACGCGCCGGGCGAGGAAGTTCTCGATTCCCGCCGCGTTTTCGCCCGATGGCAATGCCTCTTTGCGGATGGCTGGCCACACTGTTTCGAGATCGGCTTGTGCTTGGGCAATTGTCACTCCGGATTTGAGGCGTCCGAAGCCGTTAATCCACAACATATGCCGGCTAGTCACCGGCATGGAGAGAGATTCCCCGAAGATGAGCGGAGCGGCGCTCAACGGAATGGTGACTTCCGGCTCGTGATCAATGGATGTGCCCGTAAAGCCTTTTGGTGCGATTCCGACCACCGTGAATGGAACGCCTTCGACTTCGACGATCTTTCCGATTGCCCGAAAATCGCCGCCGAAGCGGCGCTGCCAGAAGTTGTAGCCGAGCACAGCAACGTGAGCAGGCGCGGCCTGAACCAGATTCACGTCGGAAGGCTCCAGCAAACGGCCCACCACTGGCTGCACCCCGAGCATCGAGTAGAATTCACCGGTGACCAGTGCGACATCGCCTAGCCCTAGCCAGCCATTTGCCTTGATGCCGTATGTCTGGCCCGCCGCTTCTCCAGCGAAATGCGAAAAAACGTGCTGGTCGTGGGCGATGCCCTCGAACATGACTAGCGACAATGGTTGGGCCTGGCCGCTGCGTGATTCAACTTCCTGGACTTCCACCAGGCGGCGTGGCTGCCAGACGGGCAAATCGCGCAGGACGATCGCGTTCAGCAGGCTGAAGATGGCGGTGTTGGCGCCGATGCCAAGCGTCAGGGAAATGATGGCGGCCGCCGTGAATCCGCGGCTCCTGGCCAGCCGCCTCAGCGCGTAACGAACGTCGTGCCACAAGGCGCCCAAAGCTCACCTCTGATCATCGGACCGCCATCATTCTAGCGCGCAAATCCAGATCGCAAGAAAGCCAACTTTGCCTGTTCACCTGCACCTCCGTTCTGCAATCCGCAGCATAATGGTGCGCTGAGGTTCGTTACGGTGTAAAATTTGTACCATGAGTGCAAAGGGAAAAACTATGCGCCAGAGCGTGTCGCTGCCTTCGCGGCTCGCGCATCGCGTGCGAACTCTCGCTAACAGGCGCAAGGTCAGTACTAATCGGGTGCTTGTGGAACTCATCGAAGCGGGATTTGAGTCACAAGCGGCCGAGAAAGCCAGGTTCCTCGAACTTGCGGACCGGCTGGTCGAATCCCGTAATCCCGCCGAGCGCAGACGCCTGAAGCAAGAACTGGCCCGCATGACCTTTGGCGAATAGATGCCGAAGATTCAGTGGACCGGATTGCCCGCAGCCCTTCAAACCATCTGTTCGAACGGCTTCGAGAACGCAAGATCACAGCGGAGGACCTATACCGCCTGAAGCTATGGCGAGAGGCCTCCCCGGATGCACCCGAGGGTTCCTGGTATAAGGACTTCGGGTCTTTCAAGATCTGCGGCGAAGGACGATTTCCAAAAACATTCCTGCTGCGCGGACAACCCGCAAAGGGCAAGAAACTCCAGTTCGCAGCGCCGGGCACCGGCCGAAAGGCGCGCAGCTTGAACGCCGGGCTACCGCTTCACTCCATGCCGCGCAACGTAATCGGCCAGCCAGTCGCCTACCTCGCGCGTGCCCATTGAGCCGCCCAGGTCCGTGGTCGTCTTCCCTTCCCGCACCGATGCGCGCACGGCCTCGCGGATCACTGCCGCTTCTTCCGGGAAGCCGATCTCCTCGAGCATCATCGCCGACGACAGCACTGAGCCGATCGGATTCGCCAGGTTTTTCCCGGCGATTTTCGGCGCCGAACCGTGCACCGGCTCGAAAAGTCCGATGCGTCCCGGATGAATGTTGCCCGACGGCGCAACGCCCATGCCGCCGATGAGCTGCGCGCCAAGGTCGCTCAGAATGTCGCCGAGGAGGTTTGGCGCGACGATCACCTGGAATTGCGAGGGATCGCGGACCAGTTCGGCGGCCAGGGCGTCGACGTAGAGATGTCGAGATTCGATTTCCGGATATTGCGTTTTCAATTCCGCGAAAACTCGCTGCCAGAGCCCGTGGCCATGCGGCAACGCATTCGATTTGTCGGTCATGCAGAATCGCGTGAGTTTCTTCCGACGCGCGTATTCATAGCCGTGCCGCAGGATGCGTTCCACGCCCTTCCGCGTGTTGATCTGCTCCTGCACGGCGACCTCGTCCGGCGTGCCGCGCTTGAAAACGCCGCCGATGTTGACGTAGAGCCCTTCGGTATTCTCGCGAAAGATCATGAAATCGAGGTCGCGCTCGGTGCGGTCGCGCAACGGCGTCAGGCGCGCATCGAGAAGTTCGCACGGCCGCGCGTTCACGTAGAGATCGAGCTGGAATCGCAGGCCGAGCAGGATATCCGCCGCGTGCCGGTTGTCCTTCACGCGCGGATCGCCCAGCGCGCCGAACAGGATCGCGTCGAACCGGTCGACGAGCATCTTAGACGCGCCTTCCGGCAGCGTGGTCCCGTCGCGCAGGTAACGGTCCGCCGACCAATCGAAATGCTCGAGTTCGAGTTTGCGCCCGGAAGCGGCCGTCGCCGCCTCCAGCACCTTCACCGTTTCCGCGGTCACGTCGACGCCAGCGCCATCGCCCGGAATCACGGCAATGCGCTTCGTGCCGTTTTCTTGCGTACCAGAGGTTTTAGTCATCGCGCCGCGAACCTAGCACGGCGAACGCCGCCGAGGCAAGCCGCCCGCCCATGACCCGGCACCCACTCCAATTCCTTTCACAAGGCGAACACCCATTTCTCCCCTCGCCGTGCTCACGTTTGCACACTTTTCCCGACGTAAAAGGAAAATCCGTTCCCCTGTCGGTATGCCTTAATTGCTCTGGGAAATACGGACAAAAACCCACATTTTGGTAGGACTTATGAGACAAACCTCTTCTTTCCGCGACCGCCTGGTGGGCTTTGAAAACGCTCGGTACCCTCCCGATTGAAC
>JAGWOX010000135.1 GCA_028877145.1 Acidobacteriota bacterium | reverse complement strand
GGAAGGCGTTGTCGCCGATCGAGGTGCGGAGCATGTGGAAGACCATGGCGCCCTTGTCGCGCACGATCGAGTTGTAGGCGGTGGTGTAGGGATCGAGGCGCCAGGCTTCGGCGATCGGGGCGACTTTTTCGTCCATGAGCGCGCCGACGGCGCAGTCTTCGACGGCGTTGCGGTAAGCGGCATCGCCGTGCGCGTGCTGCTCGTAGAGGATTTCGGAATAGCGCGAGAGGCCGGCGGAGAGCCAGGCGTCGGAGGAGGTGGCGGGCAATACCTGCTCGCCCCACCAGAGATGCGCGGCCAGGCGCGCAAGCAGGCGCTCGGGCGGCTGCTCGGTCCACTGGCGCTGGTTGACGAGCAGGAGGCCGGGAGCAGCGACGCCGGGCATCGTGGCGATGTTGGGCAATTGCGCGAGCGTGATGCTGCGATCGGTGAGCGGGCCGAATTCGCTGGAATAGAAGGCCAGAATATCGGCGAGCTGCTTGGCCCAGGCCGCGGCGGTGGATTTCTGATCGGGCGGTGTGTAAACGGAAATGGAAATGCCGCTCTCATTCACGGGCGTCAGCTGGAGCGGGGCAGCGATGACCGTGCCGACGGCGGCGGGCTCGGTGGTGGTGAACGTATAGCGGAGCCATTGCCCGGCGCCGGGCGGTCTTACGTTTTGCGGTTCGGGAACGGAATCGGGCGCGCCGCTCTGGCCGCTGCTGATAACGACCATGTTTGGCGGCACGGTGAGATGAATGACGGTGGTGTAACGCTGGCCGACGTAGCTCGTCACCGGAAACCAGCGCGAGGCGAGCAGCAGGAAGGAGTTGTCGCTGCCGACGTAGGCCAGCCGCACGCCAGCCGACGGGCTGCCCGCGCCGCTCGCGAGTTGGCCGACGTAATCGAATGTGAGCGTCACTTTCTGGCCGGCGGGGACGGCGTTCGGCAGGGTGATGGCGAGGCCGAGCGGCGACGAGGTCCGCTGAAAGGGCACGCCCTGCCCGTCGAGCTGGATGGAAGTGATTGCCATGTCGGGACTCAACTCGAGGTCAAGATCGCGCGAGGTCTGGACGGCGACGAAATCGGCCTGGACCTTGGCGAACAAGGTCTGATTGCCGGGGCTGAGCACGGCGTCGATTTCGTAATGCGTGGCGTGGAAGAGGGGCGCCGTCGGCGGCGCTTGCGCCTGCGACTGCAACTCCGGCACGTTTGGCTGTTGGGCGGCAAGCGAGCCGGCGCAGCAGAGCGTTGCCATGGCCACCAGAGCGCTGAGCATGAATTTATTTCGAGAAGTTGTGATCGACAAAGTATCCTCGCAGTGAGTTTAAGATACCAGATTACACCCGAAGTGTTGTCTTGAGATGGCGCGGGCAGACTGGCCAGGCGGTGTTGGACCTCTGCTTGGGGAGAGACGGCTCGGGGAAATCCCCAGGCGCAAGTACGATCCAATCCTGACGATTAGGACCGCCCTGTATCCGTGAAGGCATCGGGGCGGCGCCGGGGCGCCCGGGATTGGTGGCCGGGTAACAGCGGGCGGCCGAAGGACGATGGGGAGAATGTTCAGGTCACGTGCGCGCGGGCAGGAGTGCCCGCGCCACTGTGGGCGGTCATGCTGAGCGAAGCAGTCACAGCATGGAGGCGATGATTTCGGCGGCGCGGGCTATAGGGCCGCCGGGGTGGGGGCTGGCGAGGCGGAGGCGGACTTCCTCGAAGTCGCGGCGCATGACGTCGCGGGCTTCGCGGCTTTCGAGCAGGCGGCGCGTTTCGGCCGCTACGCGCTCAGGGGTGAATTCGTCTTGCACGAGTTCGGGGACGGCGGCGCGGCCGAGCAGCAGATTCACCATGCTGTAGTAGGGCGTGTGGACCATGCGGCGCAAAACCATCGCCGACGCGGCGGACACGCGATAGACAACGACCATCGGCGTTCCCAGCAAAGCGGTTTCGATCGTGGCCGTGCCGCTCGAAACGATGGCGCAATCGGCGGCGGAAACGGCGTCCCAGGTGGCTCCTTCGACGACGCGCACGGGCAGGTCGGCGCTCAGGTAGGGGGCGAAATCGGCGGCGGTGAGGCCGGGCGCGGCGGCGAGCACTCGCTGGTGATCGGATTTCGACGTCGAAGCAATCAGGCTCGCGGCCTGCATGATTCCGGGCAGATTGTGCGCGATCTCCTTGCGGCGGCTGCCGGGGAGCAGGGCGAGGATCTGTTTGCTCTTCAGCAAAAACCAGCGGCGGCAAAACTCATCGCGGGAATTTTGCGGGCGAACGGTTTCGAGGAGCGGGTGGCCGACAAATTCCACGGGCACGCCGGCATCGCGATAGAACTCTTCCTCGAAAGGGAATATGACGAGCATCTTGGTCACCAGATCGCGAATCTGGCGAATGCGGCCGGAGCGCCAGGCCCAAATTTGCGGGCTGATGAAATAGACGATCGGGATGCCGAGGCGCTTGAGTCGCCGGGCGAGGCGGAGATTGAAATCGGGGGAATCGACGAGGATGGCGACGCGCGGGCGGCGGGGCTGGGCTTCGGTTTCGAGGCGTTTCAGCAGGCGCCAGGCGCGGGGGAGGATCTCGACGGCTTCGCTCAGGCCGACTACGGCGATTTCCGATGTTTCGCCGATGAGTTCAACGCCGGCTTCCCGCATTTCGGGCGTGCCCAGGCCGAAAAGTTCGGCGCCGGCGCGCTCGCGGAGGGCGCGGGCGAGGCGAGCGGCGTGCATGGCGCCGGAGGGGTCGCCGGAGGAGATGAGGATGCGCGGGGAGGTCATCGCGGTTTCAGTGATTCGGTGGCACAGCTTTCGGGCTGTGCTGATAGTGTCTGAAGATCGGGCAGGGTGTCCAAACCCCGCGTGACTTTTGGGTGCCCCATCCTTGCGGTTTCCAGCAAGGGTGGGAAGTTTGCGCGCCGTTCCGACATCGGACCCACCCTTCGGGCAGAAGGCGCCCAAAGAGTGGGGCACCCGAACTGCGCGCTGGAGTTGGGGATTGGCGCGTGAGCCGGGAATCGGTACGAAGCGCAGGCTGACGCCTGTGCCACTCTGCGGCGGTTGGGGTGTGGTAGCACAGGCATTCTTGCCTGTGCGGTTCTTTGGTGCATGTGAATTGGCGGCGGGGCGGCAGCTTTACAGGGGTGCACAGGCAGGATTGGCTGTGCCACGGGGGGCGCGAAACGAAACTGGGGGCCAGGGCGCTGAGGCGGAGGTTGTGGGGGCGGATTTGATACCCGTCCCTACAACGCCGGTTCATGCGTTCGGCTGTAGGGGCGACCCGGTGGGTCGCCCTTGGTGGCACAGCGGAAGATGCGTGGCGGCGGGCGTCAGTCACTGGCGGTGAGCGGGGCGCTCAGGTCGGGGCTGGGGGCGCCGACGCGGATCTCCTGGTCGCGATACTGGAGCTGGTAGAGGCGGCTGTAGATGCCGGCCAGGGCGAGCAGTTCGTGGTGCGTGCCTTGCTCGCGCAGGCGGCTCTTGTGGAAGACGAGGATGCGATCGGCGCGCTGGATGGTGCTCAGGCGATGGGCGATGACGATCGAGGTGCGTCCGCTGAACATGCGCTCGAGCGCCTCGCGGATCATCAATTCGGTGTGCGTATCGACGCTGGATGTCGCTTCGTCGAGGATCAGGATCTCCGGCCGGTGCGCCAGGGCGCGGGCGAAGCTGATGAGTTGGCGCTGGCCGACGGAGAACGTCGAGCCGCGCTCGCTGACCTGGGTGCCAATGCCGTCGGGCAGAGTGTCGATCCACGGGCCGAGGCCGACTTCGCGCAGAGCCTCCTCCACACGCTCCGAGTCGATGCCTTGGGTGCCCAGGTGGACGTTCGATTCGATCGTGCCGGTGAAGAGGAACGGGTCCTGCAGCACGACGCCGAAATGGCGGCGCAGATCGAGCGGATCGAATTCGCGGATGTCGATGCCGTCTAGCAGGATCTGGCCGCGCTGGATTTCGTAGAAGCGCAAGAGCAGCTGGATGGTGGTCGTTTTTCCGGCGCCGGTGTGGCCGACGACGGCGATCGTTTCGCCGGGATTGATGCGGAAGCTGACGTCGCGCAGCACCCAATCTTCGTCGGTGGGATGAGCGGCGTTGCGGTAACTGAACCAGACGTTGCGGAATTCGATCTCGCCGCGAATGCCGTCGAGCCGGTGCGGATGTTCCGGCGCGAGCGACGGGGCCGGCTCGTCGAGCAGGCGGAAGATGCGCTCGGAGCTGGCCATGGCGGTCTGGAGCGTGTTGAATTTTTCGCTGAGGTCCTGAATCGGGCGGAAGAAGCGCTGCGCGTACTGCATGAACGCGACGAGAACGCCGACCTGGACCGCGCCGGTGAGCACCTGGCCGCCGCCGTACCAGAAGACGAGCGCGATGGCAACGTAGGCGAGGAATTCGACGGTGGGATAGAAGAGCGCGAAGGCCTTGATGGCGTCCTTGTAGGCTTCGAGGTAGTCGCGATTGCGCTCCTCGAACTGCTCGCGCGCCTTGCGTTCGCGATTGAAGAGCTGAACGACGGAAATTCCGCTGATATGTTCCTGGAGGAACGAATTGATGCGCGCGATCGAGACGCGGATGCGGCGATTGGCGTCGCGGACGTAGTTCCGGAAAATCCAGGTGACGACCATGATCAGCGGCAGCACGGCGAGCGTGAGCAGCGCCAGGCGCCAGTTGAGCCACAGCATCACGCCGACGAAGCCGAGCAGCACGAACGTGTCGTTCAGCATGGCGACGACGCCGGAGGCGAACAGGTCGTTGAGCGCGTCGACGTCGGTGGTGACGCGCGTGATCAGGCGGCCGACCGGCGTGCGGTCGTAATAGCTGAGGGGAAGCTTTTGCAGATGGCCGAAGATTTCGCGGCGCAGGTCGTACATCGCGCGCTGGCCCACCGTCTGCATGATGAGCACCTGGCCGTAGAGTGTGGAGAAGCTGAGCAGAAGCGCGGCGAGGTAGGCGATGACCACCCAGCCGAGCAGATGAATGCCGGCGGAGAGCGCGAGCTTGTGATGGACCACGGGATCGATCGCCGAATCGATGCCGATGTGGAAAAGGTAGGGGCCGGCGGCCTCGAGCACGGCGACGGCGAGGCTGAGCACGAGGGCGACGATGACGCGCTTGCGGTACGGGCCCAGATACTGGATCAGGCGCGCCGCCAGACGCGAGTCGTAAATTTTTCCGAGTTTTTCCTCTTCCTGGTGCGCGGTCATGCCCGTTCCAGCTCTTCCTCGAGAAGTTGCTTGCGATACAGCTCGGCGTAGTGGCCGCCGATGGCCATCAATTCGTTGTGCGTGCCCTGCTCGACGATACGGCCGCGCTCGAGGACGACAATGCGATCGGCACGGCGGACGGTGGAGACGCGATGGGAGATGATGATGGTGGTGCGGCGGCGCATCACGGTTTCGAGGCGCTCGAGGATGCGCTCCTCGGTTTCGCTATCGACGCTGGCGAAGGCGTCGTCGAGGATCAGGATCTTGGGATCGCGGGCGACGGCGCGGGCGAGCGCAGTGCGCTGCTTCTGACCGCCGGAAAGCGTGATGCCGCGTTCTCCGACCATCGTCTCGTATTTCTGCGGGAAATCGGCCACGTCGCCGGCGAGTCCGGCGACCTCGGCGGCTTCGACGACGCGCTCGATGGGCGCGCCGGGCACGCCGAGCAAGATATTTTCGCTGAGCGTTTCGCTGAAGAGGAACGTGTCCTGCGGAACGTAGCCGATGGCGCGGCGCAATGTGTCGAGCGGCCAGTCCTCGACCGGGCGGCCGTCGACGAGCAGCGCGCCGTGCGGCGCTTCCCAGAGGCGGGCGATGAGCGCGGCGAGCGTGGATTTGCCGCTGCCGGTGGGACCGACGACGGCGATGACGGTGCCGGCGGGGATGTGCAGGTTGATGTCCTCGAGGACGGGACGCTTTTCGCGGTCGTCATGATCGCCGTTCAGCGTGGTGGGATAGCGGAAATTCAGATGGCGGAATTCGATTTCACCGCGGACCGCTGGCGCGGTGCGGCCGTCACCTTCGGGCGCCGGCGCGGCGGTGCCGCGAATGCGGGGCGTCGAGGCGAGGATGTAATCGAGCCGTCCCATCGATGCGGCGCCGCGCTGGAAGATGTTGGTCACCCATCCGAGCGCGATCATCGGCCAGACGAGCTGGGCCATGTAGGCGTAGAAGGCAATCAGCGTGCCGAGCGAGATGCGGTCGAGCATCACGAAGCGGCCGCCCTGCCAGAGAACGAGGAGGAATGCCGTGCCGATGAGCACCTGGAGCGCGGGCATGAAGATGGCCCACATGGTGATGAGTTCCATGTTGCGCGAGACGTAGGCGCGGTTGGGCTCGTCGAAAGCGGCGATTTCAGCCGGCTCCTGCGAATAGGCGCGGAGGACGCGGACGCCGGTGAGATTTTCCTGCACGCGGGCGGAGAGGATGGCGAGCATCGCCTGGATTTTTTCGTAGAGGACGTGAATCTGGCGGCCGAAATAGCGGACGACGATCGCGACGACCGGCACCGGCGCCAGCACCCAGAGCGTGAGCGAGGACGAGAGGCGCACCATCAGGAAAATGGCCAGGACCATTGTCACGAACGTCGTGGCGCTGTACATCAGGCCGGGGCCGAGCACCATGCGGACCGAGCTGAGGTCGTTCGTCGCGCGCGACATCAGCTCGCCGGTGCGGTTGCGCACGTAAAATTCCGGGTCGAGCACGAGCAGGTGCGCCAGCAGATCGTCGCGCAGGTCGTATTCGATGTCGCGCGAGATGCCGATCAGGATCCAGCGGCTGGCGAAAAGGAAGATGCCCTTCACGCAGACGACGGCGACCAGCAACGCGCAGCAGAGCAGCAGGGTGCGGCCGTCCGAAGGCCGGTAGAAGGGAACCAGGAAGTGCATCAGCGAACCGCCGAGGCGGCCCAGTTGCGACATCGGCTCGGCGTGTCCCGAAAGCGAGTCGATGATGGCGCCGATGTAGAGCGGCGGAAGCGCCCCGGCGATGCCCATCAGCAGCAGCGTGACTAAGCCGCCGAGGAGCCCGCCCTGGTAGCGGCCGAGATACGGCACGAGCTTCAGCAGGCTGCGCCAGGCTTCGCTGCGGCTGGCGGCCCGCGGTGAGGTGACGGTTTGTGCGGCTGCGCTCATTGCTTCATCAGAAATTCCGGCGTTGGGCCGAGCGACGGCGTTTCGTGGAGGAAGTGCTTGAAATCGCGGTCGAGCGACTGATAGCGCTTCGCGGCCGGGTTCCAGCGCACTTCGATGGTTACGGGGCGCTCGGTGCCGGGCTGCTGGAGCGGGGTGAAATACATCGCCAGGCCCGTCGGCTGCTGCTCGTAATGCAGGCGCCAATCGGTGACCGGGGTGAGAGGGGTGCCCGCCAGGAAGCCGTCGGAATTTTTCAGGTGCTCATCGGCCAGGAAGATTTCGTGCCAGTCGCCCGTGTCCTTCTCGACGATGGCGGCGCGGGAGACGAACAGGCCGGGCACCACGTTTTTCGGCATTTTGAGCAAACGGTTCACGATGAGCAATTGGATGTGGCCGTTGTGGGCGAGGTCGCCGGAAAGTAGCACTTCGCTTTCGTCACCGAGCACGCTCTGGGCCGCAGCCTGGTATTCGGGCGGGACGGCCGGCGCGGATTTCGCGACGTTGGGCGCGGACGTGGGTGCGCTGCTGCAAGCCGCTCCGGTGAGCAGAAGCAAGGCCAGCGCCGCGACCGGCCACAGGGTGCCGCCTCGGATTCCGCTTGTTTGCTTCAGTGTTTCCCCCGTTCTTTTCTTTGGCCGTTCACCGGCCGGCCAGGATGGATTCCATCCTTGCCTCGAAATTCGCTTCGCCTTCCGACCACAGTTGCCAGCGGTCGAGCGGGAGGGCGCGGTCGATGCGCTCGACCCAGCCCATGAGCTTGCGAATATTGTCCTGCGTTTTCTGGCGATAGTCGCTCAGGCTTGCCGGGCGACGCATCCGCTCGAGAAATTCAGATTCGGCCGGATCGGCCGGAGCGAATTCGGACGGAGCGGCGCCGAGCAGGCCGGCGTGGCCGGTGAAGAGATGCTCGAAGCCGGCGTGAATCCAGAAATGGCCCACCTCGCGCCAGGCTTCGTCGTCGTACTCGTCGCCGAGGCAGAGGATTTCAAGCCTTTGCGGCCCGAGGACCCATTCGTCTTTTTCGGCGTCGTAGGTCCACAGGTCCCAGCGGGCTTCGACTTCGTAGCTGCAGTCGGCATGCGGGCATTCCCTGGCCAACTCGATGACTTCCTCCGCGCTAACGGGCGCGGCGCGGAGATCGCGCTCAACGAGCGGGGCTTCGTCCGGGCTGACGCCGCGCACAGTCAGCATGTCGAAACCCGGCCAGGTGGCGCTGAGCGGGACGGTTTCGAGCAGCTTCCCGAAACGGTCGAGCATGACCGCTTCGCTGAAGTCCTTCGACCAGAGGCTGAGGTAGGCACGATTGGACATCTGGCTCATTATACCGACCTCTGCCGGGAACGTGCGGGGAAAGGGGAAATACGAGTGCAATGGGCGGGAATTGTGGCGAAATTTGCCCAGTGAAGGGCGACCCGCCGGGTCGCCCCTACAACCAGGTGCCGCGTGCACCTTCGCGATACGTGCGAAAAATCCATTCCAGGGTGCCGGGTTGAATGACGGGTTGCGGGCAGGTGGTGGACCTTGCGCGGATGGTGGTTTGGATCGAGGGCGACCCGGCGGGTCGCCCCTACGGGTGCTTGCGATGGCGCGTGTCAACCTTGCGCGCTCACAGTTTTTCCGGCAAGGCACAGAAGGCGCCTTGGGAGAAGCCGGACGAGCGGACGCCGAAGACGCGGTTGAAACGGGCACGGTAGTTTTCCCAGGCGATGGTGGCGGCGAGTTCGACGAGCTGTGCTTCGTCGAAATGCTCGCGGAGGCGTTCGGTGAGTGCGGCTGGAATTTCAGGGGGCGTCTTCGCCATGGCCACGGCAAGATCGATCGCCGCGCGTTCCGCATCGTTGAAAGCATCGCTCGTTTCATACCGGCTCAGGTCCATCAACTGTCGCTCGGTGACGCCCATTTCTCTGCCAAATGCAGAGCCGATATCGAGTCAAAACGGGCAGCCGATGAGAGCGCTGGTTTTGATCGTGGCCAATGCTCTGGGGCGGACCGGCATGCGGCCGCTGGCCATGAGCGCCGTCTCGAATGCGTTCACACCGATGAGCAGGGCCGGGCGCCGTCGCAAAAGCCCTATTGCTTCCAGCGGGCGCTTCTTGCGGCGCATCACGCGCACGAAGATCTTGAATCTGGCGATGAATCCCATGCTCCCTCCGCACAAATCACGTGCATTTTCTGAGATGCGCTTGTTTGCGAGTCCGGTTCGGATGTGTTGCCGTTTCCCGTTTTCGGAGCATTGGGTGCGATGGGAGGAGATGTTTGACGGCGGACCCACCCTTGCTGTGAGGCGCAAGGGTGGGGCACCCGGAAATGCTCGCGGGATTTGGAGTGAAATGGAAGGCAACTTTCAGGCGCATTCGGTTGTCGGGGCGCCCCGGCGGGTCGCCCTTCGTGGAAAGATGCGAAAAATCCGTTTCCGATGTGCGGGGTTGAATGGCGCATTGCGGACAGGTGGTGGATCTCGTGCGGATGGTGATTGAGATCGAGGGCGACCCAACGGGTCGCCCCTACGGTTGGGAAAAACGGGGACGGGTGAAAATCTTTAAACGGTGGCGGCGGCGCGGGGGAAACTTGCGTCGGCCATAACTTCTAGGATCTGGGCGCAGTGGCGATCGGAATGCGCCGCGGCGGCGAGCAGCCACTGATAGGCGTCCATCTCGCCGAAAATGGGATGGGGGAAACAGTAACTCCGCAGAGGCGCCTCTGTTTTCGCGGCGAACTCGATGGTGCGGTTGCGAGCGGCGTCGAATTGACGGAACAGCTCTTCGTGCGGCAATTGAGAAGTGGGCTGGCCTCGCTCGGGCGCCTGCACTCGGGTCGAGCGGTCCTTCACCAGTTCGACGAGAGTTTCATCGCGGCCTTGCCACGCGCTCTGCGCCGAGGGAGTGGCGGATTTCACTGCCGCGTCGATCCGGGAGAATGCCAACCCTTCCACGATATTCACGTGCTCCACGACCTGGGCAATCGACCAGCGGTCAGGATTCGGTTTGTAATCGAGTTGCTCGGGCGAAAGACTGCGAACCGTTTCGAGCAACTGAGAGCGTGTTTGCGAGAGATAGTTCGTGAGCCGTTCGCGTTCGGCCGGCGTCATGGCTTCCATAATGGCTTCCTCCTGAATTCCATGTCAGATTCCTGCTGCTATCTCTACGACGCGGGAGGGCCGGAAAATCGACATCTCGGCGCCGCGCAAATTCGCAAAAAGCTTACCGCAGAGGCGCCGAGAATGCGGAGACGACCTTTCCACAAGACTTGGAAATTAGCTAAAAGTCTTCTTTCGTGTAGGGTTTTTCGCTGGCACTGGTTTGCAAGCCTTAGGTTCCACCGAAAAGGCGCGAGGAATTCAGCACCCCCTTGTGGAAATCCCCACAACCCGGACCGTTCCGCCGCATTCGTCCCCATAAGCTGAGGTTGTCAAAGGCGTTAGAGAGACGATGCAAAGTGTCGATTTGGCATTTGGGATGCACACAGTCGACCCACAAGGCACACAAGGATGAGCCACTGTGGCGGG
>JAGWOX010000134.1 GCA_028877145.1 Acidobacteriota bacterium | reverse complement strand
CCGTGAAGCATTCGGTCCACCATCGCGGGCAGCTCAGTTCCTATTTGCGCGCGATGGGCGGCAAAGTGCCGGGCATTTACGGACCGACCGCGGATACGCCGAAAGAGTAGACGGCCGGATTCTCGCGCCGGAAGAAGAAACCGGTTAATGCGTCGCCAGCCGCTGTCTGAGCTGTCAGGGGGCTTCCTGCAGGGCCCGGACGAAAACCGGATATCAGTCGGAGGCCTCGTTCAAGCGGGCTCTACGGGCGCGAACTTGCCAGAAGAAATAGGCGGGCAGACCGGCGAGGACGATGGCGAGGCCTTCGATGGCGCCCGACGGTCCCGCGACGATGGCGTTAACCACCAAGGCCGCCGCTGCGGCGACAAACAGCAAAGGCGTCCACGGATAGCCGGGTACCCGATAAGGGCGCGGACGATCCGGTTCGCGCCTCCGATACATGAAGATGCTGGCGGCGGCCAAGCCGTAGAATATCCAACCCGCGAAAATCACGTAGGTGAAAAGCTGCTCGAACGAGCCGCTCGCCGCAAGGATCGCCGACCATAGACCGCCGGCGAGAATCGCGAAGGCGGGCGTGCGAAAGCGCGGATGCACCGTGCCGAGTTTGCGGAAGAAGAGCCCGTCAGCAGCCATCTGGTAGAACACGCGCGGAGCCGTGAGTTGGATGCTGTTGGCGCCGCTGAAGACGGAAATGAGGATCGCCAGCGCCACCACCTTGGCCAGGCCGGGATGCCCGATGGAGGCCATCGCCGTGGCGGCGATCGAGTCGGTAGCGGAAGCGCGGACCGGGCCGAGCGCAGCCAGATAGCCGAGATTGGCTAGCAGGTAAAGGGCGACGAGGAAGAGAGTGCCCATCAGAAAGGCGCGGGGAAAATTCCGCTGCGGCTCGATCGCTTCGCCGGCGCAATAGGCGGGGAATTGCCAGCCTTCGTAGGCCCACAGCACCGCGATCATCGCCACGCCAAAATGGGAGAGCAACGAAACTCCCGCGTCACTTGCCGGATGCAGTGCGGCGTGCGTCGCGACGAACCCTCGGCCGAGCACGAGCAGGAGTCCACTCATTCCCACGATCGCGAGGACTTTGATGACCGTCGTCCAGTTCTGCAAGTCCGAGCTCTGCCGCGAGCCCCGAACATTGACCGCCGTCACTACCGCAATCATGGCGACCGATGCGATCTTTCCCTCGAGCGGCGTGATGGGAATCACCTGATTCAAGTAGACGCTGAAAGCCACCGCCAACGTGGCCACCGAGCCGCTGGCTACTACCAGGAATAGCGTCCAGCCGTAGAGAAACGCTGGAAGGCGCCCGAAACCCTCACGGACGTAAACGTACAGTCCGCCGGTGGCGGGGTGCATGGAGGCGAGTTCCCCGTAGGTGAGCGCGCCGAGCAGCGAAAGGCCCCCGCCCGCCATCCACACCAGAAGCGCCAGCCCGGCCGAGCCGTCCACCTGGCGCAAAATAGCGCCGGGGACCAGAAAAATGCCCGAGCCGATCACGCCGCCGATGAGCAGCAGCGTGAGGTCCTTCAACCGCAAAGTGCGAGCCAGCGTGGTCATCGTTGTCTTGGCGCCGTCTCTACGGCGCCAGGAGCAATGGCGTGCCGCGCATCATACCGCGAGCGCGGTGAGAGGCGAAACGGGGAGGCGCCGCAGGAGTGTGCGGAACTGCGTCAATTCGCAAAACGAACTGACGCACTATCAGTGGGATTCGGCGGCGACGGACTTGGCCAAGTCTGCGCGCATCTGGCGGGCGTGGGCAGCCTGGGGATCATCGGGAAAATGCGTGAGGAAGCTGTCGAGTTCCGCGAGTGCGTCTTTATCACGGCCGAGTTGCAGCAGGTCGTTATAAAGGAGGATGTGAACCGAAGGCAGTTGAGGATGAAGCTGTTCCGCGCGGAAAAGGTGGGGATAGGCTGCTCCCGGTTCTTTCTGAGAAAGCAGGAGGCGGCCGAGTTCGAGATGAGGGAACCAGTAGTTTTCACGGAGCTGGATGGATTTCTGGAAGGCGGCTTTGGCTTCGGTCGCGTGGTTCTCCTTGGCATTGACGTAGCCCAGATAGGCATAGGCTCTGGGGCTGTTGGGAGCGAGACTGAGGGATTTTTGGACGGCGCTGTCGGCTTCCGGAAAATGGCCGAGATCTGCGCTGGTCATGGCCAGCAACTCGAATGCACGTGTGAACCTGGGGTAGTCGGAGACGGCTTTTTCGAAATGCGCAGCGGCGTCGGCATAGTTTTTCGCAAACATGCTCCTTATGCCCTTCTCGAATTCGTTCCGCGCGTTCTGGGGAATTTCCAACTGGGCGACAGAGACAATTGGGGAGCCATTCGGCGACACGGGATTGCTGGTTTCAATCGGCCTGAGCATCAGATACAACCCCTCGACGGGACCGAAGGTCACTTGCACGGGGACTCGCAGCGACTGATAGCCGGGGACGTTGCTGGTAATTACGTAGTTGCCTGGCATGAGGCCGTTGAAAGTGAAAGTCCCGGAGAGGTCCGTGATTGACGTGCCGATCCTTCCTCCGGCATCTACGTCCAAGGTCAGGACAATGTTGCGGGCGGGGGTGCCGTCCGCGTAGCGAGCCTCACCCTGGATGTAGAAAATGTCGGGGCCTTGGAGAATGCCTCTGGCAGGCAGTTGAGGCCCGGCAGTCTGCTGGCAACGGGCCGCACCGACAAAGGACATGACAAGGACGAAGGCCAATAGCCCCGAGATCCATCGCGGAAACATCGCCCCTCCCCCTCCTTTTTTCTACTCCCATAGGGCGAGAAAGGCAATGGGTCATTGGGGGAAGATGGCCGCAGCCGCAAGGGCCGCAAGACGTGGGTCGCCACTACAGGGGACGGCGCCCATCGCAGCTTGAAATTATCTCCGGTTGCATTGCGTCGCACGCAATGCCGTGAGTGAACCTGTTCTACAACTAACGCGGAGGGCTGAGATGGGCCACGATCTCCTCCGCGAACGACGGATAGGGAGTCGAAGAAGGGTGGTCCTCTCCGTGGTGGATCGTCGGCACAAGCCCTACTCCTCGCGCGATCACCGTGGCGCTCCCGGCCTTCCGCAACTCGAAATCGATCGTATCCGGGTCATGAAACACCGCAGGCTGTGGGAGTCCAGGCATGGGACCCGGAATCATCGCGGGTGAGTTCCTCCACCAACTGTACACGCTTTCATAGCGCCAAATCCTGACCACGTAGTCGCAGGCCCGCTCTTTGATCGCGGCGTTCAGACTCTCCGACGCCTTCCCCGGCACCGCAATGCCCTCAACGAGCGCGCCGCCCGGGAGGCTGCGCTTGGACAACTCCAAGGCCAACTGCGATGCGTCGTGCTCTGGCATAGGCCGGGAAGCAGCGCCGGCATTGTCCGGTACCACGCAGACGCGCACCGCCCGTGGCTGAGCCGATGCCGCAACCGCTGCGAGCAGGCAGCCCCACACGGCTCCTAGGAAAAGGCGCCTACGCATGAGAATAGCCATACCCCCAAGTTTCCCCGCGTCCCACCTGCCAGCGATTATACGCTCCAAATGAAGCGGCTCTTGACATTCAGGGTTCTCCGTTCTAATCTTCCATAGCCTAGCTATGGGAAGACGAACCGAAAACCAAAAGATCGAGATTCCTCCCGGAACCCTTTACATGCTCATCCTGAAAACGCTTGCGAACGGCCAAATGCACGGCTATGGCATCGCGCAGCGGATTCATCAGCTTTCCGGCGAAGTACTCCAGGTGGAAGAAGGTTCACTGTATCCCGCGCTTCAGCGGATGCTCATCAAGGGATGGGTAGTGGCGGAGTGGCGTCCTTCAGAGAACAACCGCCGGGCACGGTATTACAGCTTGACGAAGTCAGGACAGAAACAACTCGGCGCGGAACTCTCGGAATTCGACAAAGTGATCTCAGCAATCCATCGCGTCATCGAGACGGCGTAGCAGGAATCGTGGCTACCGACAGCTGATGAGGGGCCGGAAGCAGGGAAGGAAGGAGCGCCGGGCATGATCGTTGGGGAGATGTGGCGGCGGCTTATCTTTCTCTTCCGGAACGCGCAATTCCACCGTGAGCTGGAAGAGGAGATGGAGCACCACGTTGCGATGAAGGCCGAAGCGCGCAGGAGACAGGGCCTTTCTCCGGAAGAGGCGCGCCGGGCCGCGCGGCGTGAATTCGGCAACTCGCTCCTGCTGCGTGAGCGAAGCAGTGACGAGTGGGGATGGGCAGCGATCGAAAGCTTCATGCAAGACCTGCGCCACGGCTTCCGCATGCTGCGCAAGGCTCCGGGCTTCACCGCCGTCGCCATCCTCACCTTCGCCCTCGGCATCGGCGCCAACACCGCGATGTTCAGCATGATCGACGCCGTTCTTCTCCATCCGTTGCCCTACCCGCAAGCATCGCAACTCGTCCTTGCGTATACGGCCAATCAACAAGCGGGCATTGCGGAATCACCACTCACGTATCCGGACTTTACCGAGATCCGTGACGAGAACCGGGTCTTCAGCGCCGTCGCCAGCATGGGTATTCACAATCTCACCCTCACCGGTCGCGGCGAACCCTCCATCGTCAGCACTGTGGTGGTGACGCCGCAATTTTTTTCCGTTCTCGGCGTCCAGCCGCTGCTTGGCCGCGCGTTCCTTCCCGCCGACGGCCCTCGGGGCGCCGCGCCCGTCGCGATTCTCAGCGAAAACCTCTGGCGCAGCCGTTTCGGCGCAGACCCGAAAATCGTCGGCAGTTCCGTCGATCTCGATATGCGCGCGTTCACCATCGTTGGCGTTATGCCCGCCGGCCTTCGCTCGCCTTTTGTGCCCGCCAGCGAACAGGTTTGGATCCCGCTCGTCCAAGATCCCCTATTCAGCTCTTGGATGACGGTTCCGGGCCGGCATTGGATGGTGACTTTGGCGCGGCTCAAACCGGGCGTCACCCGGACACAGGCCGAGGCGCAGATGGAAGCCCTTGCCGCGCGCCTCGCGCAAAAGTTTCCCGCCCAGAACGCCGGTTGGACAGCGGGAATTCGTCCATTGGAAAGTGAAGTCATCGGGCCCGATGTCAGAAAGGCGCTGCTCGTCCTTCTGGGCGCCGTTGGCCTGCTTCTCCTCGTCGCGTGCGCCAATATAGCCAGCCTGCTCCTGGCACGCGCGACCGTTCGGACGAGGGAAATGGCGGTGCGCACGGCGCTTGGCGCGCCGCGAGCCCGGCTGGCCCGTCAACTGCTCACCGAGAGCGCCCTGCTCGGCCTGCTAGGGGCGCTTGCAGGGATCGCGCTGGCCTTTGCCTGCGTCCATGGCATGCACTCGCTCTTGCCGCCCGACATGCCGTCGCTGCGTCCGATTCGCGTCAATGGCGAAGTCCTGGCGTTCGCGCTCGCGCTGTCGCTTGCCGCAAGCGTTCTCTTCGGATTCGCGCCGGCCCTCTCCGCGGTTTCTGGGAACCTTCACGCCGGTCTCATGGAATCGCCTGGCCGTTCGACGACCGCGGGTCCGCGCTTGCGTGTGCGAAGCGCGCTCGCGGCCGTCGAAATAGCGGTCGCCATGGTGCTGCTTGTGGGCGCTGGCTTGCTCATTCGCAGCTTCGTGGCGCTCACTTCTGTCAGTCCCGGATTCGATGCGCGACAGGCTTGGCAAGCGGAGATTTCCCTGCCACGCTACGAGTACTCCACACCCGACCAGTGGGTTGCCTTTTCGAATCAGTTTCTGAGCCGCCTGCAGGCCGAGCCCGGCACGAAGGACGCGGCCTTCGGCGTACCTTTGCCTTTCTTTGTCCAAGGGGATGTCGTTCTGGGAGTTCGCATCGTGGGCAATCCTCCGTCACAACACGGAGCCGGTCCCATGGCCCATTACGTTTCCATCAGCCCTGATTATTTCCGGGTGATGAGCATCCCACTCTTCGCCGGCCGTTTTTTCCGCGAGGAAGATTCCTCCGCCGCTCCTCGCGTGGCAATCATCAGCCGCGCGTTTACGCACCGCTACTTCCCGCGCGAAAACCCGCTGGGAAGACAGCTCGTTTTCGGCTTCCCGCCCAATACGCAGGTTTCGCGCCGGATTGTGGGAGTCGTCGGCGACGTCCGCGACGTCTCGCTCGGCCGGGCGCCGGCGCCGATGATGTACGTGCCATTTGCACAGGAACCCTTCTGGGGAGGAACTCTCGTCCTGAAGAGTCCCTTGAGCGCCTCGAGTGTCAACGCCGCGATCCGGCAGGCCGCTGCGAGCATCGATCCCAATTTGCCAGTGACCAACTTCCAGCCGCTCCAATCTGCGGTGGGAGCGTCGGTCGCGCAGCCGCGGCTCCGCGCGCTGCTCTTGGGGTTGTTCGGCGCTCTGGCGCTGATCCTCGCCGCCGCGGGTATTTTCGGCGTTCTCTCCTATTCGGTTTCGCAGCGGACGAATGAAATCGGCATCCGGCTTGCGCTCGGCGCATCGCCGGGCTCGATTCGGAAAATGGCGCTCGCGGAAGGTGCAAAAGTCGGCGCGGTAGGGCTCGGCGCCGGCGCGCTGGCCGCCCTCGCACTGGCCCGCCTGCTTCAAAACGAGCTCTACTCGGTTACGGTGCGGGACCCTGCGACGTTTGTCGGCGCCGGCGTGTTGCTGGGCGCCGTGGCCCTGGCCGCCTGTTACGTTCCCGCGCGGCGCGCCATGCGTGTCGATCCCGCAATCGCGCTGAGGCACGAGTAACGCCGCCTGCTAGGTGCGCCAGGATGGGGTGTCCCGGCAAACCGGCGATGACTTCGAGCGGCATGGCTGTACAGAAAAATCGACGGACACCAGAACTGACACCAAGCCCTCGAATCCTCTCGCTCCGCCATTAGCCAGCGTAAGCTAAGCCTTGCGATACCATTGCACTACGCAACCGCGGGGGCGCATGGGGTCCGGTGATCCTCCCGGCCTTCAAAGCCGATCACACCTTGCTGCGGTACCCTGCCAATAGTCGCCGAACCTCTCAAACTGTTGATTTTTCGCGATGAGTATCGCTGCGTATCTAGCCGTTCACTGCGGGCATTCGCGGGACGTTTAGCACCACAACGGCACCAGCTCAACTTTGATGAGGGTTTCAAACTGCACCTCCATCGCAAAGCCCACCGGAAGCGCAACGGCAAATTATCGGGGAGAAACGCTAAGGAGATAGGAATGAAGATTCGAGCTGAGTTGCGCAAGCCCCAGGGTAGCGTTTCGGCGGAGCGCCTCGACAACCGCTGCTACCGTCTTTCCGCTCACGGGTTCATCGTGAGTGTAGGATCGCGTCCAGACAATGAGGCCAGTCTTCGGCTGAAACAGTTCAAGTTCGATGGAAAATCGGGCGGTGAACGAGGGCGAATCAACTTCCTCGAGTGAGAATAGATGCCCACGCAGAATGTAATCGCCTTTCGCGCCACTTCCGAGGCGCGCGACAGAACGATAGTACCCCTCGGAACGCAGCTTCCCAGTCAGTATGGTTGCGATCATCTCGGTAGGGAACTCGGCCCAGCGGTGGTATTCGTAAGTTCCCAATTCAACTCCGCCGTCGCTGTAAACGATAGGATCGTCAAGATAAAGATGCGAAGCAGTGATTCGCCCTACCAGAATTGTGACCGGTAGCACGCTGCCGCTCCCGACCGGGGCGGAACCCACGGGTGGTGCTTGTGTGTTCAGCGTGAAGTACTCGATTGGGCGCGTCGCGCCACACGAGCAAAGGATCAGCGCTGCCGCCGCGGCCATAAGATTTGCGAGCATCGGAGCAATCCGCTGGAACGAGGTTCGCATGGCAGCCTCAGCGTTGATCCCTCGAGACGACCCCGGGTTCGTGTTTTGGCGGAGATGGGAAACGAATCAGCGCCGAAGGCCGGGTCTTGATCGTTTCGGTAAAGGCGCGCAGATTGTCGGTCGCGTCTCTCATGTTGTCAATGATGGCGTCGAGATTGTCGCTGTTCGCATTTACGAGGCTATTCAGCTGAGCGGTCAGCGCGGTAACGGAGTTGAGCGCCGATTTCATTTGAATCACCGCCTGGCGAAGGTTGGGACGATTCTCCTGCACCGTCGCGTCAATATGCGAAAGGGCCGCATTCGCCTTGTTGGCCGTCATTTGGAAATCCGCGAGCAGGGGCGCCAGTTTCGCGCTTCCGGCATCAAGGTGATTGAGCGTCGAATGCAGCGGGGCCCGATTTTCGGCGAGCATGGCGCGAACTTCGGAAAGGCTCGCGGCGAGATTCTGACGGTTTCCGCTTCCGAGCAGCTCATTTACGCGCCGCACAGTCACTTGTAACTCTACAACCCGGGCATTCAGATTCCGCAAGAGAACGCTTGCCTGCGGAGCCAGATCGCTGACCTCCGCGGTTAGATCGCCGAAGCTCGTATAGTTCATGGCTGGTAGTACGGCGCCAGGGGCCGCTCGCGGGGCGACCGCGGTACCTGGCACGATCTCTAGAAAATTATCACCGAGCGGGCTGATGTTCGATATTCGCGCTTTGCTGTCCGTTTTCACGGGGATAACCGGGTCCACGCGAAATTCCACTTCCATGAGCGAAAGATTCCGCGGGTCGGGGTGCACGGAGACCACGCGGCCCACCGGAGGTCCGCCGGCGTAGCGCACCTCTGAGCCTGGCCCGAGGCCACCGGCATTGTTGAAGTAGGCGCGATAGATCGGCTTGTTGCGACCGAAAAGCCCGCTCAGGGAGAACAACGTCGCCACGAGCAGCCCGGCGGCAACCAGAACGAACAATCCGACCAGAGCCCGCTCGCGTCTCGGTGACAGTGCCATTCTTCCCGAACCTCCCAATGCCGGAAACGGCCCGCGACCAGCGGAGTGCGCGCGGCGCGATGCGAACAGCGCCTTCGCCAGCCCGCGCGTCGGCCGTGAACCTATCTAAATCCGCAAATTCCGTGTCAACCGCTCCAGCAAGCCGTCGTCCCCGGAAACCTCCTGATCAGGAACGCGATCGAAGAACTGCCTCACGCGAGGATGCCGGCTTGCCTTCATTTCCTCCGGCGTGCCGATCGCAATGATCTTGCCTCGATCCATGACGATCATCCGGTCAGCAATCCGAAAGGCACTGGCGAGTTCATGAGTCACCACGACGATGGTCATCCCAAACGCGCGTTTCAATTTCAAAATCAGCTCGTCAATGCCCGCGGCAACGATGGGATCGAGGCCTGCCGACGGTTCGTCGAAAAACAGAATCTCCGGGTCGAGCGTAAGGGCGCGAGCCACTGCCGCGCGTTTCTTCATTCCTCCGCTGAGCTGCGCCGGATAGTAGTCCTCAAAGCCGGAGAGGCCCACCTCCTCAAGTTTGAGCCGAACCAGGACTTTGATCGTCGAGTCATCGAGCCGGGTGTGTTCGCGAACCGGCAGCGCGACATTCTCCCCGATCGTCATGGAACCGAACAGGGCGCCATCCTGAAAGGACACGCCAAATTTTTTCCGTAGCTCTGCCATTTCTTTGGGAGGGACGCAGCAGAGATCGTGTCCGCGGACCAGGATCGCCCCGGATACAGGCTTTTCCAGGCCCATCAGCGCGCGCAAGAGAGTGGTTTTGCCCGAGCCCGAGCCGCCGAGGATGACCATGGTTTCGCCGGCCTTCACGTCAAAAGTGATGTCGTGAAGTACTTCAAATTCGCCGTAGCTCATGCGAACGTTGCGGACACCGATCGCTACCTGGCCACCGGTCTTTCTCTCGGGTTCGTTCCTCTCTTGCATGTTCGGTTTCTGCCGCTTCTTGCACCCGCGTTAACGCGGAGCCGCAAAATAGAAAAATGAAGTGAAAACCAGATCGACAGCGACGACCAGAAAGATCGATTTGACAACCGCCGACGTCGTCGAACGTCCCACCTGCTCCGCGCCCAGACCGGTGGAAAGCCCCTCCTGAGAGCCCACGGCCGTGATCACCACGCCAAACACCACGCTTTTGATCAAGCCGGTTACGATGTCGCGGTACGCCAGCGATTCCAGGGTCGCGTGAAGATACGTGCCCAGCGTGAAGCCGGCTGCGGCGACACCGAACGTTGCGCCGCCCAATACGCCCAGGAAATCAGCCCAGATCGTCAGGCAAGGCAACATCACGACGGCGGCCATGAGTTTGGGCGCCACCAGGAATTCCACCGGGTCGAGCGCCATCGTCTCCAGCGCGTCGAGTTCGCTGTTTACCTTCATCGAGCCAATTTCCGCGGCGAAGGCGGAGCCCGAACGTCCAATTACGACGATCGCGGTGATCAGCGGCCCCAGTTCCCGCGTTATCGAAATCGCCACGACCCGCGCGACCAGCGCGATCGCGCCCAGTTTGCGAAGCTCGTAGGCCGATTGCAGGGCCATAATTTCGCCGATGAAAAACGCTATCAGCGAGAGCACCGGTATAGCCCCCACCCCTACCGCCATGGCCTGGCGAATGATGCGTTCGCCCCGCAGCCGACGCCATTGAAAAGGCGCCGTTACGGCGGCGTGAGCGCAGCGACCCGTCAGGATCGCGAGGTCACCGACGTATACCAGTCCGTCGATGGCAGCTTGACCGACCGTTTCGATGACAGCCATTCCGTCGCCTCAAACCGCCGCGTCGGAAGACGCCCGCCGTTCGCCCCGGACGGCCTCTGCTTCCGTCTCGTACACTTCCAAGAGATGAGTCAAATGCGTCATCTCCAAGAGTTCTCTGCCTATGCAGTTGACTCCAAAGAGAGCAAATCCAATTTTTAATTCGCGGGAAATCTTCAACGCCTCTACCAAGCAAGCCACTCCTGCGCTGTCAATCGATAC
>JAGWOX010000133.1 GCA_028877145.1 Acidobacteriota bacterium | reverse complement strand
CGGCCTTCGACCTACGCGACGATCATTTCGACGATCGTGGAGCGGGAATACGTACGGAAGGAACAGGGCCGCTTCGCGCCGAGCCTGCTGGGCGAAAAGGTGAGCGACCTGCTGGTGAAGAATTTCGAGGAGATTTTCGACGTTGGCTTCACCGCGCGCCTGGAAGACGAACTCGACGAGATCGAGGAAGGCAAGCTGGCCTGGCGGCAGGCGGTGGCGGATTTCTACCGGCGGTTCAGCGAAGCGCTCGAACAGGCCAAGGGCGAGATGGAGTCGTACAAGGCCGGCATCGCCACCGGCGAGAAATGCCCGAAATGCGGCACCGGGGAATTGAAGGAACGGATCAGCCGGCACGGATTCTTCCTGGGCTGCTCGAATTATCCGGATTGCGATTACACGCGCGACCTTTCGGATCATGCGGGCGAGGAAGTCGAGAGCCAGGCGGGAACGGAATACTGCCCGAATTGCGGGCGGGAAATGACGGTGAAGCGCGGCCGGTTCGGGCCGTTCCTCGCGTGCAGCGGTTACCCGGAGTGCAAGACGACGCAGCGGCTGGTGGCCGGGACGCAGAAGCCGAGGCAGCCGGACGTCATACTGGAAGAGAAATGTCCGGAGTGCGGCGCGCAACTGGTGAAGCGACATGGGCGGTACGGGGAGTTCGTCGGCTGCTCGGCCTATCCGAAGTGCCGGTACACGCAGGCGAAAACGCTGGGCATTCCGTGCCCGAAGTGCGAACAGGGAGAGCTGACCGAACGGCGGGCGCGCAAGGGGCGCAACCGCGTGTTCTATGGATGTTCGCGCTATCCCGATTGCGATTTCACGACACCGCACCATCCGGTGGCCGAGCCGTGCCCGAACTGCCATGCGCCGCTGGTGGTGGAGAAGCGGAGCAAGCAAGGAAGCTTTCGCGCGTGTTTGCGCGAGGAGTGCGGTTGGGAAGGGCCGGTGAGTGAGAAGGAAGCCACACCGGCTGGGGCGACGGCGGAACGATAGAACCTGTTTCGAAGCTCTGGGGCGGCTTCAGGGGCTGAAGCCCCTGATTTTGCGAGGCTCATTGTCAGGGCTAAAGCCCTGACCCCCTGACGAGCCAGCTTTGAGACATGACCCTCTGAAGAGCCAGCGCGGCAACTGGCGAGGTTGTAGCGAGGAGAGCGAGGGTGCGAGAGGCGATTGACCGGTTTCTGCACCATCTACGCTACGAGAAAAACGCTTCCCGGCATACGCTGCGGAATTACGCCTCGGATCTGGAACAGTTCCTCGCATATTTGAAACCACCCGGCGGCGAAGCGCCTGCGCTCGCCGAAATCGATCACCTGCTGATCCGCGAATACCTGGGCAGCCTGCACGACGAGAAGCTGGAGAAGAGCTCGATCGCCAGGAAGCTGGCGGCGCTGCGTTCCTTTTTCCGGTTCGCGATGCGGGAGGGATTGATCTCTCAGAATCCGGCGCAGATGGTTGCGACGCCGTCGGTTCCGCGGCGGCTGCCGACGGTCTTGACCGCCGAGGAGATCAACCGGTTCCTCGACTGGATGAACGCGCTCGAACCCAAGAACAGCTTGAAGACGGATGCGAAGACGGGGCAACGGCTGCTTTTTCGCGACCGGGCGATTTTCGAGCTGCTCTACGGCTCGGGGCTGCGCGTGAGCGAGCTCACGGGGATGAACCTGGCCGACATCGACCAGCAGGAACAGTCGGTGCGAGTGCGCGGGAAAGGGAACAAGGAACGTGTGGTGCCGTACGGATCGAAGGCGCGCGCGGCGCTCGAGGCATACTGGCCGGCGCGGGAAGAAATGCTCGACGCGAGCGAATCACGGGGCAAGCGGGAGGCTGTGTTCGTGAACAGCCGGGGCGGGAGGCTGACCGAGCGGTCGGTTGCGCGGCTGGTGAAGAGCTACGCGCGGCAGGCGGAGATTCACTGGAATCTGCATCCGCACTCGCTGCGTCACGCATTCGCTACGCATCTGCTGGCCGACGGCGCCGACTTGCGAGCGATTCAGGAACTTCTGGGGCACACATCGCTTTCGACCACGCAGCGATACACTCACGTTTCCATCCGTCAGTTGATGGAGATCTACGACAAATCGCATCCTCGCGCGTGAGCGCGGGGAAAACGGCGACGCTGCGGGAGCGCGCGGCGATTCACCAACCGGGGATCGTCGCAGGGGCACCTCACCGAAGCTGGTGAAGACCGAAGTCCCAGTTCACGCGCAGACTGAAGACGGTGACGGGACCGCGAACCTCGTTATAACCGGGATTCTCGAGGAATTGTAAGTTCGGGGAGAGGGAAAGGCCGATGGGGAGCTTCAGGTTGTAATAGGTTTCGAAAATAGTCTCCCGGCCGTAGGTCAGGGCGCCATCGCCCAACTGGAACCCCAGCCCACCGGCGGCCAGATATTGCCGGTGCCCGAGAGAAATGCCGTTGGAGACGAGGGCAATTCCAGCGTGATCGTTGGGGCGTCTCCATAACTCGCCGGGGATTTGAACGCCTCCTTCCACCGTATTATTGACCTCGGTGTACTCGTAGCTTTCGTACTTTCCATTGTTCCAGCCCGCGCGAGCGAACAGGCCAAACCCTGCCGGCAATCCTTGCTGCCAATTGAGTCCGAAGCCGTATTCATGCCTGCCCGGCCTGCGGACGTCTGCTGTGTTGGGGACAGGCGTCAAGCCATCACGCCAAGCGGCCAGCGCGTCGGCGAAGCTGCCCATGGGTGCCTGGTCGACGTAGCCGAGCACGCGCAGTGCGCCGGATGTTTGCCGGCTGTAGGCCCAGTCGATCTCGCCATTTTCCGCACGGGTGTCGCTGAGATGCAGGCTAAGGTAGAGTCCGTTCGGGACGCGACTCATCAGGGCCTCCGCGTAGCGGAGGCTCAAGGCACCATCGTCGAACTCCAAGTAGGCGCCATAGGTGTAGCCGGGCGCGTTGGCCGCATAGTCCCAGGCTCCGTTTTGATCGGTGGCCCAATTGAGGAACTGGTAGTGGCTGCTGTTGGCGTAATCGTTCTGGTCAAAGAAATCGGCCAGACTGAATTTGCCGAAATAGATTTCCAGCCGGCGCGAAGGTAAATGGGAGGCGAGTTCGAGGATGGAGGGGTCGTTCGGCCGCTCTTTTCCGCCAAGGGGCAACACGTAATGGAGCAATATGCGAGACACGTAGGTGTGGGGCTGCTGGCCGGACGAGGGGGCTTTTTGGGCATCGAGGTCCGTGAAGCCGGCGAGACCGAGGACCGAACTCAGCCCCTGCCCGCGCACGTCTTCCACGTCGAAGAGCACGTAAAAATGCCGCGCCACACGGGCTCCGGAAAAGAGATCCTCGATGCTCGTAACCGCATAATCCGATTGATTCGTGAAGCTGTTCGTTCCCGAGTAGAGCGCGTGGAAATTTCCGTGGCCCTGCGCCACCAGATTGATTTGACCACCGAGCCAGAACCGGTCAGAGAGGCCCCGCGAGTCCGTCGACTTGCCTGAGCTGCCTGAATCCTGTGGCCTCACGAGCGAGGCCCCGCCAGCACGGGCCATCGAACGGGAGGGCAAATCCGTACGCGGAGAATTGGAAGACTTTTGCAGGGGAGAGTGGCATGCGGGAGCCTGGAGTGACAGGTTATGTCTTTTGAGGATGTCCAGCCATGAGTTACCTTGGCCACGCCGCCGTGAGCAGCGACGACGCGACGGGCTGGAAGCGCGAGTTCCGGCGGGTGGGGCGGCACACGCGTATGGAGGGGAGGCCAAAAGAACGGCCGCGCAGGCCAGAATGAGGCATGTCCATTGCCAGAGTTTCCGAATTTTCGTGACTGCCTCCGGTGCTCATGGCCGCCGACGCCGGACGACCCTCCGCTCCTTCGACGCCATTCGCCATCGATTTGGACCTTGCCATCGCGCTATCCGTGTAGGTCACAACTGGCTTTGATGCCGGATGGCGCCTAACCGTACAGTGTGCAGCCCCAAGCTTCCGAAAAATAGCACCGTATGAGCGGGCAACGCGAGAGCAGCCGGAAAGCTTGTCGCGGAATCGGATAAACGACAATTCCAATCGCAGGAGTGACGCGGCGGTGTACTATTCCGAGGTCATCGTAATCGAGAGGCAGTGCCCGAAGCGGGGGGCTTCGCCCGAATCCACGTTTGGGAGAACATGAGCAGAACCTTCTTTTGGACAAAAAGACGCACTCCTATATCTATCCGATACCTCGAGACTCCTGGGACGGCGGCGGCGCCGGCGATACTGACGAGATTCCGGTGCAAACAATGGATGGGGACATTCCTGCTGATCGCAGCGGCGCTGGTCGTCGTATCGCCGTCGGCCTTCGCGCAGACCGATGAAATCCAGGTGTACGACGCCTCGATTGCCGAGCCCGGCGTGGTGAATCTCACACTGCACAACAACTTCACTCCCGACGGCCTGACCACGCCGGCATTCCCCGGCGGGCTGATTCCCAACCATTCCCTGAACGGCGGATTCGAATGGGCGCTGGGAGTAACGCCGTGGTTCGAGGCGGGCCTGTATCTGCCGCTGTACAGCTTCTCCCACGATCGGGGCGCGACGATCAACGGAGGGAAGATAAGGCTGCTGTTTGTCGAGCCGCATGCGGACAGCCACACATTCGTTTACGGCGTGAATTTCGAATTCAGCTACAACGCGGCGCACTGGGATCCGAGCACGTACACGTCCGAGATCCGGCCCATCATCGGCTTGCACCTGCATCCGTGGGACATCATCGTGAACCCGATTCTGGACAATTCGTGGGCCGGCGGGTTCAAGAGCCTCGACTTCGCGCCGGCGACTCGCGTGGCTTACAACCTCTCGTCCAAATGGGCGGTGGCGGTGGAGGAGTACGCGGACATGGGACAGCTGAGAGGGTTCTATCCCGCGGACCAGCAATCGCAGGAGTTGTGGGGCGTGTTCGATCACAACGCCAAATGGGGAGATATGGAAGGCGGGATCGGTTTCGGATTGACGCCGGGGTCGGACAAAGTGACGTTGAAACTGTGGGTGTCGCGCGACCTATTCCATCTGTTCGGCAAGCGCTCAGACCATGTGCAAGATTGACGGCTTCGCTCACCTCTTCAAGCAGTTGACAAGATGAGCAGGTGGCCATCCGCCGCGGCCGACGCAGGTGATAGGCTGGAGCGGAGGAGGTCTACGATGCGTCTGGTGGTTTTGAGTGCCTTGCTTGCCATGCTCGGGCCCGCGGCGGTCGCCCAGGTTCCGCCCACGGACCAGTTGAAAATCGGCCCGGTGGCGCTCACGCTGGGAATGCCAGAAAAGGCGGCGCTCGAGGCTCTCGAGCATCACTACCGAGTGGAGCGGGCGCGCGGTGAGGGGGACAACTGGGCGGTGATGGAACGCAAGGGGGAGACGATCGCTTTGATCTCCTTCGGAGACGGGAAGCTTAACCGCGCGGCGAAGTCGTGGTATTTGACGGGGGGGCGCGACGCGGCGGGGCTGGCGGGGCAGCTCTATTCGCTCGCGGAGCAATTCACGGACGAAGGCCGCACACAGTGCACGCTGAGCGCGAAGCCGTACCGGACGGGCGGCGTGGAAGGGCGCATTGTCACCCTGGTTTGCGGAGCGAAGAGCATACAGATTAATCGCAGCCAGTTGAAGGACGGGGGCTACGCGACAAGTTTGCGGGAAGTGCTGCAGTGAGGGGCGGCGGCGTGGTGCGTCTCGGCAGCTCTGCTTCGTTGACAGCCTGGCCGCCGGTTGGCGGGATGCTTCGCCCCACTCAGGATGACAGGGGCTCGTTTCCTTGCCGCCGGTTGGCGGGGCTAAGATCGGGGGCGTGCCCTCTCGTTTTTCTCGGGTGCAGGTGAGTCTTGGGGCGGGCCGCTGCATCCTTTAGAATGAACTCAATCCTTGATGGGGTCAGCATGGGCGATTTGTCCAAAGAGAATCCGATGCGCGGGCCGAGGCGGTGGATCACCGCGGCGGCTGCTGTTGCCGTGTGCCTCGGCGTGGCCGGCGCGGTGGGATGCGCGCGCAAGCAGGCGGACGCGCCGCCGCAGGCGTTCCCGGCCGTCCTCGTGAAAACAACAGTACTCAAACCGGTGGCGGTTCCCGAATCCTCGGAATACCTGGCGATGCTGAAGTCGCGCCATTCGGCGATCCTGAACCCGCAGGTGGACGGGCAGGTGACGCGGATTCTGGTGCGTTCCGGCGATCGCGTGAAAGCGGGCGCGCCGCTGATGCAGATCGATCCGCTCGAACAGCAGGCGCTGGTGGCGAGCCAGGAGGCGGCGCGGACGGCGCAAAAGGCAAACGTCGAATACGCGCGAGTGGAATGGGAGCGTTCCGAGAAGCTCTACGCTTCAGGGGTGATCAGCAAGCAAGCTTACGATCAGGCGAAGTCCACGTATGCTTCGGCGGAGGCGCAACTCGAGGCGCTCGAGGCACAGGTGCGGCAGCAGCAGGTGCAATTGCACTACTACCGAGTGGTGGCGCCGACAGCCGGGATCGTGGGCGACATCCCGGTGCGCGTCGGCGACCGCGTGACGACGTCGACGCTGCTGACGACCGTCGACGAGGCAGGGAATCTGGAACTCTACCTGAACGTGCCGCTCGAGCAGGCGGGACGGTTGCGGTTGGGGGAAACAATCGAACTTCTGGACTCTTCAGGCAAACTTCTCGGGCAGACGCGGGCCGACTTCATTTCTCCCGAGGTCGATAACAGCTCGCAGTCGGTGCTGGTGAAAGCGGCCGTGCCAAACAGCCAGCGAAGGTTGCGCACGTTGCAGTTCGTGCGGGCGCGGATCATCTGGGGGACGCACGAGGGGATGCTGATTCCGGTGCTGGCGGTGTCGCGGGTGGGTGGGGAATATTTCGCGTTCGTCGTGGAGAAGAAGGGGCAATCGCTCGTCGCGCGACAGAAAGTGATACGCGTGGGGCAGATCGTCGGCAACGAGTACGAGGTGGTGAGCGGGCTTGAACCCGGCGAGCGGGTGGTGGTCGAGGGCGCTCAAGAGCTGGCCGACGGCGTGCCGGTGCGCGAGGACGAGGAAGGCCCACGCGGCGCGGCGAAACCCGCCGAGTCCACCGAGGCGGGCAGCGGGAGCGGTAAACGCTCGAATTGACGCGATCCGGGGCGGTTGTATTCCCGAAAGCGGTCTGTAGAAACTGAGGAAGAATGTTTGTCGACTTTTTCATCCGGCGTCCGATTTTTGCAACCGTTTGCGCGCTGATGATCATTCTGGCCGGGTCGGTGGTGATCCCGACGCTGCCGGTGGCGGAACTGCCGGACCTGGCGCTGCCGCAAGTGATTGTGTCGAGCGAATACAACGGGGCCGACGCGCAGACCGTGGAGACTTCGGTGACGACGCCGCTCGAGGAAGCGATCAACGGCGCCGAAGGCATGATGTACATGACGTCGTCGAGCGGAAACGACGGATCGAGCTCGATCACCGTCACGTTCAAAATGACGCGGGACATCGATCTGGCGGCGGTGGACGTGCAGAACCGGGTGAACAGCGCGCTCGGCCTGCTGCCCGCCTCGGTGCGAACTACGGGCGTCACGATCACGAAGGCCTCGAGCGGGTTCGTTTTCGGGGCCGGGGTTTACGCCGATCAAGGGCAATACAGCAGCCTCTTCCTGAGCAACTACCTGGACCTCTACGTTCGCGACGCGATCAAGCGCGTTCCGGGCGTGGCCGACGTGATCATTTTCGGCGAGCGGAAATACGCGATGCGGCTGTGGCTGGATCCCGACCGCATGGCGGCGCACGGGCTGACGGCGGGAGACGTAGTCAACGCGCTAGAGCAGCAGAACGTGGACGTGGCCGCGGGCCAGATCGGCCAGCCGCCGGCATCAACGCGCCAGGCCTATCAGATCAGCGTCAGGGCGATCGGACGGCTGGTTGATCCGGCCGAGTTCGACAACATCATCCTGAAGACGGGGCCGAACGGGGACCTCGTGCGGGTGAAGGACGTCGGGCACGTTGACCTGGGGGCCGAAACTTACAGCTCGAATCTGCGCTTCAATGGGCATGAGGCGGTGGGCTTTGCCGTAACGCAGCTGCCGAACGCAAACGCGCTGACGGTCGACCGAGCGGCGAAGACCGAGCTGTTGAGGCTCGCCAAGCGGTTCCCGCCGGGGATCCGGTACGCAGTGGCCTTCGACACGACGACGGTGATCGGGCAGTCGATCCGCGACGTTCTCTACACCTTGCTCGAGGCGATCGGGCTCGTGGTGCTGGTGATTTTCGTGTTTCTGCAGGATTGGCGGACGACGCTGATACCGGCGGTCACGATTCCGGTGTCGCTGGTCGGAACGTTCGCGTTCGTCAAGCTGCTGGGATTTTCGATCAACACGCTGACGCTTTTCGGGCTGACGCTGGCGACCGGGCTGGTGGTGGACGACGCGATCGTGGTGATCGAGAACGTGGAGCGGCACATCAGCGAAGGGCTGAGCGAGGCGCACAACGCAGCTTCGGTGGCGATGAAGGAAGTGACCGGCGCGGTGATCGCCACGTCGCTGGTGCTGGTCGCGGTGTTCGTGCCGGTGGCTTTCTTTCCGGGCACGACGGGGATCCTCTACCGGCAGTTCGCGCTGACGATCGCGTTTTCGGTGATGATTTCGGCGTTCAACGCGCTGACGTTGACGCCGTCGCTTTCGGCGCTTCTGCTGGGGAGGGGCGAAATGAGGGAAGGGCACCTCTTCGCCTGGTTCAATCGCGGGCTGCACGCATTTCGTCGCGGGTACGAGGGACTGCTGCGCGGGATTCTGCGGCACAAGGCCGTGGCGGTGGTGTTCTTCGTGTTGGGACTGGGGCTGACGTATTTTGTGTATCAACGCGTGCCGAAGGGTTTCATCCCGGAAGAGGATTCCGGCTACTTCATGATCCTGGTGCAGGCGCCGCCGGGAGCCTCGCTGGGATATACGACGAATATCTGCGGACAGGTGGAGCAGGTGCTGAGCAAGGTTCCGGAGATTGAAGGGGCGTTCTCGGTCGCGGGATTCAGTTTCGCGGGCAGCGCTCCGAACCGGGCGATAGTGTTTGCTCCGCTGAAGGACTATTCGGAGCGCGTAGGACCCCAACATTCGGCGGATGCGGTGATCAATCACGTGCGCGGGCCTCTCTCCGCCATCTCAGGCGCGCTGGTGGTGCCGTTTGCCCCGCCGGCGGTACAGGGCCAGGGGCAATTCGGCGGGTTCCAATTCGTACTGGAAGATCAGGGCGGAAATACACTGGACCGGCTGGCGAGCATGACCGACAGCCTGGTGGGCGCGGCCAATCGCGATCCGAATCTGCGAGGCGTGTTTACGGGCTTCACCGCGAACGATCCGCAATTCGTGGTGAAGTTCGACCGCGAGAAGGCGCAGGCGCTCGGCGTTCCACTCGACCAGATTACGAACGCTCTGCAGGTGTACTTGGGCTCCGACTACGTGAACGATTTCAATTTCAGCAACCGGACGTATCGCGTTTACGTGCAAGCGGACCGGCAGTTCCGCGCGAACGCGAACGACATTCGCGAATATTACGTGCGCTCGGACAGCGGAACGATGATTCCGCTCGAAACTCTGGTCACGATTCAGCAGGCCACCGCACCGCAGGTGATCAGCCACTACGACCTGTATCGCTCGGCGGAGATCGACGGATCGGCCGCACCGGGGCACAGCTCGGGCGAAGCGATCGCGGCGATGCAGGCGCTGGCGAATGCGAAATTGCCTCCGGGTTTCGGGTTCGAATGGACGGGTCTATCGCTCGAGGAAATTCAATCGGGCAGCCAGGCGATGCTGCTGTTCGGGCTGGGGCTCGTGGTGGTGTATCTGACGCTGGCGGCGCAATACGAGAGCTTCTCGCTGCCGTTCATCATCTTGCTGGCGGTGCCGATGGCGCTCTTGGGGGCGATCGGGGCGGTGTCGTTACGCGGGCTCGAGAACAACGTCTATTGCCAGATCGGGCTG
Source organism: Acidobacteriota bacterium (assembly GCA_028877145.1). Classification (GTDB taxonomy): domain Bacteria; phylum Acidobacteriota; class Terriglobia; order Acidiferrales; family UBA7541; genus JAKASX01. The sequence goes on along the minus strand of JAGWOX010000133.1, from coordinate 886 downwards.
GTGATGCTGATCGGGCTTTCGAGCAAGAACGCGATTCTGATCGTTGAATTCGCCGAACAATTGCGCGAGAAGGGACGCACGATTGTGAACGCCGCGATCGAATCGGCGCTGATCCGGCTGCGGCCCATTCTGATGACATCGTTCGCGTTTATTCTCGGCGTACTGCCATTGGTGCTGGCGACGGGCGCGGGGCAAGTGAGCCGGCAGTCGGTGGGGACGACAGTGTTTGGCGGGATGATTGCCTCGACTTTCCTCAATTTGATCTTCATTCCGGTGCTGTACGTGGTGGTGAAGACGCTGCAGTCGCGGCGGGCGAAACCAGGGACGGCGCCGGCTGCTTAAGCCGGATTTCCCGACAGGATGAGTTCGTAAGGCGCATTTTCGCTGGTGTGGACGCAGCGGTGGATAATTCTTTCTGTCTTCGTGGTCCACGCCACACCCTGACGCTTTCGGGATCCTTCGCTTCGCTCACGATGACACGCTTGGGGCGGAAGTGTGTGCGGCATCGCGCCGGAGACGAGGGATCGTTCGGCTGCGCGATTGCGGACGGGCGCACGGGCTGAAGCCCGTGCCACTGGGGGACGGCGGCGGAATTTCCTCGACGCTTTCGGGGTCCCTCGCCCCGATGGCTTTACGGATACGGGGCGGTCCGTATCGTCAGGATCGGCCCGCTTTGCTCAGGATGACACGCTTAAGGCGGAAGGCCAGCCGTGGATATCGCAGATTTCGGCGAGACGGGGCGGGGAAACCCCGCCACTACGGCCAGAGGCAACTGACGTTCGCCTAGAAGGCGCCAGCGGAGCGGGTTTCGGCTACTTCGACTACCGAGACTCGGCGGATGGCGGGGATGGCGCGCAGTTCGGCGAGATCGGGCGCGGCGATGGGC
>JAGWOX010000132.1 GCA_028877145.1 Acidobacteriota bacterium | reverse complement strand
CGACAGCGAGAGTAAGCCAGGATCGACCGCCCATAGAGACCTCCCTTGATTGTTCCCGCAGGGGCACCTGAGGACACTGCTCCGTCCGATGCGGGGGGACAATGACGGAGTTGCTCCGGCGAGGGAGGATCGGGCGAGAAAATGTTTCCAGAACGGAAATCGCTCAAAAACGGCCAGGAATAGCCAGCAGAAAAGGAGAATTTCGTAGTGAAAGGCGCCGCGTGGCGGGGAAACTCTGCGCGCTTTCGAGCGCCCTATTCGAGCTGGTAGTTGGGCGGCTCGCGAGTGATGGTGACGTCGTGAACGTGGCTTTCGCGCAGGCCGGCGCTGGTCACGCGGACGAACTTGGCGGTCGCGGCGAGTTCTTCGAGATTTTTCGCGCCGCAATAACCCATGCCGCTGCGCAAGCCGCCAACGAGCTGCTCGACGAGCGCGGCCAGCGGTCCCTTGTAAGGGACGCGGCCTTCGACGCCTTCCGGCACGAACTTTCCGCCAGCCGTCTGGCCGTAGCGGTCCGCCGATCCGGCTTCCATGGCGCCGATCGAGCCCATGCCGCGATAAGCCTTGAAGGTGCGGCCCTGGTAGAGAATCGTTTCGCCGGGAGATTCCTCGGTGCCGGCAAGCAGGCTGCCGATCATTACGCAGGAGGCGCCGGCGGCGAGGGCCTTGCTGATGTCGCCGGAGTATTTGATGCCGCCATCGGCGATCACCGGAACGCCGGTGCCGCGCGCGGCGCGCGACGTTTCGAGAATCGCGGTGAATTGGGGCATGCCGGCGCCGGTGACGATCCGCGTGGTGCAGATCGAGCCCGGTCCGATGCCGACTTTGATGCCGTCAATGCCCAGGTTGATCAGCTCGCGAGCGCCATCGGCGGTGGCCACGTTTCCGGCGACGAGCTGCAATTCCGGCAGGCGCTGCTTCACCGCGCGGACAGCGTCGATCACACGCTGGGAATGGCCGTGCGCGGTGTCGATCACGAGAACATCAACGTTGACTTTCACCAGTTCGATGGCGCGCTCGAGGAAATCGCCGGTGGCGCCGATGGCGGCGCCGACGCGCAGGCGGCCGTGATCGTCCTTGGCGGCGTTGGGGAACTCGAGTTTCTTCTGGATGTCCTTGACGGTGATCAGGCCCTTCAAGTTGAAATCGTCATCGACCACGAGAAGTTTTTCGATGCGGTGCGTCTGGAGTAACTTTTCGGCTTCCTCGAGCGTGGTGCCGACGGGGACGGTAACCAGATTTTCGCCGGTCATCACGTCGCCGACCGTCTGGTTGAGATCGCGCTCGAAGCGCAAATCGCGATTGGTGAGGATGCCGACCAGGCGCGAGCCGCGCGTCACCGGCAGGCCGGAGACCTTGTACTTCTGCATGATGGCGAGGGCGCGGCTGAGCGGGGCCTCGGGCTCGATGGTGACGGGATCGACGATCATGCCGCTTTCCGACCGCTTCACCTTGTCCACTTCTTCCGCTTGCCGGTCGATGGGAAGATTGCGGTGAACGAAGCCGAGACCGCCCTGACGGGCCATGGCGATCGCCAGGCGGGATTCGCTCACGGTATCCATCGCGGCCGAGACGAGCGGAATGTTCAGGGCGATCTTCCGCGTGAGGCAGGTGCGCGTGTCGACCTCGGCAGGCAGCACCGAGGACCGGTTCGGCACCAGCAACACGTCATCAAATGTCAATGCTTCGGGAATCGCTCCGTCGACCATCCTCGCTCCTTTGCCACCGCGGACACCCAGCCGAAAAAAGCCAACGCCCAACGGACCTGAGCACCTGGGGAAACTTACACTCCCGGCCCGATTTCGGCCCCTGAGAAAGCAACAGCCCAGCGGTGCTTCCGCTGGGCTCATGAATTCAATCGGAAATCGGGGCAATCATCTGCGTAAACACCAATTCTATTGGCCGGGCGGTGAGCGCGTCAAGCAGGCGTATCGCCTCATCGAGGTACCTCCAGCGGGGGATGCTGTCGCGCCGATCAGTCGTGAGCCGGTCCAGCACGGACTTCGAGGAAGGTTCCGCTTCGGGCGGAGGTACAAAGTTGCAGGTATGGAAATGTGAGGGGACAGGTCTCTTGAAGACGCATTACTACATAGTTAATATGCCGGAATGGAACACGCGTGTTCTGGTCGAGGACTCGGCTGGAATGGGTTGCAAAGAAGATGAGAACGAACCGAATTCTTCAGGCAGTTCCAACCTTTTTTGTCTTTATGACTTGCGGACTCCTGGCGGCTTGTGGCGCAGGAAGCAGCAGCACGCCGCCGCCGGTTCCGGTGATTCAGAACATCAACAGCTCCACGCTCCCTTCGAGCCCGGTGGGCTTGCCAATTGAAATCAACGGGACGGGCTTTCAAGGCTCCCCAGGCACGGTAATTTTCACGCAAGGCAGCATTACCGCGACGGTGACTCCGAGCGCCGGCGGATGGTCGGACACCGGCATCGTGGCCGTAGTTCCCGCCGGCAACGGCACAACGAATTTCACCACGCCGGGCACGGTCGGCGTCAGCGTAAAGACGTCCGGCGGAACGAGCAATTCGATCAATCTCACGCTTGTGGCGAACGTCACGTTCGACGTGAACAACGTCACCTGGACGAACAGCAGCATCAACGCCAACATCCCAGCCCTGCCAACGGCCATGGCCGGATTGCGGGCCGTTGCCGTGCCGTCCGGCAGCAACAGCAGCGCTTTTGTCGTCCTCACCGGAGGCTTTGACGGCACGAAAAACAACACCACAGTGCTCTCGAACGCGATTGCGCCCGACGGCACCCTGGGAGCCAATTGGAGCGCGATCACCACGGTCGCGCTTCCCGCCTCGCGCGCCTATCACGCCATGGTGGAAGCCGATCCTGGTAATTCCCTCGTGCCGGTCAATTCGCGCTTCATTTATGTGATCGGCGGCGAGCAGAACTCGACCGACACGCCGGGAAGCACATCCACCTTTGCGACTTCCACCGTTTACATGGCGCCGGTGGATCCCACAACAGGCGCTGTTGGCAACTGGACGCCATTGGCTAGCAGCCTTCCCGCGGCCTTGACGGGCCCTGGCGCCACGGTCTTCAACGGGTACGTCTACGTCGTTGGCGGGCTCACACAGACGGGTGAGCCTTCACCCAATGTTTATTCGGCTCAGATCAATGCCGACGGCACACTCGGCTCATGGACGAAATCCGCGAATGCCTATCCCTCCAACGTTGCGTTTCCAACGGTCTTCGGATTCGCCGGCAAGCTCTACGTCATCAACGGAGACGATCAGAACGAAACGGTGCTCAATACCGCAAATACCGGCGGGATTGCCAACGTCAACTTCGCTCTCGCGCACCTCGGCGTTGTCGGCGCATGGGTTTCCACCAGCCAAACCATCAAACAGCGGTCCAAGCAAATCACCTGGCTCGCTTTCGGGCAGATTATCGACGCCGAAGGCATCTATAGCGGTAACCCGGGTTGCTGCGAACTTGAACGCACGACCGTGAATGCCGACAGTACGCTGGCTTCCTGGAACAGCATCACCAACTCGGTGAACGAGCCCAGCGCCAACGTCTACAGTGCCGCAGCCATCGTCAGCCCCCTGCTTTCGTCGACCAACGCACCTCGCTTCCTGCTCTTCGGCGGCGAGCAGTTCGTCACGGCAGGGGTTGGCTACCCCACGAACCCGCTCAGCGCCAAGGTCTACGTCAACAACGCACCGTAGGCGGTTCGCAAGCAGGCGACGAGCAGCGATTTACCCCCAGACGGCCGGGGAACGGGCTTCAGTTGAGAAAGGCCCTCGGAAGCCCGTTCCCCACCCCATCAGACCTCGTTGGTCGTAGTCCTGGTATTTCCGCCGGCCATGGAACCCTGTTAATCTGGTGGCAACAGATCGTAGCGGTAACTTTGTGTTGCGGATCAGGGGACCGCCACTCAGGCACCGCGGGCGAGGCCGAGATGCGTGCCCAGACAAACAGATTTTTTGTGGTGTCCCTTGCCCCCATTGTGATCCTCTGCGCCTTCGTGGCCGGTTGTGCAAGCGGCGGGGCAATAACGCCCGGCCCGCCTCCCGTTCCGCAGGTTGCGAATCTCAATAACGCCACCACGCCATCGGGCCAAGTGGGATTGCCGGTCGAAATCAACGGCACGGGGTTTCAAAGCGCTCCCGGCGAAGTGGTGTTTGCGCAGGGAAGCATTTCCGCCACGGTCACGCCGAGCAGCAGCGACTGGTCAAGCACATTCATCAGCGCGGTGATTCCGGCCGGGACTGCATCGAACCAGTTCACGGTGCCGGGAACGGTGGCAGTGAGTGTTCAAACCACGGGCGGAACAAGCAACACGATCGACCTGAATTTGGCACCGACCGCGAATTTCAACGCGAACACGATCACCTGGGCGACGACGACTCCACTTCCTGCGCCGCTCACGGGCCTGCGCGCCGTCGTTGTGCCGTCGAACAGCGCGACGAGCGCATGGGTGGTCATCACGGGCGGCTACAACGCGAGCGTCAATACGACCACAGTTATGTCCAACCTTCTTGGAACCGACGGCCGGGTGGGGCCATCGTGGACGGCGACCGTCACGCAGGCGCTGCCCGTGCCGCTCGCGCATCACGCCATGGTCGAGGCCGATGCGGGGAACTCGCCGGTAGCCGTGGGTAAGCGATATATCTATGTGCTGGGCGGACAGGTTCAATCGACGAGTCAGCCGGGAGGCGTTTCGACCGTCTATGTGGCGCAGGTGAATCCGGACACAGGTGCGGTGGGGATCTGGTTGCTGTTGCCTTTCAACCTTCCGCAGCCGCTGATCGGTCCGGCGGTCGTGTTGCACAACGGATTTATCTACGTCATCGGCGGGCTGACGATCAGCCAGGCGCCGTCGTCGAACATCTACGTGTCCAAGGTTCAGGCAGACGGCACGCTGAGCCCCTGGATCACTTCGCCCATTTCGTATCCGGTGCCGGTTGCGTTCCCGACGGCCTTTGCGTATGCGGGCAGGCTGTATGTGCTTGGCGGGGACAGCCAGAATTCCAATTCTCCGAACGTGGCGGGCTTCGGCGGCATCAACGACGTGCGGCTGAGCTCGGTCGTGAACGGTATCGTGAGTCCGTGGCTTTCGACCAGTCCCACGATCAAGGGACGGGCGAAGCACGTTACGTGGCTCGCGTTCGGGCAGATCATTGACGCCGAGGGGGTCTACCGGGGCACTCCGGGATCGGTCGAGATGGAACACTCAATGATCGGCGGGGATGGATTGGTGGCGCCGTGGCTGAATTTCCTCGCTTCCTCGAACATGCCGGGCGCCAACGTGTTCAACGCGACCGCGATCGTCAGCCCGCTGCTTTCTTCGACGAATGCTCCGCGGTTCCTGCTCTTCGGCGGGCAAAGTTTCAACGCCCTTCAAACCCCCACGTTATTCCAAACGGTCTTCTTCAACATAACGCCGTAGCCCGGACAACCCACCAGGGACGCGTTCCGAAAACTCCTGTTGGCGAGCCGCTCGAAATCGGTGAAGCCGCGTCATAGGAATTCGAAGGTCTTCGCGTTACAGAACCTGGTGTTTTTCGAAGAGCAGCTTTGGCTGTAGGGTCCCGGAGCGGGTTGTCGGCGCGGCAGATTACTCGTGCCGCAGGGCCGTCATCGGATCCAAGCGCATCGCTCGCCGTGCCGGCACGTAGCACGCAGCCATGGCGCATGCGACCAGGGCGGCCGACACGCCAGCGAAGGTCAGCGGGTCGCCCGGCGGAACGCCGAAAAGCAATTTCGCCAGCAATTGCGACACACCAAATGCCCCTGCCGTCCCGATCACGACGCCCAGGACCGCGATGCCCAGTCCTTGCCGCAAAACCAGCTGCAGCAGATCGGCCCGCTGCGCGCCGAGTGCCATCCTGATCCCGATTTCATTCGTGCGCTGCGCCACGCCATACGACATAACGCCGTAGACCCCGATCAGCGCGAGCGCCAGCGCGAGCCCGGCAAAAATCGCGAGCAGGGTCGAGTCGAGCCGCGGAAGCGTAACCGATTGGGCCACGTAATCGTCCATCGTCTTGACCGCGTAAATCGGCACATCCTTGTCGATCGCTTTCGCCGCCGCGCGAATGGCAGGGACCAGACTGCCAGCCTCAAGATTCGAGCGCACCACGCCCGACATGGACGAAAACCCAATCTGGTCCTCGGGAACGTAGCATTCCGGCGTATCGCCGCGGTCCAGACCCTGGTGCTTCACATCACCCACGACGCCCACGATTTCGCGCCAGGGCGCTTTTCCGTTGGTACTGATCCCTGGCTTGATTCGTTTCCCAATCGGATCCTCGCCTGGGAACATCTCCTCTACGAGTTTCTTATTCACGATCACCAGGTCCGTCTTGCCGGTGGTATCGCCCGCGTTGAACACGCGTCCTTGCAGGAGAGGAATTTCCATCGTCCGAAAATAGTCCAGTCCCACCGCTCGAAGATGGACATGCGGCGAATCGTGGTTGCCGAGAGGCCGTCCCTCGATTTCGTAACTCGTCCGGATCACATCGCCCGAAAGCGGTAGCGGTACGGTTCCGCTCGTGCTCTCGACGCCGGGAATCGCCCGTACGCGCTCGAAGAGTTCGCGGAAGAATCTCGCCGCTTGTTCCGGCTTCGGGTATCGCGAATCCGGGAGATCCACGGTGTATGTGATCACTCCGTGCGGATTGAATCCGGGATTTACGTTCTCGATATTCAGGAGGCTCTTCACCAGGAGGCCCGCTCCGGTCACCAGGATGGTCGCCAGCGCAATTTCCGAGACCACCAGCAGACTTCGCAGGCGGTTTTGCCTGGCACTCTGGCCCGTGCCGCGGCCACTTTCCTTCAACATTTCCGTCTGATCCGCGCGGGAGAGGTGCAGCGCCGGCGCGATTCCGAAGAGCAGCGCCGTCCCGACCGCGGCGACGAAGGTGAAGAGTAGCGCCCGGGCGTCGAGCTGAGCGCCCGCCAATCGCGGAATCTGATCTGCCCCGATGCGCGCGAACAACTCAGTTCCCCACATAGCGATCAGCAATCCGCACGCGCCGCCCCCAAGCGAGAGCAATCCACTTTCCACCAGGAGTTGCTTGACGATTCGTCCGCGCGTAGCGCCCAGCGCGGACCGGATGGCGGCCTCGCGCCGGCGCCCCGTCGTGCGCGCGAGGAGCAGGTTTGCCACGTTCGCGCACCCGATCAGCAAGACGAGCCCTACCGCACCGAGCAGGATATACAGGGGCCGCTGAACGTCACCCACCAGGGCGTGCAAAGCCGGCATCGCTCGCAGTCCAAGGTACTTGTTCGTGTCCGGATGCTCTTTCGTCAGCCATCGGCCAACCATTTCCGTGTCCTGATTGGCCTGCGCCATCGTGACGCCGGGCTTCAATCGCGCAATGCCGGCCAGGAAATGCGAGCCCCGCTTTTCGCTTTCGGGCTTCTGGCCGTTGATCGGCGTTGCCAACGCCGAAAAGGTGATCCAGAGCTTGGGCGGATCAGAGTCCAAAGGGAACGTGAAATCTCGCGGCATCACACCGACGATGGTGTATCCGCGCCCCTCGATCTCGACGGAGTGGCCGATCACGCTCGGATCGCCGTGGAACTGGCTCTCCCACAAACCGTAGCTGAGGACCACCGCGTAATTGCCGGCGCGGTCGTCGCCGGGCACGAATCCGCGTCCCAGGATCGGCGAGACTCCCAGCAGCGAAAACATGTTTGCGGTCACACGCGCCCCATTCAGATGCAACGCCTCGCCCGGACCCGTCAGCGTCGCACTCCCTTCGTCGTACGCAGCGACATTTTCGAAAACGGTATTCATCTTCTGAAGGTCAACCACGTCGGGATAACTGAGCGGGCGCTGCGTTTCGTGCAGCTTCGAGTGCGTGCCCCAGATCGTCGCCAGGCGATCGGACTGCGGGAAGGGAAGGGGCCGCAGGAGCACGGCGTCAACCACCGAGAAGATGGCGGTGTTCGCTCCGATGCCCAGCGCGAGCGTGAAAATCGCGACGACGGCGAATCCCGGCGATTTGCGCAGCGTGCGCAGGCCGAAGCGGAGGTCTCGCACGAGTTGCTCCAGCCAGACGGCGGTCCACACTTCGCGAGTGTCCTCTTTCACTCGCGCTACATTGCCGAATTTGCGCAGGGCCGCGCGACGCGCCTCCTCCGGCGACATTCCACGATCGAGGTTCTCTTCCACCTCTCTCTCGATGTGATCGTGAATCTCCTGGTCCAGACCATCGATCATGCGCTTGCGCCGGTTCACGATTCGGCCTCCTGCTCGCTCGGCTGGAGAATCCGCCCAATCGCTGTCGCCAGCTTGTCCCACTTGCCGGTTTCGATTACCAACTGACGCCGGCCCCTGGCCGTCAGCCGGTAGAACTTCGCGCGCCGATTGTTTTCCGAGGTGCCCTCTTCAACCGAAATCCATCTCCGCTTGATCAGCCGGTGCAGCGCCGGATACAGCGACCCCTGCTCGACCTGCAACACGTCGGCGGATCCGAATTCGATGGCCTTGGCGATGGCGTGGCCGTGCGCCGGGCCCAGGCGCAGGGTGCGCAGGATCAGAAGGTCCAGCGTGCCCTGGAGAAGTTCGATGCGCTGTTTCCGTTCTCTAGTAGACATTCTAGGTGACGATATCCCGCTTCCAGTAGAATGTCAAGGTGAGTGCCATCGCGCTGGCTTGCCTTTCTAGCTCTAGGTTCCTCCCCTCGAGAGGGGCGGTCCCTACCTCCCGATGAATGCGCAATCCGGAACACGCGTTGACTTAGCTGGGCTGGCACACTAGTATTTTCGAGTTTCCGATTGAGCGGGCAGGGTCGAGGGGGATTTTCCCGAGGAGGATGGCGTGGCTGAATGGCATTACGCGCAGGCCGAACCTTCCGAAGAACTGGCTTTGCTCCATTTTTTCTCGATGAAGAAGCATCACGCGGGAGGCGACGTCACGTTCCGGATCACCGTGCGCGAATTCGCCACTCCTCCGCACGGCCACCATCAGCGGTTTTTCGCCGAGGCCGACAAGGCGGTGAATCAGAAGACGGCGGCGGTGCTTCCCTGCGGCTGGGGCGACACGGTGCTGGTGGCTTTGTCGGACTGCCTGCGCATGATCCGCCAGTTCCCTTACGAAGGTGATGGCGCCTGAAGAGCGGACGGCTACCTTCCTGCTTGACGTAGGAGGCGAGCGGGGGTAGCTTCGGCATAACTCTCCGGGTGGTCGATACCCGGGGTGGGAGCGTCCAATCTCTTGGAACTGATCCGTAAGGAAATCGAGCCGGGAACGGTGGCGCTGGCAGTCTCCGGCGAGGTGCGCACAAGCAACGATCGCCAGCAACTGACGCAGGGCGTCGAAGAGGAAATCAAGAAGGGCGTTCGCCGGATCATTCTGGACCTCGGCGCACTGCAGATCGTAGACAGCGCCGGCATCGGCGCGATCGTGCTGTGTTTTTCTCACGTGAAGAAGGCCGGCGGAACGCTGCGGCTGGCCGGAGCCAAGGGCATGGTGGAAAACGTGCTGAGGCTGACCCAAATCCATCGCGCCATCGATCTGTTTCCTTCCGTCGAGGAAGCGGCCAAGAATTTCCCCGCTTCCCATTGACCTCGGTCTTACCGGAAAAACTCCTCGGCATCCGTTGCGGTTTGTGTTGCTCACACGCTTGCCGTTACGATGGAAGTTCGTTCATCAGAGTTCCCATTCCCGAGGAGATGCGCTTTGACCGATTACCAGGGCATGGAGTCGCTGTTTCGCCGGACGTTGGGGATGCATTCGCGCCCGGTAGCCATCGCTTTTCGATCCGCGGCGCCGGCGGGCGTCGAGAAATTCAGCGGGGTGGAGCCTTCGAGCTGCAGCTATTGGCGGCTGGCGGCTGCGGGGCGCTCCTTCTACACCGTTCCGAGCGATCATTTCAACTGCGCCATCGGCAGCTACACACACAACATCCCGCTGCCGCAGGAGCGCGCTCCCGAACTCGAGCAGACGCTCAAGCTGATGACGGGAATTGGCTATTTGAAGATGGAAGAGGTGCCGGGAATTCCGCGCCTGGCTGAAACGCCGGGAGTGGTCATCTACGCGCCGCTCGGGGAAACGCCGGTCGATCCGGACCTTGTGCTGCTGACGGGCCGGCCGGGGAAAACGATGCTTTTGCAGGAGGCGGCGCTCCGTGCCGGAGTGCGAGCGGGACTTCCGCTGCTGGGCCGGCCGACGTGCATGGCATTGCCCGCCGCGCTGGCGGGAGGATTGGTACTGAGCGCGGGATGCATCGGCAACCGGGTCTATACAAACGTCGGTGAAGACGAACTGTACGCGGTGGTGGCGGGTAAAGACCTGAGGAAAATTGCGGCGGAGTTGGAAACGATTGCGTCGGCTAACGCCACGCTTTTTGATTTCCATCGGGCGCGGCGCGCGGAGCTGGCCACGGAATAGCCACGGGCGGCCCCGACGGCGGCAACCTAGACGCCGGCAGGTGGGTTGGCCTGGGCAAATGTAGGGACGGGATCCTCCCCGACACAGTGCGTCGGGACTCACTTCGTTCGTCGCGAAGATCTTCGCTCAGGATGACATGGATTTTTTGCGAATTGTTTACGGTAAAGCCCGCGATTGTCTCGGTGAGTGCTCTGCGCGTACCGTGTGCGCATGAAGAAAACAAAGCGCACTTCTTCGATGCAACGCGGCTTCGGCCGCAAAACGCCATCGCGGCCGGGCCTCACCGCTCCGGTCGCCAGCCCCGCTCCGGCAGCCGTTGACGGAAGTGGGCCGTCAGTGAAAACCAGGCTCACCCGCCGATTCGGGCGAATAGCGGCGTCCGCGACGCCCGTTCCGGCCGGAGACGGGACAATGCCGGGCGGTTGAACCTGGCGTGGGGGGGG
>JAGWOX010000131.1 GCA_028877145.1 Acidobacteriota bacterium | reverse complement strand
GTCCTCAGTTATCTTGGTCATAGGTTGCCACAGGGTTGGCATGGCAGGTGCTTCATTCCCGTTGAACATTCAGCGTGGGTTCACCGTTTCTATTGATGGGGACTCTGAAAGTGCATGCGGGCCGCAGCCGAGGCATTCTTGATCGTGAGCGAAGGTCCGAGGACTAATGCGAATGTCCACCCTCTGGCAGGACGTGAAATACGCGATTCGCTTACTGGCGAAATCTCCCGGTTTCGCTGTTGTGGCGATTCTGACGCTCGCGCTTGGGATAGGCGCGAATACGGCGATTTTTACCTTGCTCGATGCCGTCGTACTGAAGACGCTGCCGGTACCGAGTCCCAGCCGCCTCGTGGTCTTCAGCGATCGCACCGGTGAAGGTACACAGGTCAGCACACCACCACCGTCAGGGACGTGGAACTACTTTTCCTATCCTCTATACGTTTACCTGCGCGACCACAATCAGGCCTTCACTGATCTTGCCGGCGTGCGTAGCGGCAATACGCCGATCGCGGTGCGGGTGGAAGGGCGGCCGTCGAACGCCGCTCCCGATCGGGCGGTCGGGCAGCTGGTTTCCGGCAACTATTTCCAGGCAATGGATGTCAACGCGCTGCTTGGCCGCGCACTCACGCCGCCGGACGACCAGCCAGGCGCGAAGCCCGCGGCAGTCATCAGCTACGGGTATTGGAAAACGCAATTTTCGGGCAATCCTGCCGTCACCGGGCAAACGGTCATTCTGAACCAAACGCCATTCAAGATCGTCGGCGTCATGCCGCAGTCGTTTTTTGGCGAGCGAGTGCGCAAGGCGCCCGATTTCTGGATTCCGCTAAATTTCCAACCGCAGATCGAGCTGGCAGATTCCAGACTGACGGCGCAAGACGTCTACTGGTTGAATCTCGTCGGCCGGTTGAAGCCGGGCGAGAGCATGCGGCAGGCGAATGCGATAGTGGACGTGCAATTGCGACAATTCCTCACCGATCAGGCCGGCAGCAAGCTCGATCGCGATGCCCGCGATCGCATCGCCCACTCTTCCATCGAGTTGGTTTCGGCCGCGCGTGGCATCTCCGGCTTGCGCTCCCGGTACTCCCGGCCGCTCGAGATCCTGCTCGTGGCCGTCGGACTCGTTTTGCTGATTGCTTGCGCCAATGTGGCGAATCTGCTGCTGGCCCGGGCGGCAGGCAGGCAGAAGGAAATCTCGATGCGCATGGCGCTCGGAGCCAGCAAGGCGCGCCTCGTACGCCAGTGGCTGACGGAAAGTCTGGTGCTCGCCGGGTTCGGAGCGATTGTCGGCGGCCTGCTCTCGGCGTGGGGCGTCGATGCGCTCGTGAGCCTTCTGGGCCAGGGCGTTTCCGTGAACGTCCTGCCGGACGCGCGCGTGTTGCTGTTCGCGCTTATCGTGCTCGTCGTCACCGCCATTCTGTTTGGCATCGCGCCGGCGTTGCGTTCCTCTCGCGTCGAGCCGATGCTCACGCTTCGCGAGCATTCTGCCTGGGCGGCGAGCCGGGCGGCGCGGTCGGGATTATTGCGGGCGCTGGTCGTTTTGCAGGTGGCGCTGTCGCTTTGGATTCTCGTAGGCGCCGGTCTTCTGGCACGCAGCCTGATGAATCTGCAGGACCAGCAGTTCGGCTTCAATCCATCGAACGTTCTGCTCGTCGGCATCAACCCGCGGATCGCCGGATATAAGCCCGCGGAACTCACCAACCTGTACCAGAAATTGCTCGACCGGATGAACTCGCTCCCCGGTGTGCGTTCGGCAACGGTCGCAAGCTATAGCCCGCTGAGTGGCTACGACCGTTCCGACGACATCACGATTCCGGGCCGGCCTCGGCGTCAGGGAGAGGACATGGACGTCGATGTGCTGCTCGTTGGCACGCACTACGCCGAAACGCTCGGACTCGACGTGTTGCTCGGACGCGATTTCAGCCCGCAAGACACGCCAGCCACGCCCAAAGTCGCCATTGTCAACGAAGCCTTTGTTCGCCGCTTCCTGCCCGGACAAAACCCCATTGGCCGCCGCTTCTTTTTCGGCGGCCCGAAGCAAGAGCACGCCGCCGAATACGAAATCGTCGGCGTGGTGAACGACGCGAAATATTACGACGTGCGGGAGGCGCCCGGACCACTCGTCTTCACCTCGATCCTGCAAGCGCAGGATCCGTCGGCGTTGCTGTCCGAGGTCGAACTGCGCACCGCCGGTGATGCCTCGGCTGCGGCGGGTGAGGTGCGCACGGCAATTGGCCAGGTGGACGGCCGCTTGCCCATCACTGACGTCGAAACCCTTCGCGGGCAGGTGAACGATAACTTCCGCCAGATACGGCTCACCGCCAGCGTAGCGGGCCTGTTCAGCTTGCTCGCCCTCGCGCTCGCTGCCGTCGGTCTCTACGGCCTGCTTGCCTATTCGGTGGCGCAACGGACAAACGAAATCGGAGTGCGGATGGCGCTCGGCGCGCGACCGATCGACGTTTTCCGGATGGTGCTCGACAAAGGAATTCGCATGGTCGGTGTTGGCCTGGTGCTCGGCATCGCCGGGGCACTGGCGCTGACGCGTGCGCTCGGTTCGCTGCTCTACGGGGTTGGCGCGGCCGATCCGGGCACGTATGTCGTTACTGCCGTGGTTCTGCTGGCGGTTGCCGCGCTGGCTTGTTACGTCCCGGCGCACCGCGCGACACGCGTCGATCCAGCCACCGCACTGAGAAATGAGTAGGGTGCCATGAACTCGCTTGCCGAAAATTTGCCTTTCGTTGCCAGCTACGCGCCGCCGCGGGTGCTGGTGGCCGACGATCAACCGGACGTGCTCGAGGCGTTGCGCCTGCTTTTGAAGGCGCACGGATACGACGTGGTCACGGCGACCTCGCCGGCGGGCGTGCTCGATGCGGTGCGCCATGCAGATTTCGATCTGCTGCTCATCGACCTGAACTACGCGCGCGACACAACCTCCGGCCGCGAAGGGCTCGATCTGCTTGCCGAACTGCAACGGGAGGCGTATCTTCCTCCGGTTGTCGTGATGACCGGCTGGGCCACAGTTACACTCGCCGTCGAGGCGATGCACCGAGGCATCGTCGATTTTGTCGAGAAGCCGTGGGACAACGAGCGGCTGCTTGAAACCCTGGGCGCGCAGATCGCGCGGCATCGCGCCCGGCGCGAGGCGGCCGACCGCGCCGCCGCTCTTGAATCCCACAGCCGGGAAATCGAAACTGAGCTTCGCAATCGCACGCTCGAAATCGAGGAAGCGCACATCGTGCAGCGCGGTTTTCTGCCGCGCGAGATTCCCCGAATTCCCGGGTTTGAGATTGCGGCCGCCTGGCGACCGGCCCACGGCGTTGGCGGCGATTCGTTCGATGTGATGAAACTGGACGACGTGAGCGTTGTTCTCTCGGTCTCGGATGTCGCGGGCAAGGGCGTGCCGGCCGCGCTGCTGATGTCGAATCTGCAGGCGATGGTGCGCGGGCTATCCTCGCCGCGCATGCGGCCGCGCGATTTCTGCGCGGAGATCAGCCGCGCTCTGGGCGGTTCGCTGGCCGCTGATCGTTTCGTCACCTGTTTCTATGCGCTTCTCGATGTGCCGGCTCGCCGGCTGGTGTACACGAATGCAGGCCACAACCCGCCACTTCTGGTCCATGCCGACGGCTCATGGGCGCGTCTGGACGTTGGCGGGAGCGTGCTGGGCATCGACGGCATCTCCGAATTCGCGGACGAAGAAGTCACGCTCGCGTCGGGTGACCGCCTGCTGCTCTTTACCGATGGTGTCACCGAATCCACCAGCGCCGCGGGTGAAGAATTCGGCGAGGAGCGCCTGCGCACTCTCGCTGTAGAGCACCGCGCCCTGCCCGCAAAAGCACTGCACGAGCGCGTGCTCGACGCTCTGCTCGCTTTCAACGGAGAAAATTTTGCGGACGACATGACGCTGATCGTTCTGGCGGCCGAATGAAAAAAGTGCTGATCGGAGCGGTTCGAAAAGCGGCCGCGTCCTGTTTGCCTGTTCAGGCCGGGACTGGCGGCCATGGGACGCCGGGATTTGGTAGCCTAATGTGTTGCTGCGCGTTGCGCGGGGGAGGGACCGCGCGTGGAGCAGACGCCAGTACTGCGCGTTCCATTTTTTACCTGGCGGCGTTGCCCCTTGGCCGTGCTACATTTCTGCGCGGCATGGGACGCATCGATCCGTCGACGCGCTACGCTACGAATGAGAGGAAATGATGCCCCTGATCGAAATGCATGATGTGGAGAAGGTCTTCGAGACACGAGCCGGGAAAACATGGGTGTTGCGCCGGATCCAGCTCATTGTCCATGAAGGCGAGTTCGTCACCATCATGGGACCTTCCGGCGCCGGGAAATCCACGCTGATGAGCATTATCGGCATGCTCGACGGCGAATGGACCGGGGAATACAATTTCCTCGAGCATCCCGTCCACAAATTCTCGAATCGCCAGCGGGTCGAGCTACACAAGCAGTACATCGGCTTCATCTTTCAGCAGTTCCATCTGCTCGACAATCTGACCGTCGCCGAAAATCTCGATTTGCCGCTCTCGTATCGCAATTTCAAGAAATCCGAGCGGCAGGCGATGGTGGCCGAGATGCTCGACAAGTTCCAGATCGTCGGCAAGAAAGACCTTTTCCCAAGCCAGTTGTCGGGCGGGCAGCAGCAGTTGGTGGCCGTCGCCCGCGCGCTGATCGGCAACCCGAAGGTGATCCTCGCCGACGAGCCTTGCGGGAGCCTGCATTCGACACAGGGGAAAATGATCATGGATCTGCTGCGGCGTTTGAACGACGAGGGCACGACGATCATCCAGGTGACGCACAACGAGACGTGGGCCGCCTACGCCCGGCGGATCATTCAACTCGCCGACGGCTGGATCGTGAGCGATCACGCGCTGGCTACGGCCGGATAGCGGTCCGCCAGCAGCACAGGTAATCCTGTCCGCGCCGGTTGCGAATTCCCGGCGACGGCCGGCGCCCAACTCTGACGAAATTCGCCGGCGGGACGCCGGCGCCACAACACTTTGTGTTACTCGGTGGCGCTGGCGCAATGTGAGCGGGAAATAAAGGTGCGACGCGCGCCATTGGCTTGGCGGCGCGGCTTCGAGATAGCATGGAGAAAACACTTCCAACGCCCATGAATCCATCCACGAATCCACGGAGCGACCATAGCGCACGTGTGCTGGTTGCCGACGACCAGGCCGACGTGCGGGAAGCGCTCCGGCTGGTCTTGAAATCGGAGGGTTTCGCCGTCGAAACGGCCGGCTCGCCGGGCGCGGTTCTCTCGGCGCTCGGGTCGCGCGAATACGATGCGATCCTGATCGACTTGAACTACACGCGCGACACGACTTCCGGGGAGGAGGGGCTCGATCTGCTCTCGCGCATTCAGGCGCTGGATTCGAGCCTGCCCGTCGTCGTGCTCACCGCCTGGGGCACGGTCGACCTGGCGGTCGAAGCGATGCGGCGCGGGGCCCGCGATTTCCTGCAGAAACCCTGGGACAACGCGCGATTGATCGCCAGCGTGCGCACGCACATCGAACTGGCACGCGCATTGCGCCGGAGCCAGCGCCTCGAGGCCGAGAACCGCCTGCTGCAGGCGCAGGGCCGGCCGGCGCTCATCGCCGAATCGGCGGCGATGCAGCCGGTGATGGATCTGGTCTCGCGCGTTTCCGCGTCCGACGCCAACGTGCTAATCACCGGTGAGCACGGCACCGGCAAGGACGTGATCGCGCGAACCATCCAGGCGCTCTCAACCCGATCCTCGAAGCCGCTCGTTACCGTCAATATCGGCGGCCTGCCTGAGACGCTTTTCGAAAGCGAACTCTTCGGCCACATCAAGGGAGCGTTCACCGACGCGAAGACCGATCGCGTCGGCCGCTTCGAACTTGCCGATCAGGGGACGCTGTTTCTCGACGAGATCGCCAATCTCCCGCTGAACCTGCAGGCGAAGCTGCTTCGGGTCCTCGAAACCGGCGAAGTCGAGCGTGTCGGTTCCTCGATCACGCGCCACGTGGACGTGCGCGTGCTTTCGGCCACGAACGCCGATCTTCGCGCCGAGGTTTCGAGCGGCCGTTTCCGCGAGGACCTGCTCTTTCGCCTGAACACGATCGAAATCCGCCTGCCTCCCCTCCGCGAGCGCAAGGAGGATATCCCACTGCTCGCGCATTACTTTCTGCGCCGCTACGCAGCGCGATATCACAAGCCGACGACCGGCTTCGACGAAGCGGCATTGCGACTGCTCGCGCGATACGCCTGGCCGGGCAACGTGCGCGAACTCGATCACACGGTCGAGCGCGCGGTGCTGCTCGCCCAGAGCGACTTGATCCAGCCTTCCGATATGGCGCTCGAGGGCTCGCGCGAGACTCCCGCGCGGCTGGATGAGATGAGCCTCGAGGATGTCGAACGAGTGCTGATCCAAAAGGCGATGGGACGCTACGGAGGCAACGTCACGCAGGCCGCGCACGCGCTCGGCCTCTCGCGCAGCGCGCTCTATCGCCGCTTGCAGAAACACGGCCTATGAAACCGCTTGGTCTCGAGAGGCGAGTCCGGCTCTACGCCTGGCTGGCCGGGCTGCCGGGCACCGTGGGAATCCTGGTGGTCGTCTGGACCAGCGACATGCAGCCGGGCACGCGCTGGGCGCTGACGATTTTCATCGGCCTATTCTGGATGGGTTTTGCCCTGGCCACGGGCGGTCTCGTCACCTTTCCTCTCCGCACGCTCTCGAACGTTCTGGCGGCCATCCGCGAAGGCGATTTTTCGATTCGCGCGCGAGGCGCCCGTCGCGACGACAGCCTCGGCGAGGTCTTTCGCGAGCTGAATTCCCTGGTCGACAACCTCCACGAACAGCGCCTCGGCGCCATGGAGGCCAGCGCGTTGTTGCGCACCGTCGTCGACGAGATCGACGTCGCCGTCTTCTCCTTCGATGCCGCCGCCCGCCTTCGCCTGGCCAATCGCGCCGCCGAACGCCTGCTCGGGCGGCTCCGGGAACAGATGATCGGCGCGGCCGCCGCCGATCTGGCTCTGGCCGAATGCCTCGAAGGAGATTCGCCGCGCATCATCTCGAAAACTTTCCCGGAAAAGGCCGGGCGCTGGGAAATTCGGCGCAGCGTATTTCGTCAGGACGGCCTGCCGCATCGCTTGCTGGTGATTTCGGACATCAGCCGTGCGCTGCGCGATGAGGAGCGCCAGACGTGGCGCCGGCTGATCCGCGTGATGGGCCACGAGCTGAATAATTCGCTTGCGCCGCTCAAATCCGTCGCCGAAAGCCTGCGCGACATCCTGGGACGGCGCCAATTGCCCGACGACTGGCGCGAAGACATGACCTCAGGCCTGGCCTTGATCGCCTCGCGCACCGAAGCGCTCAGCCGCTTCGTCGATGGCTACGCGCGCCTGGCAAAGCTGCCGTCGCCACGTCCCGCTCCGCTCGACGTCGGGTCGTGGATTCATCGCGTGGCCGGCCTCGAGCAGCGCCTTGCCGTCGGCGTCGTCGATGGCCCTCCGCTGGCCATTCAGGCCGACGCCGGTCAACTCGAGCAGTTGCTCATCAATCTGGTTCGCAACGCGGTCGACGCCTCGCTCGAAACGGGAGGCGGCGTGCAACTCGGCTGGTCGAGGAACGGCGAATCGCTCGAGGTGTTTGTCCGCGACGAGGGGCCGGGCCTCTCGAATCCCGGCAACGTCTTCATTCCCTTTTTCACGACGAAACCTGGCGGCTCCGGCATCGGCCTGGTTCTCAGCCGCGAAATCGCCGAGGCCCACGGCGGCACCCTCAGCCTCGAAAATCGAAGCCCCGGCCCGGGTGTGGAGGCCCGTCTACATCTTCCGCTCTGGCATTTCATTCACCGCCCGTCTTGAGCCCTGTTGCGGGTCGAGAATTGCCGCGAGCAGTGGTATCGGCGACAAAACGGGAGACGGCTCTGATACACGTGCGCAACATGAGGCGCTGGTCCGACCACACAGGAAGGTTGTTGGTAAAGAGACGGTCTAACGCGCGACTTTGGAGCGCGTCCGTATACGGAGTTCGCTGGCTCTGATCTCTTCCGAACTCGGCGGGCCGGGAAGAGTGACCATCGGAATCACCGGAGCGACGGGCGGCTTCGGCTTGGCTTCGGCAGCCTTGTGGCTTCGCTCGACTTCCTGGTCAAGAAGAGAGGCAAATTCACTTGGCCGCAGGGCTGGGGCGCCGAAACAGCGCTCACCCTGCCGCAGCGCGGGCAGCCACCAGCAACCATCCTCCACCAACTGGGCGTAGTAGATGCTTGCCCGCGTGCCAAACAGCATTTCGGTAAGTGACGAAATTGCATGCTCGCGCGGGGGGATCACGCTGAGGACCAGGTTGAAGGGTTCCTTCCGGATGAATTCACGCGCCTGTTCATATGAGTCCACGAACCGGCAACGGCAGCCGTGATGTTCCAGCCGCCGGATAATGTGCGTGAAACTTCTGGCACTCTCCCCAATCAGGAGGACACCGAATTCCGTGTCGGGCACGATGACCCTCCTTTCCCGCGTTGTAACCGCCTGCCGAGACCTGGCGCGATTCCCCAGAGACTGCTCTCTCGCACCGCCTCTATATTCTAAATCGATAGATGTTCGAATCAACCTTTTAGTTTCGGACAAAGATCGGTTTTTAGCCAGCCGCCTTTGTGAACGCCAAAACGGCCGACTTCCGCGGCTGGGCCGGTCGCACCGGAACCACCCTGGCAATGGCGGCCGGAGCGATCTTCCGCTCGCGTTCTCTCTCGGCGCGGATTTCTTCCACGACCTGGTCGATTAGTCCTGCGAATTTGGCAGGCCGCATCGCCGGTGCGCCGAAGCATCGCTCGCCACGATGCAGCGCCGGCATCCACCAGCAGCCGTTCTCGACGGGATAGGCGTAATAGAAGCTTGCCTTGGCTCCGCTCAGGCGCTCGGTCAAGGAGGAAATCGCGCCCGGTTGCGGTGGAATTGCGCTCAAGACGATTTCCGGTGTTTCGTCGCCGAGCAGGTGATGTGCTTCCTCGTATGATTGCGCCCGCAGGCAGCGGCAATGCCGCCGCTCCAGGCTCCTTTGCAACAGATGGAAACTACTGGGGCTCTCGCCCAGCAAAAGTACACAAATCTCCCCGTTTTTCACTTCCGTCCCCCGGTGTTGCTGGCTTGAGTGGTGCTCCGACGATCGTCGTTGCTCTAAGGTAGGAAACCCAGTCGCCGGATCAGGTTGCCTCTTGCTGTGGAATTACTATTTGTTAGCGTAACTGTGATACCGATATCTTCACGCGGCTATTCTGGTCCGCCTGCGCTGGTGAGTCCGCCGAACCAGTCTCACCGTGCTCGCCTGAGGTCCTTGCTCGCCTCTTTCCTCCGAGAATTGAACCCAAACTCCCGGGGCCAGATCGTCGAACGCCTCGTGCAATACGCTATTCCTGTGAAAGTAGAGGCGCCGGCCTTCGAGAGTCTCCAAAAACCCATAACCGCGGTCGGAGAACAACTCGATCACTCGGGCCAGCGTCGGTTTGTGAGTCTTCACCTTGCGCCGTTGCAAGCGCACCAAATCCTGCAAGCGCCGGCCCGCGGAACGAAATGCTTCCGCGATCGCGAGTCGCAACTCTTTTTGCGGCGCCCCGATTTCGAATTTTTTCGCCTTTCGTCCCTCATCGAGCAGTTTTTCCGGATCTACCGGCGCCGCCAGATTGCGCGCCGACACCTGCCCACCGGGCACCGAGAGCAGCACTTTCACCAGAAAGCGGTTCCCACGGCGCAGATGGCGATGCGCGACATCGATCACGACCCGGCACCGCACAATGCTTTGATGGAAGGTCTCGAGTTTTTCGGCCTGTTTGTGAACCCAAGCCTCGACGGCGGGCGAAGGCTCCAAATTTCGATAGCTGATCTGGATGGGGAAATTCATGATTACCTTCCCGTGAGGATGTTGAGAACCCATTGCCAGGCGGGAGGAGCGACACTACCAGTTCGTTTTCCCCGCAGGCTCTGTCAAATGACTCGCACGCTTAGGGCCATTTCGTGTACTTCAAGGCCCCGCTTTCATGTTCTTGCATTTGTTCTGTTTAGATGGGGCAGTCTCAGCCGGCCGACGCCTCTCTCTCGCGAAATCGCTCAATATGAAGGGGCAAATTCCTCAACTCCCAAGCTTCGCCGTCAGGCCTCTTTGGTCCCAACTTTTTGAAAGGAAAGGGGGTAGAGATTCCCGCGTCTGAGTGGTGCGTTTTGGCACTGCGGATGCTTAATTCTGATTGCAAAGGCCGGTGGCGCATTTACCCGGCGCGGAGGCGCCATGCAAGTCAGTTCGACACGTCTGCAACATTTTCTGAGGTTGTATCGTGTGTCCTATTCCTTGATTCAGCATGCTCCGGCCTTCAGCTCTCAAATGGCTGCGGCCGCCATGCATATTCCAGGCAAGGAGATGGCCAAGACGGTGGTTCTTGAAGGCCATGCCCAGAGTTATCTCGCCGTTCTGCCGGCTTCCTACCATGTCGATCTCACTCGCATGGCGGAGATCGTGGGGGAAACGGTACGTCTGGCTCCCGAAGACAAAATCCGCGAGCTGTTCCCCGATTGCGAGCTGGGAGCCATTCCTCCATTCGGCCGGCTCTACGGCGTGCCCGTGTATATGGATGTGACGCTAGCGGTCGGGCGGGAGATCGTTTTCCCTGCAGGATCCCACAGCGATGCTTTGCGGATGAACTATCAGGACTTCGAAGACTTAGCCAGACCCGAAATATGCTCCTTCGCTGTCAAGGACACAGGCTTGCACCCGATTGGGGCTCAAAGGAAGGGGAGGGAACACTCATGAGCAAAGTTCTTCTGGCGATTGAAAGCTCGGATTTCTCGACGGCAGCTATCGACGCCGTTCGTGGAC
>JAGWOX010000347.1 GCA_028877145.1 Acidobacteriota bacterium | reverse complement strand
CATCTCCGTGCAGCCCCGCTATTTCCGCACCGCGGGAATTACGCTGCTTCGCGGCCGCGCTTTCACCGAGTCCGATGATCCAAGCGGCGCCATGGTCGCCGTCGTCAATCGCGCGCTCGCCGACAATTTCTGGCCCGGCCAGAATCCGATCGGCCAGCACCTGCATTTCCTGAAGCAGACCTGGGATGTGACCGTGGTGGGAGAAGTGAATACTGTCAAATACCAAACGCTCGGCGAGCCTCCTCAACCCATCGTCTATTTCCCACTCAAGCAGCACTTCTCTCCTTTCGTCATGCTCATGGTCCACACCAAAGGCGATCCGGAAGCTGCCATGCCCACGCTGCGCTCCACGATTCAGTCGGTGGCGCCGACCCTACGGTTGAACTTCACAACCACCGTCGCCAAACAATTGCAGCTTTCGCTTGATCCGCCGCGTATCGCCGCCGAACTTCTCGGCGGTTTCGGATTGCTTGCCCTGCTGCTCGCCGCCATCGGCACCTATGGCGTCATGTCGTATTCGGTGAGCCAGCGCACGCGGGAGATTGGCGTACGGATGGCGCTCGGCGCGCAGCCGGGCAACGTGCTGTTGCTGGTCCTGCGAACAGGGATGTGGATGGTTGTGGTGGGGCTTGCGGTGGGACTTGGCATTTCGGTGCTGCTCGCCCGAAGCATGCGAAGCCTGCTCTACGGCATCGGCGCGTTCGATCCGCCGAGCTTCCTCTCCACGGTGGCGCTACTGATAATCGTAGCTCTCGTCGCCTGCGGAATTCCTGCGCGTCGCGCCGCCAGCGTCGATCCCAACGTCGCTCTCCGTTACGAGTAGCCGCCGGACTTCCCCCTCTGGCGCCTCCCGGAAGGAATTGCTAACATCCCCCGCTTCGCGCCTTGCCGGGCGGCCAATCGTCCACTGGCGATGCGCGGTGCGGCATTTTTCAGAGTTCGTTTGGGGTAACCAAGATGAAAAAATGGGCTTCCTTTCTTTCAAACCTTTTCGCCGTCTTTATCTTTTTTTCGCCGGCCGCGCTCGCGCAGAACCAGCCACCAAGGAAAACCGCGGGCTCGCCCCTCCGCTTTGCAATCTCCTTCTCTAGTGCCGCGAGCGCCAAGCCGGTCAATGGCCGCGTCTACCTTCTGCTCTCGACCAACTACGCCGAAGAGCCGCGCATGGAAATCGGTGAAAAGGTCAACCAAACGCAACAGATTTTTGGCGTCGACGTGAACGCCCTGGCGCCCGGTGCGGCCGCTCTCGTCGACGATTCCACTCTCGGCTATCCCCTTTCCAGCCTTTCCGATATTCCCGCCGGCGACTATTACGTCCAGGCTCTCCTCAACCGCTACACCACGTTCCATCGCGCCGACGGCCACACCATCGAGCTCCCCATGGACGAAGGTGAAGGCCAGCAGTGGAATATCAAGCCCGGCAATTTCTATAGCACGCCCCGTCGCATCCACGTCGATCCCGCCGCGGGCGGCGTGATCCGGGTGGAAATGACGCAGGTCATTCCGCCCATCGTCCCGCCCAAGGACACCAAATACATCAAGCATCTCCGGATCGTAAGCAAATTCCTGACGAAATCCTGGGGCCGGCCGATGTATCTCGGCGCGATCGTGCTTCTGCCCGCTGGCTGGTACACGCACCCCGACGCCCACTATCCCCTGCTCGTCGAACAGGGCCATTTTCAGAGCGATTTCCGCGGTTTTCGCACCACACCGCCCGATCCCAATCTCACCGGCTTCGCCCACACCCAGCAGGTGTACGCCTACAAGTTCTATCAGGATTGGACCTCGGGCCGGCTGCCGCACATGCTCATCCTCGTCATCCAGCATGCCAATCCCTATTTCGACGATTCCTACGCCGTGGATTCCGCCAACGTCGGCCCCTACGGCGATGCGATCATCGACGAACTGATTCCGTTCATCGAAAAGAAATTTCGCGGTATCGGCCAGCCCT
>JAGWOX010000346.1 GCA_028877145.1 Acidobacteriota bacterium | reverse complement strand
GGGGATCGGGGACACAACCACCATAGATCGCTGCGATCGAAGCACCGTCGCTGTGGCCCAGAAGGAATCCCTCCTGAAAACCAAATGCGTCCAGCACACCTGGTAGGAAATCCACCGCCTCACGGGTCATGTAGTCGAGTGGGCGCGGCAACTTGACGGGGTCGGATTGGCCGTAGCCGGCACGCGACCACGTGAAGACGCCCAAGCCCGTGGCTTGCGCGAGCGCTCGCGGAAAATCCCGCCACAACGCGACGCAGCCCAGCCCCTCATGTAGCAGCACGATGGTCGGCGCGCCCCCTGGCGGCATGCCGTACGCCGCCGCTTCCAGCTGCTTGCCGTTCACGGCAATGGTGGCACGAGCGCCATCAACCCACACGAAGTCAGCCACGGCGGGCATCCCGAAGCTTGAACCGCTGGATCTTGCCGGTGGCCGTTTTGGGCAGGCCGGGAACGATTTCCACCCAGCGCGGATATTTCCATTTGCCGATGCGCTCCTTAACGAGCGCCTTCAACTCTTCGGCCAGATGATCTCCTGCTGCACCCGGCTTGAGGACGACAAAGGCCTTGGGCTTCTCTAGCCCCTCCGCATCGCAGGCCGCCACCACTGCCGCCTCCAGAACGTTGGGATGCGTAAGCAGCGCCTGCTCGATCTCAAAGGGCGAGACCCAGATTCCACTGACCTTGAACATGTCATCGGTGCGTCCACAATAGACAAACCGACCATTTTGAGTCTTCTGATACTTGTCGCCGGTTCGCGTCCACTCGCCTTCGAACGTGGCACGGCTCTTGTCACGCAGGTTCCAGTAATCGGACGCGGACGAGCCGCCCTTGACGAGCAATTCGCCGAGGCCGCCACGGTCGACCTCCGCGCCAGCCTCATCGACAAGGCGCACTTCGTAACCCGGAACAGCGATGCCCGAAGTGCCGTAGATCACATCGCCGGGCCGATTCGACAGGAAGATGTGCAGCATCTCGGTCGACCCCACACCATCAAGGATGTCGCAGCCAGTCAGGTTTCGCCAATGCGTCCCGATCTGTTCGGGCAGCGCCTCGCCGGCGGAGATGCAACGGCGCAGCGCCGGCATGCCGGAGGTCGTTTCACTCTCCAGATGCGCGACCATCGCTGCATAGAGCGTGGGCACGCCACAGAAGATCGTCGGCTTGTGCTGCCTCAGAACCGCACAGACTGATTCCGGCGTCGGCCGCCCGGCCAACAGTACAGCGGTGGCCCCTACCGATAGCGGAAACGTCAGCCCGTTGCCGAGGCCGAAGGCGAAAAACAACTTGGCCGCCGAGAACACCACATCATCCTGCGCAATGCCGAGCACCTGCGCGCCATAGGTATCCGCCGTATATTTGAGGCTGCCATGAACATGCCGCACGCCTTTCGGCTGGCCGGTCGAGCCGGATGAATAAAGCCAGAATGCGCATTCATCGGCGCTCGCGCTGACCGGATCGCGGGACTGGCTGCGGGCGATCTCTTCGTGAAAGCCAAGATGGATCCCGGCACGCTCGCCGCCAATGACGAACACCTTCTCCAGATGCGGGCAGGCATCGAGAACCGGCGCGACAACCGGCAGTAGTTCGGCAGAAACGAACAGTGCGCGCGCCCGGCAATCGTTCAGGATCGCGGCGTAGACATTGGAGGCCAGCAGGGTGTTCAAGGGAATCGGAATGACGCCCGCCTTCAAGCTCCCCCAGAACACAATCGGGAATTCGATGCAATCCAGCACGATCATCGCCGCGCGTTCCTCGCGGCGGATGCCGTGGCGCGCGTAGAGATCGGCCATGCGCCCCGTCTGCCGCGCCAGTTCGGCATAGCAGATCTGCCGGCCGGTTCCGCTTTCGATAAAGGCGGGGTTGTCGCGATACGCGCAGGCAACATGCCGGTCCACGAAATAGCTGGCGGCATTTTCGCCGATCGGCGTCATGTCTCCTCCCTTCCGGCCGAATGTCTTT
>JAGWOX010000130.1 GCA_028877145.1 Acidobacteriota bacterium | reverse complement strand
AATTGTTCCGAATCCAGTCCTGATATTTCTTGAAGATGCTCATGTTGACTTCGATGTTCTGGTCGGGGGTTTTCGCATCGGGATTGATGCGGAGGGAGGCGACGTTGCCGACGTGGACGCCGCCCATGCTGACGGGGGCGCCGTCGACGACGCCCTCGGCCTCGGGCAGATAGGTGCGCAAGGTGTACTTGGCCTGCCAGGCGCCCTGTCCGGTAACGTAGAAAATGCCGACGATCAAGAGCGCGACCGTTGCGAGCACGAACAACGCGACGCGAAGTTCGGTGTAGGTCAATTGTCTGCGTGCCATGTTCCCTTCTCCTCGTTGTCGGAATGGCCGGCGCGGCGCGAGCCGCTAACCGGTTTCGACCGCCCTTGCGACATCACTCGAGAAACCTTGCCAGGTAGGCATCCTGCGTATCACGGATTTGATGCTGATCGCCCTCGAAATAGATGCGGCCTTCGCGCAGCACGAAGAACCCGGTTTTCGGGCCGCCGCGCGCTCCGTTTTCGGCCGCGCGAACCACGCGGCACAGTTTCGGATCGAAGCGGAAATTGGCGAGCGCGAAAGCGTCCTGCAGCCGATGCGTGGCCATGAGCGCCGTGACGCCCTGCAGGTCGCGCAGGCGGAGGATCAGCGTGATGATCTTCTGCGAGGTGACCGGATCGAGCCCGGCGGTCGGCGAATCGTAGAGCACGATGGACGGACGGCTGACCAGGGCGCGGGCGATCGAGACGCGGCGGCGCATGCCGCCGGAGAGTTCACCGGGAAGTTTCGCGATGGCCTCGGCCATTTCGACGAACTCGAGCGATTCGTGGACGCGCGCGGCGATCTCGTCCTCGTCCACGTGCTCCTCGCGGAGGCGGAAGGCGACGTTCTCCTCGACGGTGAGGGAATCGAAGAGCGCACCCTCCTGAAAGACGAAGCCGATCTCGCGGCGGAAATCGAGGAGGTCACGCTCGGTCATCGCACCGAGGTCCCGGCCGAGCACCTCGATGCGGCCGGAGTCGGGACGGATGAGGCCGGCGGCCAGTTTGAGGACCAGCGTCTTGCCCGTGCCCGTTTCACCGAGCAAGACAGCGGTCTCGCGCGGGGCGACGGAGAAGCTGATGCCCCTCAATACATCGCCTTCCTCGAAGCCGAGGCGAACGTTATCGAAGATGATGGCGGGCCGGGCGGTGTCAGCAGCGATGGTCATTTCCGCTCGTGGACGCACATAGGTGGATTATAAGGTGAAACACGCGGGCCGACTACGACAAGGCATCGGGATCCGCCGCGCGTGTTGGACGCACGCCTTCGGTCCTTCCATCGGCGGAATGTCTCAGGGAACGAACCACAGCAGCAGCTTATCGAGGAAGAAGCCGGTGACCAGAATCGAAACGGAAGCGATGACGACGGCGCTGGTTGTGGCCCGGCCAACGCCCTGCGTGCCACCGCGTACTTTCAAACCCTTGAAGCAGCCGACGGTGGCGATGATGAAGCCAAAGACGAGCGGCTTCGAGAGCCCCTGAATCAGATCGTTCGTTCCGGGGGCGTTGATGGCGTGGTTCCAGAATTCGGGGCCGCTCAATCCCAGGGTCATGTGGGCGACGAAATAGGCGCCGATGAGACCGACGAAATCGGCGACGCCGACGAGCAATGGCAGGACGAGGACAGTAGCCACCATGCGCGGGGTTACGAGTTTCCGGCCGGGATCGGTGCCCATGGCGCGCATGGCGTCGACCTGTTCGGTGACGACCATCGACCCGAGTTCAGAGGCGATGCCGGAGGCGCTGCGGCCGGCGACGAGAAGAGCGGTGATGGTGGGACCGAGTTCCTTGATAAGGGCCAGCGAAACGGCGTCGCCAGTGAGAGCTGTGGTGCCGAAGCGGGCGAACTGGGCCGCCGTTTGCAGGACGAGAATGGCGCCGATGAAGAAGCCGGTGAGAACGATGATGGGGAGCGAGCCGACGCCAATGACATCCATCTGGTCGAGCAGATCGCGAAAATAGAAGGGCGGCGAGAAGACGTCGACGATGGATTTCCAGGCGAGAACGGAATTATCCTGCACGGAGAGCAAGGCCGACTTTATCGCATCGTTCACGACCGACTTGAGCGGACGCGACTCAGGCTCGACCTGCTGGCCGGTGCGGTTTGGCGTCAGGGTGGCCATGGGGCGCGTTTGAACTTGCCTTTCCCCTTCGGGGCAAGCGTATGCTGCGCGTCTTTCCGCGTCAAGGAAAGCGGCGCGGAGGTACTTTCACAACTCGCAATTTCGTCCTATACTCCGCGCGTTTGGATTGGCAGGGAGGGCGGCACACACACGGGATGAGTTTCAGTCGGCGGCAGTTTCTGAAAACGGCGGCGGGCGCAACGATCCTGACCGGCGCGGGATGTTGGGCGGCGGTTCGGCTGCCCGGCATGCTCGATGACGGAAGTCAGGCTCCCACGGAGGTGCCGACGCTGTTCCCCGCCCCCCAAGTGATCCGCTACGATTCACGCTGCTTCACTATCCACGACCGCGACGAATTCCTTTTCAGCGCCTGTTTCCATTACGCGCGCTGCCCGGAGCCTCTCTGGCGCGATCGGCTCGAGAAGCTCCGCACGGCCGGCTTCAACGCGATTGAGAGTTACGTCTTCTGGAATTATCACGAGCCGGTGGAGGGGCAGGCGGACCTGGGCGAGTTCGAACGATTCGTCACGCTGATCGGCGAGATGGGATTCCGGATGATCGCGCGGCCCGGGCCGTACGTCTGCGCCGAATGGGACGCGGGCGGATTTCCGCATTGGGTGATCGCGAAACAGTTCCCGCTGCGCTCGGATGATCCCGAGAGCATCCGAACGTCGCGGCACTGGTTCGATCTGGTATTGCCGGTGATCGCGCGGCATCAGATCACGCGGGGCGGGCCCATCGTGCTGATGCAGCTCGAAAACGAGTACGACTACTGGAAGCTCAAAGAGGAGTCGAAGGCCGCTTACGTCACCGCGCTCGCCGAAATGGCCTGGAGTGCGGGCATCGAGGTTCCCTTGCTCACCTGTTGGACCCGTCAGGTGCGAGAGCACCCGAATGCGGCCCTGGGGCACGTCTTCGACTGCTGCAATTTCTATCCGCGATGGAACATCCTGAAAGAAGTTCCGCCGGCACTGGCGCAGCTTCGCCAGGCGCAGCCGAATGCTCCGCAAAGCATCACGGAATTGCAAGGGGGCTGGTTCAGCGAAGTGGGCGGAAAGCTTTCGGAGGACCAGGAAGGCATTGGACCGCCGCAAATCAACATGCTGACGAAGACGGTGATCGAGCAGGGCGTCACCTTCTTCAGCTACTACATGGGATTCGGCGGCACCAATTTCGACTGGGCGGCCAAGGGACTGACCACCACGTACGATTACGACGCACCGCTGCACGAACCGGGAGGCATGGGCGATAAATTCTACGTGGCGCGCGGCATCGGCGAATCGCTGCGGCTGCTGGGCGGGACGCTCACGCGCGCAGAAGAGGCGGAAGCACAACCGGAACCGACGAATCTGGCGGTGACTGCGAGCCTGCGACTAAATCGCACGAACGGAAAGGCGAGCGGAGCGCTTTTCCTGCGCGAGAATGAGAATGCCGACCAGACGTACCGGCTGCGTCTGCCCGATCCGGCCGATCCGGCGCGACGATTGATCGTGCCGCAGCGCGGAACGCTGATGATCGGCGCGCGGGAGATGAAGATGTGTCCCGTGGGACTGGCCCTCGACGGCGGCGGAGAACTGCGCTATTCGACGGCTGAAGTGCTGGCGCAGGGTGAAGCCGGGCGCGCGTGGGTCATTCTTTACGAGCAGCCGGGCCGGCCGGTGGAGTTTGCGCTGGCGGCGGAACGATTCCCGCGCATTGCGGGCGACGCGATTTATCGGGAGTGGGAGCCGGCGTCTCGGGCCATGGTAATCGGGATGCGCACGGATGAAGACCCGCGGATGGTGCTGGTCGACGAGCGGCTGCAGGTGATATTGGTGCAGCGCGACGATGCGTTGCGCAGTTGGGCGGGAAAGTATCCGCGGACGGCGATTCCCGGAGCGGAAGGCAAGACCGCGGAGGCGTCGATTCCCTTCCTCACCGATGCGGCTCTGCTTCGGGAGACGGGACAGAGCGCCAGAGGGATTTGGGCGGATATGGAGTTCCTGCCCGGCGAGCACACCGTCAAGTCTCTGCTTCCGCGAGCGCCGGCACGTTGCACGGTGAACGGCCAGGCCACTGAGGTTTCCTACGATTCGATGTGGCAGACGGCCCGCGTTGGGTTGACGGCTCCGGCCCTGCCGGTTCAGCCGGTGGAGATTCCGTCGGTCGAGACGTGGGTGGAACGATTCGATCCGGCGCTTGGCGATTGGCTGCTCAGCCCGCTCAAGCCGCTCGAAGATCTGGGACAAATTCCGTATGGCTACGTGAAGTACCGCCATCAGTTCAACGCCGGCGGCGGAGGGACGATCGTCATCACGACGTTTGCTGACGACGGCAAGAAGGTGTTTCTCGACGGCAAGCCGGTCGCGGCGGCGTCCACGCCGGAGACGCATATGGTTCTTCCGCTCAACGCGGGGGCAAAAGCGGGACTCCATACGCTCGAAATCGTCTACGAGCTTTTCGGGAGCCCGAATTTCGGACCGAAGATCGCGGAGCTGAAAGGAATCCAATCGGCGACTCTCATCGGCGATAACGGCGAAGTGCCGCTCGATGGACCCTGGCATATTCAGCGCGCGCCGGCGCCGATGCGCGGGCGCGAAGTCGATCCGGACTTTCATACGGAAGCGTGGACGAAGGCGAGAGTTTTCGAACGCAGGACTGCGGCGGGTCCCGTCCCCGCGTTCACGTGGTGTCGCGCGGAATTCCCGCTTGCGGAAACTCCCAAGGGCTGGCAGATCCCCTGGCGAGTGGAATTTCGCGCCGATTGCGACGCGCTGTTGTACGTCAACGGGAAATTCGTGGGGCGGTACGCGACGGTTGGACCGCAGGCGCATTTCTTTCTGCCCGAACCGTACTTGCGCTTCGGAGGAGAGCCGAATGTGCTCACTGTGGTGCTCGCGTACGTAGAGGGCACGGGGCCGATTCAGAAGTTGCAAATCGCGCCGTATTGGGAATTCGCGACGTATCGGGCAAGGGTCGGATTCGAGTGGTAGCGGCGGTTTCCTCGCGGGGTGAGGAGCCGCCAAGAGCGGGACAAAACCAATTCCATGCAGGATTTCCGGCAACAGGCGGTGAAGAACGGGGTGACGCTCGTCGAGAGCGGCCCGTGCCAGTTTTGCGGGTCCGCGGTGGAGCGCGGTGTGGCGCAGTGCCTGGACCTGTTCGGTGAGCTGGCCGGACGGGTGCGCAACGAGCGCGGGTATGCCGCCTCGCACCTTTTTTCCGTGGATGCGCACGCGCTGCAGCATCCGGAAGTGCATGGCCGGCTGAACAATCATGTGCACCTGTTGAGCCTGTGCCTGATGCTCGAACGCGGGGCGAGCGCGGCGTTGGGTTCGCGTAAACCCGCGGTCGAGAAGTTCCTGGCGCTTGGGCGGGAATGGCCGCCACTTTCGCCGCCGCCGATGGGCATGCGAGGCGCGTTAACGGTGAAGGACGTTATCGATGCGGCGGTCGAGGAGCGGCCTGCGCTTTCTCGGCGATGGGGCGAACAGGTGTGGGAAGCCTGGCGGGCACATCAGCCCTGGGTGCGGCGGATGCTTGACCGGCTCATGCACGACTGATGAGCGGGGGATATTTCCTACCTGACAGGACTCTTCTCGGTGCTCGTGCTGCTATTGGTCCCGTCTGCCGGCTTGGGGGCGCTGACGAATCGGATGGCCAGGTTGCCGTTGGGTTGATGGGCAAGCAGTTCGAAGCCCACGGGCGTGGGACAACCGAGCGAGCCGGCGGTTTCCGGGGTGGCCTGGTAGTCGACGAGGCGCTCGCCCGATTCGGCGTCGATGATCGAGAAGACGGCGTTGCCGTCATCGAATGACGGCGCGGCGGAGGGATGAGCGAACTCGATGGCGAGCTTACGGGGGCCGGCCGGGGCGATTCCCACGATTTCTGCTTTGGGGAATGGCGCGGTGACGTTCAGGGAATCCACTGTCGCGCCGCTATCGGTTATGACGTAGACGGCCAAGTCCGGCTTGTGGCGCACGACGTAGATCGTGCCGTCGTAAGACGTGGCCACGAAGGCGGGATCGGAACCTGCGGGCTGCGCGGAGTGGTCAAGCGATGCGGCAGTGGCGGTCAGCGTGGGCTTCGTCGTGTCGGGCAGGGCGATTTCCCGGACGAGTTTTCCCTTCGAGCCGAAGAACAGGCCGACGGGGTAAACGAAGGAAGACTCGAGAAATTGGCGGATCGGGCCGGGGACGGAGAAATCGCGATCGAGAGCGAGGAGGAAATAGCTGCCTCCGGTGAGGACCGCGAAGCGTCGTGGCAAGTAAAAGTGTGAGAGACGGAGGGTGGAAAGATAGCGCGTGCCGGAACTGAAGCGAATCAGATCGAGATCGGGATCCGGGCCGTTGATCGCGGCTTTGGAGGCGAGGACATAGACATCGCCAGTGTCGCCGACGACGAAGTCGATGACCGATGCGGTGGTCGACAGATCGTAGCCGGGAACGGAAGAGAGGGAGAACATCCGGTCAGGGAACCCGGTGGACGAAACCGCGATGATCGGGGTCTTTTGCGGGCTGGATGAGCCATCCTGGCTCACACGGAAATAGAGAGCGCCGTTGTTATCGCACTGCGGAGCGCCGGCCAGAGGAGTGGCGGAGGATGGCAGGCGAATCGGGATCTCCTGGATGAGGCGCAGATTTTGCTTGGGTACATCCTGCGCCGACGCGGCGACGGCGAGGAGTACGAATGCGCACCCGAGCGCCATCAGCGCGGGCGAAACCGGCAAGTGCCGAAACTTCCTCATTACCACCTCCACACACGAGTCCTCGAATTATAAGACGGCGGTTCTGCGCGTGGGGTTGGCAAGAGGCGGGTGTTGGTGTTGCTGATACGGAACTAAAATTGGGCCGATTCGGGGTACGGAGAAGAACGCCGGCGTGACGCCGGCGCTACAGGAGGCCTGGCAAAGACTGCGGGGGCGGTTTTGGCAGAAGTTCTGGCTGAAAGGCGGTTATTTTTCAGCATCAACCACGTTTTTTCCTGCCTCACCGGGCCGCGCAAAAGAGAAGATTTTGATTGGTTTGAGAGCTATTTTCCGCTGCTCGAGACGCACAACCGGCAGATGCTCGACGCCCGGAACCGGAGAGCGGCGCCCTTGGCGCGCATGTGGTAGATAACGCAAATCGGTGGCAGCGACGCGCACACGAGCGCTTCGGCCGGAAGGACGTATACAGAGGTTCGTAGGGCGCGAACGAAAGGAGAATTTCGCGACGGGCCGCGGGCTCGCGGGCGGCGAATCCGGCGGGTATGCGAAGCTGACCCGCGACGTGATCCTGATCGCCGCCGGGGCATGCGCGGGAAATGGTGGACAGCCTCGCTCGGGCCGCTTACACTCGCCGTACCCTTGGCAACGCTGCTAAACTACGCGAGGGAAATGGCCTATAGCCACTTCTGGGTCCGGCGAGCTTTCGAGGAGCAGGAAAGCAGGCAATGGCCATTTCGATTCGGGATGCCTGAGTCGGTGTTGGGAGAAGAAGGATGACCGTCAGGGCGGTATGGCGGCAGGTGGAGGCCAAGGATTACGGCCTGATGCTGCGCGTGCACCGCTGGCTGGCCCCGCGCCCGCTGCAGGTGCTGATGGTCGGCGCTTCCCGCCTCGGGGACGGTTGGCTCTGGTGGATGCTGGGCGTGGCGCTGCTCTTCTTCGGCGGGCCGCACCGTTTCGTCGCTATTTCGGCGGGAGCGACAGCGGCGGGAGCCGGTATCCTCATCTTCTGCGGACTGAAGCACGCCAGTCGGCGCAGGCGGCCGTTTGAGATCGTGCCGCATTGCTGGTCGACGATACCCCCTCCGGACCGGTATTCGTTCCCTTCGGGCCACACGATCACGGCATTTGCGCTGGCATTGTCGATCGGGCCGTTCTATCCGACTTTGATGATGGCTCTCTTGGTGACGGCAGTGATGATCGCCGCCTCGCGCATAATGTTGGGTATGCACTATCTGACGGATGTAGTGGCCGGCTCGATCATCGGGATTACATTGGGCCGTCTTAGCTTCCACATTTTCCGCTTCCACTTTTTCCATCTGCTCTGAGAACTCTCTAATTCACTTATCGTGATTTGACGCTCGTCGTGTCGCCCGGCGCGGACAGGGATTTGGATCGCTGGCAATGGCTTTGGTTGAGCTGCCTATTCGCACCGCTTCGCTGAGGGCTCAACTCAAGACTGGTAGTTTTGACAGTGGCATTCTGTGCCGCCTGGCTTGAGTATCGGGGGATGAGGGTAGGGTATGGCCCAATCCAGATGGAACCGCCCTGCGGTCCCGGGGATGTAGGAAGGAGAGGATGCCATGAACTGGAAATCGATTGCAGTGAGGCTCGGGGGAGTGATCCTGGTGGGGGTGATGGTGGCCTTTGGTGCGGGAAGCGACGAGGTCTCGGGAATGATCATGGCCCGCTCTGGAGACACGATGGTCGTGAACACCTCAAACGGGAAAGTGACAGTTGTCCTTAACGAAGCCACGAGGGTCAAGGACGACAAGGGTCTGTTTGGCCTGGACAAGCAGGAGTTTGCCGACACGGTCCTGATCCCAGGGCTCAAGGTGAGGGTTGAGGGATCATCCGATAGCGAGGGGAAGTTCATAGCGAAAACTATCACTGTCGACGGTGATGACTTGGAAACGTCTCAAATGGTCGAGGCGGGCTTGCATCCCACCGCGAACCAAGTAGCTGAGAACGTTGTGGCGATCGAAAACCATCAGAGAGCCCTCGCGGCCCATGAGGAGAAAATCTCCACGAATAAGCAGGATATCGCAGCCCATCAACAGGCGATTGCGGAGCACACGCAGAAAATTGAGCAAAACATGACGGCCACGCAGGAGAACACGGAGCGCTTTAACCAGCTGGGCGATTACGATGTGAAGGCCCAGGCAACCGTGCGATTCAAAGTGAACAGCTCGACAATCTCGACGGAAGATGAAGAGCAACTGAAGAAGCTGGCGGAGACGGCAGCCGGCCTTTCCGGTTACATCGTTGAGGTGAAGGGCTTCGCCGACGCAACCGGCACGGCGGCCATGAACGAGAAATTAAGCGAGGATCGCGCCAAGGCTGTGATCGGTTATTTGATGCGGGAGTGTAACCTGCCCGTTTGGCGTATCGTGGCGCCAGGCGCGATGGGCGAATTCCAGCCAGCTGCGACTAACGAAACTGCGGCTGGTAGGGCGGAGAACCGCCGGGTTGAGGTCAAAATTCTGGTCAATAAGGGAATCTCGGGCGGCTAAGAATAGACTTCGAGTATCGGGCGGGGAGCGGTTTCACGACTTGATTCTTCGGGTGCCGCACTCTTCGACGTTGTTGGCGAATGGTGTGTTTATGGTCGCCGTTTTCGGCGCGCTCACATGGTTTCCGGGTCCTGGTCGCACGGACCTGAAATCCTTACGTAGACCCTCCCATTGCAGAGCCGAGCATTCCCAGTTACGCTACCGCGCGGCGAACGTGTAAGGATCCTCGCTCCGAATCCCGCCCGAAATCCCTCGAAGGCCAGCTGTTCACCCGCGAAGTGTCACTTTCCGCCAGGGGACCCGGCCAGTGACGGTTCGCGTGACAAGTGCGTTGCAAACAAAGCGACTTATCTTCATTTTCGATCGACCTGTGTCCAGCCTTGTGACGCGTCTTGTGACAGTTCGTTTCGGATGGCTCTCGGCTACCACAAGTCCCATCCCTTGAGCAAACAACCGCAGCTTACACGCGACAGGCTTCCTTGACACGCTACGGAGCGCATGCTACGTTTCGATTTCTTCTTGATCTCATGCGACGTGGGTATCTGTGAGCACTCCCGAACTGAAAGAAACACTCCGAAAAACAGCTCTGAACGCCGTCCATCGCCGGATGGGGGCGAAAATGGTGAATTTCGGCGGCTGGGACATGCCGGTGGAGTATTCCGGTATTACCGCCGAGCACATGGCCGTGCGCACGGCCGCCGGAATTTTCGACGTCAGCCACATGGGCGAAATCGAGGTGCGAGGGCCGCGGGCGCTCGACCTGATCCAGTGGGTGACATCCAACAACGCGGCGAAGCTCGCCGTCGGCCAGGCGCAATATTCGGGCCTGATGAACGAGCGGGGCGGATTTGTCGACGACCTGCTCGTCCACAAGCGGTCTGACACGCACTATTTCCTTTGCGTGAACGCCTCGAACCAGGACAAGGACTTCGAGCATTTCGTGCGGCACAACCGGTTTGGCGCCCAACTCGAGAATGCCGGGCCGCGCTATACGCAGCTTGCCATCCAGGGACCGCGAGCGCTTGAGATCGTGCAGCGGTTCACGCGCCTCGATCTCTCCGTGATTCGCTACTACCACTTCGCGATGGGGCAAGTGGACGGCGTCGATTGCCTGGTGGCGCGCACCGGGTACACGGGCGAGGATGGGATCGAACTGTATTTCGACCCCGCGCATTCCGAAAAACTTTGGAACGATCTGCTGGAATCCGGGAAACCGGAAGGACTGATTCCTTGCGGGCTGGGCGCGCGGAATACGCTGCGGATGGAAGCGGCGATGTGCCTCTACGGGCATGAGATCGACGAGACGACCACGCCGCTCGAAGCGAACCTCGGCTGGATCACGAAACTCGACAAGGGCGAATTCCTGGGGCGCGAGGTGATCGCGCGGCAGAAGGAAATGGGATTGACACGGCGGCTGGTGGGTTTCGAGATGACCGACAAGCTGATCGCGCGCGAGGAATACCCGATCCTCGATCCGGCGAACGGGCCGGACCCGGTGGGGCGCGTGACGAGCGGAGGGCCGGCGCCGTTTTTGAAGAAGAATATCGGGATGGCGTACGTGCCGCTCTCGATGGCCGAGCCGGAGACGGAATTGAATATCGGGATTCGCAAGCATGTGGCGTCGGCGCGCGT
>JAGWOX010000129.1 GCA_028877145.1 Acidobacteriota bacterium | reverse complement strand
GCGTTCCGTCAGCTTCGCCAGCCCGAAATCGAGAATCTTCACGCGCCCGTCGCTGGTGAGGAAAATATTCGCGGGTTTCAGGTCGCGATGAACGATGCCCTTTTCGTGCGCCGCGGCCACGCCATGCGCCGCCTGCACCGCGACATCTATCGCCTTGCGCACCGGCAGCGCCCCCTCCGCCAGCCGCTCGCGCAACGTCTCGCCTTCGAGCAGTTCGGTGACAAGGAATGGCGCGCCATCGTGCGTGCCGATGTCGTGTATCGCGAGAATGTTGGGATGATTCAGCGCAGCGACAGCCCGCGCCTCCTGCTCGAACCGCCGCAGTCGCTCAGGATCTGAGGCGAAGGATGCGGGTAGAACCTTGACCGCAACATCCCGCCCCAGCCGCGTATCGCGGGCACGATACACCTCGCCCATCCCGCCCGCGCCAATGGGCACAGCAATTTCATACGGGCCTAGTTTGGTTCCTGCCGCAAGTGTCATTTCACACCTTGGACAACTGCGAGGTGAGACAGGATTCTCACGAACGAGTACGCGTAGGACTTCTCATGGTCGGACATTGAGACGGCCCAGATACTCACGACTCCAGTGAGGTCCGTAGGCCCAATCACCTTGATCAGGGAGCGACGGCCTGTAGAGATGTCGACCCGCTCGACCCGCGTCGGTGCGTGAGCCGCCTGATACACCAGAACGGAGCTGCCATCGAGGCTCCAGCGAATCACCACATCGCTCGCCATGAGCCAGGTCACCGGTCGCGGTGATCCGCCTCCCAACGGATAGATCAGGTATTGCCCCTCAGTGTTCTGGACCAGAACTTTGTCCCCGCTTGGCGAGACCAGGCCCGCACTGGTGCCTTCCGGTGTGACGGCTCGCGCCGGCCCTCCGGCGAGCGCCTGCACATAGCATCGTGTCGCGCGCCCGGGCTCGTTGCCACAAAAGAGTACCCGCTTCCCGTCAGCGAAGAACTGCGCCGATTCGTAACTCTCGATCTTGCCGCGTTCGAGCACTCGCTTCTCGCCGGCACCCGTGGGGTAAACCACGAGTTGCATCGGAGAACTGGGAACGATCGAGAGAGCCCACGCCCCGTCACGGGAAAGGTCTTGGGCATTGCCGTCGCCCAGACGGACAACGGGCGAGCCATCCGTTTTCCGCAGACAAAGTCCGTACTCCTCCCCGACCGAGGCCTCCGTAAAGAGGAGCGTTTCCCCGTCGGCGGAGATTATGGGCATGTTTGAAAAATTGAGCCACGACAGATTGCTTTCCCTGTCCGCTCCGGGAGGGAGCGCCATGATTTGCGAAACCTGCCCGTCCTGGGCGAGCAGCAGGCTCCCATCGCGCGACACGTCGAGTACCCGAACGTCCCCCACGTCTCCAAGCACCTTGCTCACCTGGCCCGAAAGGTTCACAGCGTAAACGGTGAGACTGGAGCCGTCACGCGGGGCGCCGGAAAAAAAGAACTCGTTCCCGCTCCGCGCCCATGCCAGGCCCTCGAGCGAGACATAAACCGACGACAGCGCTCGAGCGTGGCCCTCGAGGTCAACCACAGCCACTCGGCCCCGGTCGTCGTAGCGCGATGGGTGGTCGAAAAATGCGATCTCTTTCCCGTCAGGAGAAAATCTCAAACCACTTACGTAGCCGGCCGTTTGGTAGAGCACGTGCCCGATCGGATATTCGAGCCGGCTCTCGCCTTTCACCTCACGAATGATGGCGAGGCCGGAACCATCCGGCGACCAGCCCGCATCCTGAACATTCCCCAATAGATCCCGAGGCGCTCCGCCTTCGAGCGGCATTTCCGCCAAAGTCCCCGCGAAGAACCAGTTCGAGTAATAGCGCGCTCCGGTAAGAACAGCCAACTCGCCTCTTGAAGAGACGGAAAGAAGCTGCGTGTCCGCGAGCCCCATGGGCTGCGCGGCAGGCGCATCAGGTCGCTTGATCATCAGCTCTGGCTTGTTTCCTTCCACTGCCGCGCTGTAGACGACAGTGGCCCCGTCGGGTCCGAATCGCGCGTTGAAGATGGCTTCCGGCTGAAGATCCATTGGACGGTAAGAAATGTCGGCGGCGCTCGTCCCGGTGCGGCGGAGCAGCCGTTCGGTTGCCGCTCCCGCGGCTAGCGCGACCAGCACTGCAAGCAGCACCAGCAGCCATCTCCGGGAGACCCGCCTGCCGCTGGCAAGCGCGGGAGTGCTCGCCGTCGACGCACCAGAAAGCGATTCCAGATTGAAAGCGAGGTCGCGCGTCGACTGAAAGCGCTCTCCGGGATTCTTCTCCAGACAATGCCGCACGATGCGTTCGAGCGCAGGTGGAATTTTCTTCCCCTCGCCCGCCAGCTCCGGCGGTTCTTCCTTCAAAATCGCCGTCATCGTCTCGGCCGAAGTGTTCTTCTGAAACGCTCTCTCGCCGGATAGCATTTCGTAGAGAATCGCGCCCAACGCGAAAATGTCCGACCGCGCATCTGCCGGTTTGCCGCGCACCTGCTCGGGAGACATATACCCGACCGTACCGAGCACCACGCCCGGCTCGGTCGCGCCGCCCGCCGTCAGCGTCACGCCTTGCGTTTCGCCCGGCGCCTTGCTTTCGCGTTCCGTCAGCTTCGCCAGCCCGAAATCGAGAATCTTCACGCGCCCGTCGCTGGTGAGGAAAATATTCGCGGGTTTCAGGTCGCGATGAACGATGCCCTTTTCGTGCGCCGCAGCCACGCCATGCGCCGCCTGCACGGCAATCTCGATCGTCTTGCGCACCGGCAGCGCCCCCTCCGCCAGCCGCTCGCGCAACGTCTCGCCTTCGAGCAGTTCGGTGACAAGGAATGGCGCGCCATCGTGCGTGCCGATGTCGTGAATCGCGAGAATGTTGGGATGATTCAGCGCAGCGACAGCCCGCGCTTCCTGCTCGAACCGCCGCAGCCGCTCAGGATCTGAGGAGAAGGATGCGGGTAGAACCTTGGCCGCAACATCCCGCCCCAGCCGCGTATCGCGGGCACGATACACCTCGCCCATCCCGCCCGCGCCGATAGGGGCGACAACTTCGTAGGGGCCGAGTTTAGTGCCGGGGCTCAACATTCGCCCCCGCCTTCGCGAACTCCCATCTTCACCGTCGTTGTGCTCCGCGGATGAGGCTGAGCTGGGACAAGTTTAGTGCGTAGGCGTATGCGTACGCCTCCGCATGGCTCGCTAGAGATACATCGATGACTTGAACCACACCAGTGCGGTTCGCTGTCGCCAGACGGAGCACCGGGACGCGTCGGCCGGTGGAGAGATCAACGCGCTCGATTTCCGCCGGCACCTGGGAAGCACTAAAGACAAGCACGGAACGTCCGTCCGCGCTGAAGCGAATCACCTCATCATCCGGTTCGAGCCCGGCTACCGCATGGCCCGGGCCGCCGGCAACGGGGAAAATCCTGTACCCTTCCGCGCGGCCCCGAACCAAAACCGTTTTCGAGTCGGGAGAAACGAAACCGTCGTCCGTGCCAGGCGGAGTGATTGGGAGCGGGGCGCCGCCGCTTGTTGCCTGGACGTAACAGCGTAGAGCTTGCCCAGTTTTGTGCCCGCAGGCGAGCACGCGCTTGCCGTCGGGAAAAAAGCGGGCGGATTGATAATCCACAATCCCTCCCGGGTCGAGAACGCGTTTCTCGCCCGCCCCCGTGGGATAGAGAGCAAGCTGCGCCGGAGGGCCCGGAACGATCGAAAGCGCCCAGGAGCCGTCCGGGGAAAGCCCCATGGCAATTCCTTCACCCAAGCGGACGGCGGGCGACCCGTCCGTCTTGCGGTACAGGAGGGCGTAATTATGGCCGGCGGCTTCGCTGGTGTCGCTGAAGAGCAGCCACTCACCGTCGGCGGAGATGTGCGGGTGATAGGAAGAATCCAGCCAG
This sequence comes from Acidobacteriota bacterium, assembly GCA_028877145.1. Taxonomy (GTDB): domain Bacteria; phylum Acidobacteriota; class Terriglobia; order Acidiferrales; family UBA7541; genus JAKASX01. Next base: position 7,230 of record JAGWOX010000129.1, on the reverse strand, counting down.
GAAAGACCGCGTTCCGCGGTCGCTCCGGGGGCCTTGGCCATCACGCGGTACTCGAAGGTATTCTCGGTGGCGAGCAGGTTTCCCTCGCTGTTGGCGTCGAGAACGAACAGGTTTCCCGCGGCGGTGACCAGTTCCTGCGTCTTTCCGGGGAGCGAAGTAAACTCGATAGCGGTGTTAGCTCCGGCCACGCAGCAGGAGGAAAAGTAAAGGCCCTCGCCGTTCTTGGCCCAGGCGATTCCTTCCAGACTTTGAAAGTTCCCCGACGAGGATCGCGTGTGCCCTGCGAAATCCACAACGACCAGCCTCCCCCGGTCGTCATACCGAAAGGGGTGGTCGAAAAACGCGATCAGGTTCCCGCTCGGAGAAAATCGCAGGTCGCTCAGGTAGCCGGCTGTCCGGTAGAGCACTTTGCCAATCGGAAACTCGAGACGACCTTCGCCGTTTTCACTGCGGATGACCGCGAGCTGGGATCCGTCGGGGGACCAGTCGGCATCCTGTACGTTCTGCAAAATTTCCCGCGGCGCTCCTCCGCCCAGATTCATGGTCGCCAGTGTCCCGGTGAAAATCCGGTTGGCGACGAATCTTGCTCCGGTCAGCACGGCGATTTGTCCTTGGGAAGAAATGGCGAGCAGCGCGGTATCGGGAGGGCCGAACGGCTGGGGCGCGGGATAATCGGGCTGACGGAGGAAAAGTTGGGGGCTGTTTCCTTCGTTTGCGGCGGAGAAAACCACCGTTTTCCCGTCCGGCGCGAATCGTGCGTTGAAGACCGCCCCGGGCTCGAAGCTGACGGGGAGAAACGTGGGCGGATGAGTGGCGGCGGGACCCGCGAAGTGTCGTCCGGCGAAAAAGGCGGCTACGGCAATCGCCAGCGCCGCTACCGCCGCGGACAGGAGCCACTTGCTCCGGGGCGATCGGGCAGCGGCGAGGGCGGGAGCGCTCGTTGCGGAAGAACTGGAGAGCGGTTCCAGATGAAACGCCAAGTCCCGCGCCGATTGAAACCGCTCGGCCGGGTGCTTTTCCAGGCAGTGCCGCACGATGCGGTCAACGCCCGGTGGAATCTTTCCCTCGCCCGCCAGCTCCGGCGGTTCTTCCTTCAGAATCGCCGCCATCGTGTCGACCGAGGAATCCTTTTCGAACGCCCGTCGGCCCGAGAGCATTTCGTACAGAATCGTGCCCAGTGCAAAAATGTCCGATCGCGCGTCGGCCGGCTTGCCGCGCACCTGCTCGGGGGACATGTAGCCGACCGTGCCAAGCACCACGCCCGGCTCAGTGGCACCGCCGGCGGTCAACGTCACGTCTTGCGTTTCGCCTGGCGCCTTGCTTTCGCGTTCCGTAAGCTTTGCCAGCCCGAAGTCGAGAATCTTCACCCGGCCGTCGCTCGTGAGAAAAATATTCGCCGGCTTCAGATCGCGGTGGATGATTCCTTTTTCGTGCGCCGCAGCCACGCCATGCGCCGCCTGCACGGCGATGTCAATCGCTTTCCGCACCGGCAGCGCCCCTTCACCTAGGCGTTCCCGCAACGTCTCGCCCTCGAGCAGTTCGGTGACAAGGAATGGCGCGCCACCGTGTGCGCCGATATCGTAGACAGCCAGAATGTTCGGGTGATTCAGGGCTGCAACCGCGCGCGCTTCCTGCTCGAACCGCCGCAGCCGCTCCGGATCGGAAGCAAAGGATGCGGGCAAAACTTTGACGGCGACGTCTCGCCCCAGCCGCGTATCCCGCGCGCGGTAGACCTCGCCCATCCCGCCCGCGCCAATCGCGCCAACAATCTCATAAGGCCCTACCCGCGTCCCAGCCGCCAATGGCATAGTGAAGCGGATTATAGTGGTCCGCACCGGGGCTTACCAGTCCCCGCGACCCCGGTCCGTCGTAGGCTTTCCTGGACCGATGTGTTATCACGGGTCGAGCGATTTCCCAGATGAACAGGAGCAGCTACAACCGGATTGCCGGCCACAGCGTCGAGCGGCTCGCCGCGCTGAGCGACGGCGTCTTCGCGGTGGCGATGACGCTGCTCGTTCTCGATCTGCACGCGCCGGTCGCGGAGGCGATTCACGGCGAACACGATCTGTGGCGCGCCCTCGTCGGCCTTAGTCCCAGGCTCGTCATGTACCTGATGAGCTTCCTTACGCTCGGCATCTTCTGGGTGGGCCAACAGACTCAGCTCAATCATTTGGAACGCTCGAATCGTGATCTCACTTGGATTCACATTGCATTTCTCTTCGCCGTCGCCCTCACCCCGTTTTCCACCACCCTCCTCGCCGAATTCTTCCGCTATCGCCTCGCCCTCTTTGTCTATTGGGTCAAAATTTTGCTGCTCGGCGTCGTGCTCTACGGCAGCTGGGGCTACGCCGTTCGCAAGAGCCTGCTTAAGAAGGAGATCGCGCCCGAAATCCCCGCCGCCGTCTGCCGCCGCATCGTCCTCGCGCAATCCCTCTACGCCTTCGGCGCCCTGCTTTGCATCATCGGCACGCTGTGGAGCATCGCCTTCATCGTCCTCGTCCAACTGAACTACGCCGTCGCCCCGCGCATCCCCGGCAGAAGGCACTAGGGCCCATTGCAAAACATCCGCTTTCGGGGTGCGGAGCTTTCGCGCCTTCTGCGTCCCGACGTTTTGGGGTCGGGAAGCTCCGACATAAAACCCCGAAAAAGAGAGGGCTTCAGTCCCTGAAGCTGGCCCGCGGCCAGGTTTTGCAATAGCTCCTAACAACTACGAAGCGGCGCGAGAATTCCGTATTGAAATTTTCACCAAGGACCAATTATTCTCAAGTCAATTCATTTTGGACGTAATCGATGAGAAGATTCAGCCTTGCCCTCGTGTTCATTCCGGCTGTTGCAGCCCTTGCACCCGGCACTCGGTCCTCCGCACAAACTGCCCCCATCCCCACTACCTTCGAGGCGATAAGCGTTGCCGGCGCTCGGCCGGTGGCGGTCACCATGGACGCGATCGAGAAGCGGTACGGGGTGCTGATCGACTACGTCGACGCGCCCTATGCCGCCCCCCAGGACACTGAAGCGGCGCACTATCGGCCAGGCCACGCCACGTTGATTCCGAAAACTCACTCCATTTCGGTCAGCTATACGCCACTCGGCCAGGGACCCAGGGGCATTCGCTACCTCTCCTGCAACGCCGCCACGCTTGGCTGCGCCCCGGTCGAAACATGGCCGGAACTGGGGATGACCGCTCTCATTCAGCAGGTACTGAACCAGTTCGCCGCGCAGGGCGGCCAAGTCTTCCTCGTTCGCAAGCTGAACATGCCCTACGGCCCGCGATGGGAAGTGTTCCCCGAAGAGGCGCGCAACCATTCCGGCGTCTTTGTCTATCAACCCGACATCCTCGGAGCGAACGTTATCTTTCCGAGCAAAGCGGCTGGAGCCGGGGGACAAACACAGACGCCGAACGACCTTCTCCGGTCGATCTACCTGCAGCTTGAGAGCAAATGGGGTAGCGAATTTCGGATCGCCGGGATTCCTGCCGGCATCCCCGGCGAGACCAATGCCACACTGGAAGGAGAAAGCGTGACCGCTTGGGAGGCGCTCGCGCGGTTCATGGGCCCGGGCTGGGTTCTCAGATTCTATTACGCGCCCGACAACGGAATGTACTACCCGAATATGGCCAGGCTGCCGTATCGCCAGCCGCCCAGGCCCCCCACTCCCACGCCAGCGCCGGCCAGGCTGGCGTCGCCCCGCCCCCAACCCCCTGGGTATTGGCAGTTCATGGCGCGGACGCCCGAGGGAATGTCGCAGATGCAGGGCGCGCTGGTCCAGGCTGGCTTCCTCCATTCCGCGCCAAGCGGAAAATGGGATAAGGGCACAATTGCCGCCGTGCGCCAGTTTCAAGTCGCCAGCGGCATTCCCTCCACGGGGAGACTCGACACGCTCACCGTTCTGAAGCTAGAGGCGTACCTGCCAAAGTATCGGCCCAGGATTCCGCCAAAGCCGGCGGTGGACCCTATCCTGTTCGGGTGGCTGGACAGCACGCAGCGCGGCAGGATTGAGATACAGGAAGCGCTGACCAAAGCAGGTTTCTACAGCGGCCCGACCACTGGAAGGTTTGACGTGCAGACACGGGCGGCACTGAAGGCATTCCAGAAAGCCAACGGAATACCGCCAGCAGACGGCATCTTCGACTTCAATACCGCCCAGAAGCTCGCGCCGTTCCTGCCAAAGCCGAAGGAGTAGCTCGGGAATTTCGTTTCATGCCGGTGAGAGACCCGCTGCTTACCCCATTACGGCGAGTCGGGGGCGGAGGACGTGCCTGCGCAAATCGGTCTCGGCCAGCCGCGGTCTTGCGATGGTTCTGAATTGTCCGGAAGCGTAGCTCCTTCTTGGCCACGGGCAGGAATTGGGCCAGAATTCCTCCATGGCTCACGAGTTCACCACTTCCTATCTGACCGACGCAATCGCCGTGCTCCGCTACTACAAGAAACTCGGCGAGCGTGCGATCGAACAAACACCCGACGAAGCGCTCACCACCGTTCTCGATCCCGAATCGAATTCCATCGCCATCATCGTCAAGCACCTGGCGGGGAACATGCGCTCCCGCTGGACCGACTTTCTATCGAGCGATGGCGAAAAGCCCGACCGCAACCGGGACACCGAATTCGAAGAGCCGCCACGCTCGCGCGAAGAATTGATGAAGATGTGGGAAACCGGTTGGGGCTATGTGTTCGCCGCCGTCGACAATCTCAAGGAAGCCGACCTCTCTCGCACCGTAACGATTCGCACCGAGCCGCACTCCGTCATGCAAGCGATCAACCGTCAACTCGCCCACTACGCCTATCACGTCGGCCAGATGGTCTACTTGGCCCGCCACTTCGCCGGCGACCGCTGGCACTCGCTTACCGTTCCCAAAGGGAAGTCGGCCGAGTTCAATGCGAAAATGACCGCGCAACAACGCCCGCGCTGACTCGCCAAGGAAATCTTTAAGATCACAACCGAATTGTTTGAGGGAATCCGGGAAACATCGCGGCGGGACCCACATCCGTCATCGCGTCAAAGCCTTCAGCGGCCGCTAACGGTGATATCGAACCGAGCCACGTTCCACCCGCTCGCGTCGAGCAGAACGCCGCGGCCCACGCCGCTGCCGAACTCTGTCGCCGGGATCCTCGCTGTGAGCGTGCGCCGCTCGCCCGGCAGCAGCGAGATGTCGTTGTCGCTCCAGAACACCGGCACTGCATCGAGTCCGTCGTTCGCCCGCCGCAGTCGCAGGTGAATGAAAAATGCGAGCCGTGAGGATGGGTTGCGGAGCGTAACGGAAATCACGCGCTTGTTTCCCTCTTTCCGCTCAGTGGCAGAGGCCGAAAGTTTCGCGGGGGGCAATGTTTCCAGACCGGTGAAATCGGCATAGGCTGTCGCCGGAGTCAGGTAATAATGCGTGTGCTCCGAATCCCAGGCATCCGCCTTCTTCGAGAGCCAATAAAGATTCCGGCTCACGACGCGACCGCCGGCGTCCCTCAGCGTCAGTCCGAGAAAATACGCCGAAGAAAATCGTGGAAGCGGAAGAATGGCGAAAAGCTTCTTGACCGCGTCCGGTCCCAGCCGCACGGCGGTTTGCCGGCGAAACGCGACAGACGAATCCAGATTGTAGACAGCAGCCGTGGCGTGGAGCAGGCCTGTGGCGCGCCGCTCGCGGTTCGACACAACCACCAAAGCGTCGTCGTAGGAAAACTGGATGTGAATGGGCTCGTTGGCTTTCCTCACACCGTAGTAGCCGCCGCCCGGAACCAGGTAGTAATCCCACAAATGCCAGATCAGTCCCGGCCACGCATTGTTCAGCATCCACTGGATAACCCCGGTCGATTCGTAGCGATTGCGCGCATAAGCCTCGTACATCGCCCGCTCGCCCTCATAGGCCATCACTTGCGATTTCTTGAGGTAGTCGTCCAGCGATTTCGCCGGCCCGTATCTCGCATCGAGCGCCTGATTGAACACATCGAGCGTCTTGAATCGCCCGCCGCCCGCGTGGAAATTCCAGAAGTCATCGATGGGCCAGACATGCGCGGCCGGCAACATCCGCTCCAGGCTCTCCCTCGGCATCGGCGCCGGCCCGGGACTCGTCTCGGTGTTGAACCCCCGCGCTCCGCCCGCTTTCGTATCTTCATACCAGTAAGCGGGAGCCACCCAGTTGTACGGCCCCGTCATCTTTACGCCGCTCGGTCCGGAGACGGTGGTGGCGCGCGCGCTGGCGGAAGAGAGCACCGGATTCGGCCAGTCGAGCGAATGAAGAATATCGAGATACATCCGTTCGACGCGCGCGATCGGCGGATTGTCGCTTCCGTTCAGCCACACGAGCAGGCTGGGATGATTCCGCAGTCGCCGGATCTGGCTGCGAAGCGATTCGGAAGCGACGCGGTCATCGGTCGCAGTCCACTGCTTCCATAGTTCCCATCGGTCGCAGCAGCACCAGCCCGCCATCACCAGCAGTCCGGCGCGATCGGCCTGTTCGAAAAAGTCGCGATCGATCAGCTTGCCTTCCAAACGAATCGTGTTCAGTCCCGCGTCGCGGACGTAAGCCAGTTCTTCCGCGGTACGCTTGGGATCAAACCGCAGCATCATGTCCGGCGCCCAGCCGCCGCCGCGAATCAGGAGCGGCTCGCCATTCACGAAAAATTCCAGCGCCCCGCTCGCATTCAGCTTCGAAGTGATCTGCCGGATGCCGAATTCCATCGTCTGCCGATCGGACACCTGTCCGTTCGCCTCGAATGCCAGCGTCAGCCGGTAGAGATTGGGTTTGCCCAATTCCCACGGCCACCACAATTTCGGATGCGCGAACTGAAGTTGCTTGAATTCTTCCGGCGCGAACGTTACGCGCCGCGTTTCTCCGGCTTCGAGCGCCACAGGTTGTTCGAACCGAATGTCGCCGATCGTGCCTTGCAGGGTCCCGGCAACCGGTTCGCTGCTGTTGTTTCGCAACGTAGCCACCACGGTAAGAGCTGCCGAAGGTTCCGCGCCAAGCCGCACCTGCGAATTCACATGCGGATACCTCTCCGCGACGGGGCCGCTCGTGGTGACAAAAACGCTGCGCCAAAGTCCCATGTCCTTGTCCGGAGGCGCAGGGTTCCAGTCGACCCACGTCAGCGCCAGGTCTTCCGCCGTAGGCGGAAACACCTCGACCGCCAATACGTTTTTCTTCCCGGGCCGCGCCGTTGCCGTGACGTCGAATTCGTAAGTGCGGAATGTGCCCGCAACGCTCTGGCTCGTGGCGATCTGTTGCCCGTTCAGCCAGATGTT
>JAGWOX010000128.1 GCA_028877145.1 Acidobacteriota bacterium | reverse complement strand
CGCTCGCGCCGGGCACGCTCTACTTTCACGCTCAATATCGGCAGGCCACGCCGAACGTCGCGCAACCGAACGCGAAAACCAATCTCGACGGCAAGTACAACTACGTTTGGCTCGACGCGCGCGGACGCGGACAGTTCGTCGGCGTCACGATGTCCGTGATCGAAAATGCCGACGGGTGGTGGGGCGAGGGCGACGACATGTTTTTCGTCGACGGCGAAAACCTGCCATCGATCAACGGCACAGGCACGGAAGATTATTTTCTCGGCGCATGGGATTTCGGTGGCCACGCATTTTCTTATCCGCTGTACGGGGCACCCGTGGTTGGCCCCGAACGGCAGGGCTCACGCTGGTCCGTCTACCGCTTTCATCTCGATTCGCCAATCACCTTCACCAAATCCCTGCGCGCCACCATCGAGCACGGCCATGCCGACGATCGCGGCGATAACTTCTATTCCATCGCCTATTGGTATCAGACCGAGCCGCACGCGCCGTTTCCGCCGCTCCCGCCAGTCGACGAGCGCCTGCCGCGCGTGATTCCCGCAGGGACGACTCACTGATCCACGCCTCGCTTAACGCGCTCGGGTTTGGGACGCTACTCTTTACTCTTTTTCCAGCCGGACAGGATTTTCCAGGACCCCCAGCCGGTCTATCTCCACCCGCACCGTTTCTCCCGGGCGCAAAAACCGGGGAGGTTTGCGGGTAAACCCAACTCCACTGGGGGTTCCGGTGGCGATGACGTCGCCGGGCTCGAGCGTCATTGCCGAACTGAGATAGGAAACCAGTTCCGCCACGCCAAAAACCATGTTGGCGGTGTTGGAGTCTTGCAGCAATTCGTCTCCGGCACGCAGGCGGATTCCGAGCGTTTGCGGATCGGGAACCTCATCGCTGGTGACGAGGGCGGGGCCAAAAGGGCCGAAGGTGTCGAAGGACTTGCCCAGCGTCCACTGGCTGGTACGCATCTGGAATTCGCGTTCGCTCACGTCGTTGAACACCGAATATCCCGCGACGTATGCCAACGCATCCTGAACCGTGACGTATTTTGCGCGCCGCCCGATCACGCACGCCAATTCCGCCTCGTAATCCACGTGTGAAATGTTCGCGGGAATCCGAATGGTTTCGCCGCTTCCAATCAGGGTGTTGGGAAATTTCCCGAAGACGGCAGGAGTCTGGGGCAGCGGCATATTCGTCTCTTTCGCGTGGTCGCGATAGTTCAAGCCGATGCCGATGATTTTCCGGGGATCGGGAACCACCGGGCCAAGCGAGACGTTCGCCATGGGCAGGCGTGCTTCCCGAGGCGCCTTGTCCACAACATCTTTCAATGGCGTGAAGTTTCCATCCATCGCCTGCAAGAGCGCCCTCATATCCCGGGGCAACGAAGAGTCAACGCGACTGAGGTCCACCACAAAATCATTCCCTTGCTCGGTAATCACAACTCCCACTCGGAAGGCCTGCTTGCCACGTTCTGTAAAGGTCACCAACTTCATCGCGTCTCCTCTCTATTTTGCCGGATGATTCCTGGTTATCTCGACGTCTACTAATCTACACGATTCCGTCTGCCACCCGTTCACTGTGCCAGCTTAGTTTCTCCGGGTTGCCAAGTGAACTTTGCTTCGGGCCTCATCCAGAAGGCCATCGCTACTCCAAGAAGCAAGATCGCAATGCTGCCTAGAAATGGAAGGTTCCAGTTGCCCGTCCTATCAATCACCACACCGAAGATCAGCGGGGATATGATCGCCGCCAGCGGCGAGCCGACGTTCATAAGACCACTGGCGGAGCCCGAAAACTGCGGAGCGATGTCCATCGGAATTGCCCACATTGGACCCACGGTAAACTCCGAAAAAAAGAAGGCCAAACTCAGGCAAATTGCGCCTCCCGATGGATGATGAACCACAAACAGAAGCAATAGGGAAACCAACGAACAGAGAAAGCCGACAACCACCAGATCTCGTCGCGCTTTGATCCGGTTCCCCGTCCTGGCGAATATTCGATCGCTCACGATGCCGCCGACCGAGTCCCCAAGCACGCCCGCAAGAAACACTCCCGCCGAAAAGATTGCCGAGCTCTTGAGATCCAGCCGGTACCTGTGAAGGAAGTAGGCAGGAACCCATGCCAAATAAAGCCAGAGCATCCAGCCGTAGCAGAAGTACACGGCCGTTACCGGCAGCATCCGGCGCGCGAGGGCAAACCATGGCACCGAAGCGCGTTCCGCCTTTCCACTGGATGGACCCGTGGGAAGCGACTCCAGTTCCTGGCGCGTGATGCGAGGATGGTCGCGCGGGTTATCCCGGAAATAGGAAGCCCAGACCACCGCCCAGACCAAGCTAGCCAAGCCCAGCACGATGAAGGATCCGCGCCAGGTGATGAACGCGATCAACGACGCGACCAGAGGCGGCGTTAGCGCCGTTCCTAACCGCGAACTGGAATGCGTAATGCCCTGGGCGAATGCGCGTTTTCGCTCTGGCAGCCAGTCGCACATCGCTCGAGTGGCAATCGGAAATGTGGCTCCTTCTCCAAGGCCCAGCAATCCCCGAGTCAGGAGCATTGTGGATAGAGAATTCGTCAGGCCTGTGAGAACGGTAGCGCTTCCCCAAATGACGCCGGCGATGGTCAAGGACCGGCGCGCCCCAAACCGATCGCTGAACCATCCTCCAAAAGCCGTGAACGCCACGTACGGGTAGGCAAACGCGGAAAATACAAGTCCCACTTCCGCGTTCGTGAGGTTGAGGTCGTGCTTGAAGACCAGCGCGGCAGTGCTTACGTTGACGCGGTCGACGTAAGTGATGCCATACATCAGGCAGAGGAGAATGAGGACGGTCGTGCTTGCGGAGATGGTCCCTGCGCGTATTGTTGCCGTCTTATCGGCAGGGATCACACGTTCTCTCCCATGTCATCACCTTTCTGAAACCCGGTCCACGTTGAAGACGCTAATGCGCTGGATCGTTCTCGACAGCGCCATTTGCGCTCTCTGCGAGGCACTTCAAGGCGGCGGCAACACCACCTGTCTTGTGCGGAACGCCGGCGAGGAGAAGACCCATTTCCACTCCGCTGAGTGTTCCCGCCAGCATGAGGTCATTGAAACTGCCGATGTGCCCGATGCGGAATGCCTTCCCGGCCAGCTTCGACAGTCCGGAACCAAGGGACATGTCAAAGTGTTCCAGAATGACTTGCCGGAGCCGGTCGGCGTCATGGCCTTTCGGCATGAACACCGACGTCACGCAATTGGAATATTCACGGGGATCTTCGCAAACCACTTCCAGGCCCCATGCTTCCACGGCGGCGCGGGTGGCTTGTCCGTGACGCTCATGTCGGCGGAAAACATTTGGTAGGCCCTCTTCATGCAACATGGCGAGGGCCTCCCGCAAGCCGAACAGATGGTTCGTGGCCGGCGTGAAAGGAAAGAATCCTTCCTGATTGAATTTCAGCATTTCCTCCCAATCCCAGTAGGAGCGAGGGAGTTTGGCGGTCTTCGAAGCTTCGAGAGCCTTTTCAGACACCGCATTCATGCTGAGGCCAGGGGGAAGCATCAGTCCTTTCTGGGAACCGGCGACGGTGACGTCAACTTCCCATTCATCGTGACGATAATCAATGCACGCAAGGGACGACACGGCATCCACCAACAGCAGCGCGGGGTGCCGCGCGCGATTCATCGCCAGGCGAATCTCAGGAATGCGGCTGGTCACTCCCGTGGACGTTTCGTTGTGTACAACGAGGACAGCTTTGTAGATGTGCTGAGCGTCGGCACTCAGCCGCGCCTCAACTTCTGCCGGATTGGCGCCATGGCGCCAGTCACCGGGAAGATAATCCGCTTGAATGCCAAATCTCTCCACCACTTTTCGCCAGAGATGCGAAAAGTGCCCCGTCTCGCACATCAACACACGATCGCCCGGAGACAGGGTGTTCACAATTGCCGCTTCCCACCCTCCGCTGCCCGATCCGGGATAGATCAGGACCGGGGCCTTCGTTTGAAAGACGGTGCTCAGGCCCTCGAGCGCTTCCATGGTCAGCTTTGAAAATTCCTTGCTGCGGTGATCGATCACGGGACGATCCAGGGCTCGAAGAATGCGGTCCGGAACATTCGTGGGGCCAGGGATCTGAAGAAAATGGCGGCCGGCGTGGTACATGAGTGCCCTACCTGAGTCGAAGGTCGTCAATGACGGTGGCGATTGGCATCCTGATATCGCGCGAACGGGGAGCATACTACCTTGAAACCCGCCCGTTGCAGAACCTATTTCTCGGAAAGCGCGCGCCGCCGAAGCGCACACCACCGTCAATCCCTTGTCGCCTCACGTACGGACTCTAACTATTCGAAGGAATTGGCTGGGAGGCCTGGACTCGAACCAGGATAACCAGATCCAGAGTCTGGTGTACTACCGATTGTACGACCTCCCAACAGGTGGGAAAAACCGCTGAGGAGCCTGCTGGCCGCAGGCCCTAAAAACTTTAAACGGAGAGCCGAAAATCGTCAACTGCGGCCGACCTCGACCATCTGTCCCTTACGAACGTAGAAGGACGCGCCGCGCCAGCGGAGACGCTGCGGCAGGAAGCTGGTGAGCCAGACGTAGAGCCCGAAGGCGTCGCGGAACGGAATCACCCACAGCCTGCGCCGCAGCAAATTGTCACCCAGCCCGCGCACGCCCACTTGCCACGCCACTGCAAAACGGAAGACCAGGTACGCGCCGACATACGCCGCGGCTACCGGCCACGACGGCGCCACGAGCGCCGCCGCCACCGTCCATGGCAGGCCGAACGTAAGCCCGAGGCCGACATGGCCCCACGGCCGCGAATGGCGCGTGGTGAGCGCCCAGCGCAACTGGTGCCGGTAACACTCTTTCAGCGTCTGCTCGGGGAACACGGTGATGATCGGCCACTGGCACAATTCGACGCGGTGTCCGCACGCCGCCACGCGGTTGCCCAGCTCGAAATCGTCGGAATAATAATTGGCCACGGCCTGGAAGCCGCCGATCTCCTCGAGGCAGCTGCGCCGCACGGCCATCGTGGCGCCGAGAGCGAATTTCACTCCTTCGAGCAGCCACGCCACCAGGACGCCGGGCTGAAATTCCGTGGAATTGCCGATCACTTCCAGTTGCGATCCCAACGATTTCCCTGCCGAGCCACGGTAAGGGCAAGTGACCGCGCCGACCTTCGGATCGCGGAACAGGCGCGCGACGGAAGTGAGGTAATGCGGCTCGACCAGCATGTCGCTATCGCTGATTACCAGAATGTCGTGCCGCGCTTGCTCCACCATGCGGACGAGCTTGTTGACCTTGTCGTTCGTGCCCCACGGCTCAACGCCGATGATCAGGCGGATTCTCCGCTCGGGGAAATCGTGGATCAGGCGCTCGATCACCGGAACCACGGGATCGGACGCCTCAGAGACGCCGAAAATGATTTCGTACTCCGGGTAGTTCTGGGTGCAGAAACTGGCGAAATTCTCGTAGGAATTGCGGTCGAGGCCGCGGACGGGCTTCAGAACGCTGACGGGCGGAGTGAAATCGGCGGGCGGCTCGGCGGTGCGGCCGCCGAAAAACCGGCGTGCGGCGATAAGAGTGAGCAGATAGAAAGCGAACGGCGAAAGCGCAAGAAGGAGAATGGCCCATCGAAAGAACAAGAGCATCTGGTCCTCATCCCACCGCGACCAGAACGACGCCCACCACGACGAGCAGAACGCCCACCCAGCGGACTAGGTCGACTTTCTCACCCAGGACAATTTTCGCCCTCAGCGCGCCGACGACGTAGCTGAGCGCCGTCAGCGGAACGACGTAACTTACATTTTCCCACGATAGCAGCGCCAGGAGCGAAAAGAATGCCATCGCCAGCAGGCTCAGGCCAAGCCACATCCAGCCGATGCGCATGGCGCGGCCCAGAACGCCCAGGAGGGCGCGGGGATGGAACTCGCGCACCTCGCCAATCTGCTTCATGGCGCGGGTGACGGCGATCTCGCCAGCGGTGCCCGCCAGCACCACGATGCCCAGAAGCAGCCAAACCCGCATTATTGGGTCTCCGGTGTCGTGCGCGTAGGCGTGCGCCCGACCAGGAACACTCCCAGGCAGATCACGACGACGCCAAGCCACCGGACCGAGGGCACGGGTTCGCCGAGCACGACCCAGCCGAGGAACGTGACGACGGCGTAGCTCGAGGCCGAGGCCGGACTCACGAAACTGTAGTCAGCCCAGGAGAGCACCAGAAGGTAACAGATGAAGAAGATGATCAGGCTGAGCATTCCCATCCAGACCAGATCGTTGTGGAAGCCCAGCTTCAATCCGTCGAAGATCGAGGAAACCGAGGTGAGAGCGACGCCGCCCGTTTCCTTCATTCCCTTGCCCAGCAATACATCACCTGAGGGCCCGAACAGGACCATCAGAACGATCATCACGTAGGTCTTCAGCCGGACCCGGCGGGCAAGACTCATGCGCTCTGCGACTCACTCTCCACGGAGACTCTGGAAGCGGGTTGAATCTCGGGCACGGTGATCAGAGTCGAGCGCGGCGGTCCGCCGGACTCGATCGTCTTGCGAGCCCAGCGCCACCGCTCGGCCCGGAGCCGCATGAACGACACCGCTTCGTGATACAGCCGCTTGCGGTCGTTCGCATCCCAGAGCGCATTGCGGAGGATGCGCCAGACCACGCGGGGCCGGAAATAGTAGGAGTCGTAGAAGCGATTCACCGCCGCCATCATCTCTTCGCGTCCCAGGCCGGGATACTCGAGGTGGGGCAACTGGTGTCCGGCGGCGTCGGCGGCGGCTTCACTGGCCAGGAAATTGCGGTCCCGGGCCCAGTTGTAAAGCTCGGTGCCGGGATAGGCGTGCGCCATGGAGACCTGAATCGTTTCGCAATCGAGTTCCTTGGCGAACTCGATGGTGCGGTTGATGCTCTCGGGCGTTTCGCCGGGCAGGCCGATGATGAAGTCACCGTGAACGACGATGCCAAGTTGCTTGCAATTCTTCATGAAGGCGTGGGCCTGTTCGACGGTGGCGCCTTTCTTGATGTTCTTGAGGATTTTCGGATCGGCGGATTCGAACCCGACGATCAGCAGGCGGCAGCCGCCATCGGCCATGGCCTTCAGCGCCTCGTAATCGCCGTGCACGCGGGAGGTGCAGCTCCAGCGCAGGCCCACGGGCTTGAGGAGTTTCGAAAGGGCGATCACGCGATCTTTGCGGATGTTGAACGTGTCGTCGTCGAAGAAGACTTCTTTCACCTGCGGGAAGAGTTTCGGGACCATCCGGAACTCCTCGGCGACGCTCTCGTTCGAACGGGTGCGCCAGGCGTGTCCGGAAAGCGTCTGCGGCCACAGGCAGAACGTGCACTGGGCCGGGCAGCCGCGCGCGGTGTAGAAACTCACGAAGGGATGCAGCAGGAACGGGACGTTGTATTTCTCTACCGTCAGATCGCGCTTGTAGGTCTCGACGGCGAACGGCAGATCGTTCAATTCCTCATGCAGCAGCGGCCGTTGCGGATTGTGAACGATGCGGCCGTCGGAATCGCGGAAGCTGACGTTGGGAATCTCGGCCAGGGGCTTGCCCTTGGCAAAATCGAACACGGCGTAATCGAATTCGCCGCGCACCACAAAATCGATATCGGAACTCGCCAGAAGGCTCTGCGCCGGCTGCACCTGTACGTGCGGCCCGACAAAGGCAATCTTCAGATCCGGCCGGCCCTCCTTCATCGCCCGGGCGAACTTCACATCGCTTTCAAAGCCCACCGTTGAGGTGAACACGACGACGAAGTCGTAATCGCGCGAGATCCGGATGGTTTCCTGGGCGGAGATTCCATGGGGAGGAGCATCGAGCAGACGGCTGCCGGGCAGCATGCCGGCGGGGTAGGTGAGCCAGACGGGATACCAGAAAGAGGCGATTTCTCGCGTGGCGGGCCAGCGCGAACTGGCGCCCCCGTCAAAATTCTCAAAGCTCGGCGGATTCAGCAGTAGTGTCTTCATGACAGACGACATATTCCCTCTTCCCTCCCCCAGACGGAGAAACTGGCTGGACCCTAGCCGAAGTCCTGTATTCTACTCGATTCTGCGAACCGCGGAAAAGGCGCATTTCCCTTCTTCGTTCCTTCCAACGCATGTTCCGGGCGGATTTTGGACCATTCGTCCGCGTTCAGCGCATCAAGTCCGCTAGTTGGCCCGTGGTCCGCATCAATTGCAACTGGGCCTTCTGCCCGTTGAAATTTACCTGCAAGTAATTGAGCCACTTCTCGCTTTCGTCAAGGCGGTCCTGTTCGACCGTGGCCAAGGTCGCCTTTCCCTGGTTGAACTGCGACTGCGCGATCGCCAGCTTTTCCTGCGCCAGCTTGAGTTCCAGGCGGGCCACTTCGCGCGCGGCGTCCTGCTCCCGGCTTTGCCGCGCCTCCTGTCGAACTTGGATTTCGAGGGCGCGGCGCTGGTTGCCCAGTTCGAGTTCGGCTTCCTGATACTGGCTGCTGGCCAGCGCGATGGCCGCCGTCGTGCGCGAACGGAAAATCGGGATCTGCACCTGGACGCCGACGTTCAGGTTGTTGCGCTGGAAGGTGCGGAAGTATTGATCGTAATTGTTGATTTTGCTCAACACCATGTACTGCCCCACCAGGTCCACGGCGGGCCAATAACCACCGCGCTGCCCTTTCAGCTCGTCGAGCCGCGCCTGCCGCTCCATTTCGGCCTGACGAAGGTCGGGACTGTTGGCGATTGCAAGCGTGAGCAATTGAGCGGCGGGCAGATCCGTTTCGGGCGGCAACTTGACCGGTGCGAGTACGATGGGCATGTTATCGGGCAATCCCGTCATCGTTCGCAGGTCGTCTCCGAGCACTTCCTCGCGCCCTTCGAGGGAAATGATCTGCTCCTCGATCTTCGCGCGCGTCAATTCGGCCTCGGTTGCGTCGATGGGGAGTTCGAGACCGGCTTTGACGCGGTCATTGGTGATGTCGAGCACCTTTTGCGCGCTTACACGTTCCTGACGCAGCAAGTCGAGGGAATGACGCACCTCGTCGAGTTCGAGAAAGGCGGAGGTGACGCGGACGATCACATCGTCCCGCGTGGCATTGATCGCGACGCGCTGCTCCTCGGTGCGCGCCTGGGCCGCCTTCACCGCACCCTTGGCGGGCGGGTTGAAGATCGTTTGCGTGTAGGAGAGATTGAACACGCTCGGCGCCTGCCCGCCGGGGGTCGAGGGAAAGCCGTACGTGTAGGCCGCGCCCGTGCCGGTGAACAGGTTCGGACTGAACACGGAGCGATTGACGCGCGTCTGCTGCTGGGCAACCTGGGCGCGAATGCGCGCCACGGCCATCGAGCCGCTATTCTGCAGCGCCATCTCGATGGCTTCCTTGAGCGTGAGCGGATTGGGCGGCGCGGCCACGGCGGCCGCCGCGCCTGCCAGAACCAGCACTGCCACAGCCAAAACGTTTCGCTTACTCATAGTGCAGTGATTCCGTCGGTTGGAGTTTAGCCGCCTTGTTGGCCGGCAGGTAGCCGAAAATCAGGCCCGTCATGCAGGACACGCCGATCGCCAGCACCACCGAAAACCACGGCACCGGCACGGAAAATTGGGGCGGCAGGAGCGTGCGCGTGACCATCGCCAGGGAGACGGCGATGATCGTTCCGAGCGCGGCGCCTGTTCCGCTGATGATCAAGGCTTCCAGCAGGAACTGATCCATGATCTCACGCCGCCGCGCGCCCACCGCCTTGCGAATGCCGATCTCGCGAGTGCGCTCGGTGACCGTCACCAGCATGATGTTCATGATACCCACGCCGCTGATCACCAGCGCGATGCCGGCGATCACCAGCAGCACTACCGTCAGCGCGCTCGCGATATTGCGCACCGCCGCCAGTATCGCGGCCAGATTCTGCACCTGGTAATCGGCGCCGGAACGGTGGCGGCTTCGCAGCACGTTGCCGATTTCACGCGTCACCATCGGCACGTCCTGCGGATTGTCGGTGGTCGCATAGAACGTGTTGACGATGTTCCTGCCGGTGAACGACGAGATCAGCTGGAACGGCACGAGGGCTGAATCCTGCAGGATCTCCGACTGGCCGAACGTCGATACCTGCTCGCGAAACACACCGATGATCGTGAAATTCAATTCCCCAAGCCGCAGCGGCTGGCCGATCGGGTCCTGGTCCGGATACGCCAGCTTGGCCAAATGCTCGGTGACCAGGCAGACTTTCGACCGCATCTGCATGTCGTCGTAGTCGAGCCAGCGGCCCCTCAGGATTACCAGGTTGCGCACGCGCAGGTAGGGCTCGGTGACGCCGATCACGTTTACCGTGCGCGCCACGCTGTTCAGGACCGCCGTCATCGACAACTCGTGATAGCCGGCGATCTCCACCACCTGCGGAATCGCCTCCTTGATGGCCTCGAGGTCGGCCAAAGTGATCTGGTCGGAGAGAGCCGCTGTCTGTACGCCGCTGGTCACCAGATTCCCGTAGACCAGATTCGCGCCCACGCCCTCGATTTGCCCGATGATGTAGTGGCTGCCGGTGAGCGATACGGTGATCACCAGCACGATGCAGGCGCTGCCGATCACCACGCCCAGCATCGTCAGGAACGCCCGCAATTTGTTGGCTCGCAGGGCGTCAAAGGCCACCCGAAAGGTTTCGCGTTGGAACATGGACGTTCGACCGAGCGGCTCCCCGCGCTCAGTTTACTTGCTTTTCCAGGCGTCGCAGGCTTTGTTTCGCGAAGCCCGAATTGGGGTCAATTTCCAGCGCCGCCCGGTACTGCTCGGCCGCTTCAAGGCGGCGCCCTTGCTGCTCGTAGACATGTCCCAGCCAGGTGCGCGCGTCCGCATGCGAGGGATAGTTGCTGCGACTGATCGTGGTGGCGAGGTAGGCCTTCAGGTAGCTTTCGGCTTCGGATAACTGCTGATTCTGGATGACCAGAACCACGCCCTTATAATAGCCGA
Organism: Acidobacteriota bacterium; assembly: GCA_028877145.1. Classification (GTDB taxonomy): domain Bacteria; phylum Acidobacteriota; class Terriglobia; order Acidiferrales; family UBA7541; genus JAKASX01. The sequence goes on along the minus strand of JAGWOX010000128.1, from coordinate 388 downwards.
GCCGCGGATCGTTCGGAGCAATGCGCATCACTCCATCGATGGCCTTCTGCAAGTCGACGGCGTTGTGGCGGCCGGAGTAAAAGTCGGCAATCTCGTAATACTCTTCGGGGCGGGTGGGATCCCCCGCGAGCAACTTCTGGTATTCCGCGTCCGCGCCGTCCGTATTGCCGGTCTGCTTATCGTATTCCGCCTGCGCCAGCGTGCCCTGCACCGGGTCGATCTCGTTGATCGCCGCGATCTGGTCCTGGGCCTTCTTCTTGCTGCCGCCGACGATCCACGGCGCGTTGGTGTAGAACTCGGTGAGGTCGCGTCGCGCCGGCACGTTCTTGGGATCGAGTTGGACGGCCTGTTCGAATTCCTTGCGCGTCCGTATGCCGAGCCAGAGGCT
>JAGWOX010000127.1 GCA_028877145.1 Acidobacteriota bacterium | reverse complement strand
GGAGCTTTTTGAAGGGGAAACGAGCTCTGCTGCTGTGGCGCGTTCTTCTCATTCTTAGCTTCCGCGCGGACCTTGCCGATTCGGGGATTCCAAAGAGCGCGTAAGGAGATTTTCGGTGGGGAAATTCAGGGGTTCCAGGCGGCGATTTCTGAAGAGCGCGGGTCTGACGGCGGGAGCTTTGTTGCTTCCGTCAGGCCGGGCGGTCGCCGAAATCGTGGAAGCTCCCCAGCCTGGTTCTCCCACACGCCGGAACGAATCCGGTCCCGCCGACTACACAATTCGCATCGCGGCATCTCCGATCGAAATCGCCCCGAACGTCATCCTCTCGACAATCACTTACAACGGGCAGTTTCCCGGGCCGCTCATCCGCTTTCAGGAAGGCCGTCAGGTGACCGTGGATATCTACAACGATACCGACACGCCCGAGCAGCTCCATTGGCACGGACAGAAAATCCCCACGGACGTGGACGGCGCCGCCGAGGAAGGCACGCCGTACGTTCCGGCGCACGGCAAACGCCGCATCACGTTCACGCCCAATCCTGCCGGGTTCCGTTTCTACCATAGCCACAATCGCGCCGGCGCAAATCTCTTTGCCGGCACCTACACCGGCCAGTCCGGCCCCGTGTACATTGAGCCGAAAAACGAGCTCGGCCGCTACGATCGCGAGGTTTTCCTTACATTGAAGGAATTCGAGCCTGCCCTCAGCCACGGCGGCGACATCACCCAGGATTTCCTCTCGCCCTCCGCTGAAGATCGATCCCTCAGGGAGACAGGCGAGGCGGCCATGAAAGCGTCTCTCTCCAGGGGCATGCTTCACGGCTACGAAGCCGGCTACACCTACTTCACGATTAACGGAAAAATGCTCGGCTATGGCGAACCCGTTCGCGTCGGAGAGGGCGAGCGCGTCCTCTTTCATATTCTGAACGCGAGCGCGACCGAAATTCGCAGCCTCGCGCTGCCGGGCCATTCCTTCGAAGTGGTCGCCCTCGACGGCAATCCCGTTCCCAATCCCGCTAGCGTTCCGGTGCTCTGGCTCGGCACGGCCGAGCGCATCTCGGCGATTGTGGAGATGAATCATCCCGGCGTGTGGATTTTGGGCGATCTCGCCGACGATGACCGCCATCACGGCATGGGCATCGTCGTCGAGTACGCCGGCCGCTCCGGCAAACCTTCGTGGGTCACTCCCCCACCGTTTCGCTGGAGCTATGCGCATTTTGCGAAGCCCGGCGCAACAGCGCCCGCGCCCGATGACACGTTCGATATGACCTTCGCCAAGGACAACGCTGGGGAGGCGGGTTTCAATCGCTGGACGATTAATGGCGCTGCGTTCCCGGCCAAGGACATGTTTGGAAAAATCGCCCCGGCTACGTTCCATCTCCAGCAAGGCAAGCGCTACCGCGTGCGCATGCGCAACGCGAGCGACGATATTCATCCTGTCCATCTGCACCGTCACATTTTCGAGTTAACCAATCTTGCGGGAACTCCGACTGCCGGTGTCATGAAAGACGTGGTCATGGTCGGCGGCTACCAGCAATGCGATTTCGACTTCGTCGCCGACGATCCCGGCTTGACTCTCTTCCACTGCCACCAGCAGCTTCACATGGACTTTGGTTTCATGACGCTATTCGACTACGTCTAGCAGACGACCTGCGGGAATTGGGTCCGGTGAGAGGCCGGTAGCCAAAAACCGCCTGGGGGAGCTTTTTAAGAATGAAACGATCGCTGCTATTGTCGCTCGCCGTGCTGATCGTCACAGGGATGGCCAAGCCGGCATTCGCCGGGCCGCCGTTCCAGACCGATGATCCGGAACCGGTGGAGTTTCGGCACTACGAGTTTTACGTCTTCAGCGGAATGAGCGGAACGCCGCTGGGGTACGGCACGACGGGGCCGGCCGTGGAATTCAACTGGGGCGCGGTGCCGAACTTGCAGATCCACGTGATTCTGCCGATGGGCGCCGTCTTCCCGAGCAATGCACCGGCCTATGCGCCGGCAAGCCTTGGGTCGGACGCCTTCGGTCTCACGGATATGGAAATCGGCGTGAAGTACCGCTTCGTCAAGGAAACGAAGTGGCGGCCGATGATCGGCACGTTCACCATGATTGAGGCGCCCACTGGCAGCGCCGATCGCGGCCTGGGCGTCGGAGCAACGTGGTATCGGTTGCCCGTCTGGCTCCAGAAGGATTGGGGCCATTGGACCACCTACGGCGGTGGCGGATTTCAGGTCGTCACGAACCAGAGCGAGAACGAAGCCTCGCCGTTCGGCGGTTGGCTGCTGCAGCGCGACATCGGCAAGAAATGGACGCTCGGCGCCGAGGTCTATTCCCACGGCGCCGACGGCCCGCAAACGCAGGCTTCGACGATGATCGACGGCGGTGGCTACTACTATTTCCGGAACCCCGGATTTCAGCTCCTCTTTGCCTACGGACATAGCGTTTCCGGCCAACCGGAAAATTACGCCTATCTCGGCCTCTATTGGACCTGGGGATCAAAACCGGGCCACGGCCTGAACGGCTTCTTCCACCGCCATTTGTGATCATGCCCTCCGGCTGGCAAAAAAAGTTTGCAGCAGCGCCGCGCATTCTTCAGCGCGCACACCGCTCGTAATCTCCATGCTGTGGTTCAAGCGAGGATCGTTGAGAACTGCGAACACAGTGCGCACCGCGCCGCCCTTGGGATCATCGGCGCCGTAAACCAGCCGCGCCAGCCGCGCCTGCACGATGGCCCCCGCGCACATGGCGCACGGTTCGATGGTGACATAGAGCGTGGCGCCAAGAATGCGGTGGTTGCCAACGGCGCGAGCGGCTGCGCGCAAGGCCACAATCTCGGCGTGGGCCGTGGGATCGCAATCCCGAAGCGTGCGATTCGACCCGCTCGCAATCTCCCGGCCGTCGAGCGTGACGACGGCGCCGACCGGCACTTCGCCCGCGCGCTCGGCCTCCCGTGCCTCGTCGAGCGCACGCTGCATGTATTTCTGGTCGTTTTCTTCCATTCCGTTTCAGAATAACATGGGGCGCGGGGCAACCGGCTCAAAGCCCGGATGCGCCGGTGGCACTGCCGCGAATTTCAATCCGCGGCACCGGGTGCCCTGGCTTCGGTTTTAATCCTGGGGATTTTGCCGATCAGGCGCGAAGCCGGTACCGCGAGGCACGATTTGTGCCACGGCAAACTGAACCATGGAACTGCGCAAAGACCCGATCACGCGAAGCTGGGTAGTTGTGGGCAAGGCAGAGAAGCCGGTCGTCGCGGCTGACGACTGCCCGCTGTGTCCCGGCCACCGCGAAGCCGGAAAGACGCTGCTTGCGTTGCCTGCAAATGGGCCATGGCAGGTGCGCGTGATTCCCCATCTCGATCCGCTCTATCGCATCGAAGGCGACCCCGCCCGCACGGCCGAGGGCATGTACGACCGGATGAACCTGGTCGGCGCGCACGAAGTGATCATCGAAACGCCGGAGCATTCGCGCACGCTCGCCGCGATGAGCGACGAGGAGATCGAGCGCGTCCTCATCGCCTTCGCGATGCGCATCGGCGATCTGAAGCGCGACGACCGCTTCAAATACGTCACCGTCTTCAAGAATTCCGGCTCGATGGCCGGCGAGGAATGGCCGCACTCGCATTCGCAGGTCGTCGCGACGACGTTCGTGCCGCGCCGCGTGCTCTACGAATTGCGGGCGTCGCGGGACTGGCTCACCGAGCGGGAGCGCTGCGTATTCTGCGACATCGCCCGGCAGGAACGCCGGCAGGGCAAGCGCCTGGTGGACGAGCAAGGACCTTATCTCGCCTTCTGCCCCTACGCCTCCCGCGTCCCCTACGAAATCTGGATCATGGGCGAGCCGCACAACAGCCGCTTCGAGATTCCCGATCCCACCGCCGACCGCCGCGATCTGGCCGCGTTGCTCGGCCGCGTCCTGCGGCGCCTCGTGCGGGTCGCTCCCGCCTACCATATGGTGATTCACACCTCCCCGAACGAACGGCAAACCAAGGGCGAGCTGAGCGGCCACTGGCGCACGCTCGCCGACGAGTACCACTGGCACATCGAAATCCTCCCCATCAACGCGATCAACAGCAAGTCGTACGGCATCAAGGAGACGTATTTCAATGCGCTGCTGCCGGAACAGGCCGCTGAGCAGCTGCGGGGCCTCGACTCCCTATGAGGACTCGGGCCGGCGAGCGCGGCGGGCTGATCGTCCGCCTGGCCGGGCTCGTCTTTCTGGCGATCGTGGCGCTGGCGCTGTTTTTTTCGCGGTTCGTTCTGATGCGGATGGCGGGCGAATGGCTGGTGGTGAGCGACGCGCTCCAGCCCTCCAATGCGATCATCGTGCTGAGCGGCGACGACCTCAATGGCGACCGAGCCGCTCGCGCCGCGCAACTTTACAAGGCTGGCTGGGCGCCGGTCGTGGTGGCGAGCGGCTCGGAAATCCGGCCGTATCTTTCCGAGGCCGATCTCGAGACGCGCGACCTCGAGAGCGACGGCGTGCCGGCGAAGTCGATCGTCCCCCTGCGCCAGCGGGCGCTGTACACGCTCGAGGAATCGCGCGATCTCCTGCAACTCTGCCGCTCCGAACACTGGAAGAAGGTGATCGTCGTCACGTCGAATTTCCACACCCGCCGTGCCAGGTACATCTTCCAGCATGTGTTCCCGCCGTCGATCGAGGTGCGCGTAACCCCCGCAAGCGATGTCGACTTTCGTCCCGGCAGTTGGTGGGAAACGCGCGAGGGCATGAAAACCTTCGCCCGCGAAACAGCCGCGCTCTGCGTCGCCTTCTGGGAATTGCACACGTCGTCCGTCCACGCCAAAATGCAGCAGCAAACCGGGGACGTCGGGCCGGAATCAGGACCGTAGGGGCGCGTTTCAAACCCGCCTCACCAGGTTCGAAGGTTGTGTAGAGCCGCCCGGAATTTAACCCGACACGTCGTGAGGGCGGCACTTCGTAAGGCGAGCCCAACCTGCCGGGCTAAAGCCCGTCTCTACACGGATTTCGCTCCCCAACTTTTCTGAAGACGCCGTTTGCCCATACCAGTACCCTGTACTATAGTCATTTCGAATCCTGCGCCGATCCGTCGGGCCGCGGGCCCACGGGCGATTGCAGGCAGGCCGGGACGGGAGGCGTCTTTGAGGAAGGGGCAGCGCACGATCGTCGTTCCGCACATGCCCACCCCGCTACCTTCCGCTCTCTCGTTCCCGTCTGATCCCCTAGCGAGGCATCGAGCATCCCTATGAGCTCTATTTCCGAGGGACTGAAAATCAAGGGAGAAGTGCAGGGCACCGAGGATTTGCGCGTGGATGGCGAGATCGAAGGCAAGATCAGCCTGCCCGGCGCAGTGGTGGTGATCGGGCCGAAAGGCCGTGTGAACGGCGACGTGCAGGCACGTGAAGTGGTCCTCGAAGGCACCGTGCGCGGGAACCTGGCCGCGCGCGAGCGTGTGCGCATCGCCACAACCGGGAAGCTCGAAGGCGACGTCGCCGCCGAGCGGCTCGTGGTTGAAGAGGGAGCGCACGTTGCCGGTCGCATCGATGCGGGCGCGGGTGAGGCACGCGCGCACGCCGCGACGCGGCCCGCGGCGAGCGCGGGAGCGCCGGTGACTGCGGCGCCGACCCCAAGACCGAACGTAAGTTAGCGCATGGGAGTATTGGGCAAACTGCGTCCGCCGGAGGAGCGGAAGGCTGGACTTGTCGAGCCGCCGCGTGTCGCGACGACGACCAGCCAGCGCCGCTCGAACGGCCTGAAGGATTTCCTCTGGCTCATGCCGGAGGCGGCCGAGCCCCGTCTGCTCGACCTCGGGCCGGCGGCGCAGTCGACGATCTCGTTTTTTATCGACCGCGGGTTCAACATCTCCATCGCCGACATGGTGCGCTCGCGGGCCGAATTCGATGCCGAGGTCGAAAGCGAGCGGCGCAAGAATCCCTCGGAGGAGCCGCCCGATCCGACGGCACTGGCCGAGAGGTTTCTGGCGACAAACCTCAAATTTGAGCCCGAGTCTTTCCACGGCATCCTCGCCTGGGATGCCTTCGATTTCCTGGAAACGGAAATGCTGGGGCCGCTCGTGGCGCGGATGTACGAACTGCTGGCGCGGGGAGGCGTGCTGCTGGCCGCATTCCACGATTCGGCCGAGGTCGAATCGGTGCTGTATCGCGTGCGCGACACGGAAACGGTGGACCTGGTGCCGGCACGGCATCCGCAGACGATTCGCCGAGTGTTCCAGAATCGCGAAATCCTCGCCCTGTTCGCTGGGTTTCGCTCTTCCCGCACCTATGTCGGCCGCGACCACCTCCGCGAAGCCCTCTTCCTGAAATAAACCCGAAAATCCGACAAACCACAATTGGGCAGATGGTACCCGTGTGCGGATGCACGCGGCATCGCCCCTATAATTGCATCCACGTGCACACAGCGTGTTACTAGCCGACACCGCCCCGCAACTTTCACGAAGACAGAGCGTTCCGCATCGTCAGAACCGGATCATGTACGGGTTCCGTCGGGTGCCCCAGGCGCCGGACTTGCGCCTGGGGCGTGTCCCCCCAGTAATCTCGCTCTCAGATAAAGGCAATCCTTCACGCCTAAGACCGAATGGCGAAGCAATCATTCCAATCGGGAGTCGCAGGGAATTCGGGTAACTGCACGCCCTCGGCGAAGGGCCGTGCATGGGCTGGGGAAGCTTATTCCTCAGGCTGTGCGTTAGGAACAGCCCCGGCAGGTTTGGCTCTGCGCTGCCGGAGGAGATGTATGGCGGGTGGAATCAGCGAAACGACGACCACCACCAGGATTACCCAGTGAATCTCGTGCTCGACGTTCGGAATCACCGAGCCGAGGAAATATCCGCCCAGCACCGTGGTCATTACCCACAACACGCCGCCGCACACGTCGTACGCGAAAAAACGCCGATACGACATCCGCGCCGCCCCGGCCACCGCCGGGCAGAACGTGCGCGCGATGGGAATGAAACGCGCCAGGATGATGGCCTTGCCGCCGTGGCGTTCGTAGAACTCGTGCGCATCGCGCAGATGACGCTGCTTGAAGAATCGCGAATCGGGCCGGCTGTAGAGCGCCTGCCCCGCTTTCCAGCCGATGAGATAGCCGAGCTGGTCGCCGGCCACCGCGCATAGAGGCACCAGCGTCACCAGCCACGCCAGCTTCAGATGGCCGGCAGCGGCGAAAATCCCGGCCGTAACGAGCAACGAATCGCCCGGCAGGAAAAATCCGGCAAACAACCCCGTCTCGACGAATATGATTCCGCACACGAGCACAATCCCGCCCCATTCGATAATGCCGCGAACGTTGTAGATGGTTTCGATCAGGTGACGGATTAGCTCGACCACGGGTCCTCTTGGGCCGCGAAGGCGGCGGATTCGCTCCTTTTCAACGATAACAGAATCCGTCCTGGCGCGCTGAAAAGGGCCGCGCGCCATGGCGAAAGGCTAACGCCGCCGCGCTTTTGATTGACAGCGATGCCGTGTTTCCACAGACTAAGGCGCCGAGCGAGGCCGGGTGCCGGGCTGAAGCCGGTCGCTACAGGAGGCCTGAGGCGTAGAAGTCCCTGTCATGCTGAGCGTAGCGAAGCATCCCGAAAGCGGTGAGGAGAGGCACGACCGCGGGAGATTTAGAGTCGCGAAAGCGAGGGCACGGCGCACGTACCATACTGACCGGGCGAACAAATGACTCTCAAACCTTACGACTTGCTCTGGGTTGCCGGATACCTGGTAGCGACGCTCATTGTCGGATTGTATTTCCGGCGCCGGTCGGCGGCGAGCACCGCCGATTATTTTGTCTCCGGCCGCGAAACGAGTTGGTGGCTGGCGGGAACTTCGATGGTGGCGACCACGTTTGCCGCCGATACCCCGCTCGTTGTCACCGGCCTCGTCTATCACTACGGCATCGCGGGCAACTGGCTCTGGTGGAGTTTCCTGCCGTCAGGGATGCTCACCGTGTTCCTCTTCGCGCGGCTTTGGCGGCGCTCTGGCCTGATCACGGACGTGCAATTCACCGAAGTCCGCTATTCGGGCCGCCCCGCCGCGTTTCTACGGGGCTTTCGCGCGATCTATCTCGGCCTGCTGATGAACGTCATCATCCTGGGCTGGGTGACGAAAGCGATGACGCTCGTGCTGAGCATCGCGCTCGGCATCAGCTCCGGCAAGGCGCTCGCGCTGTGCCTCCTGTTCCTGATTCCGTTCACCGGCATTTACGTTTCGCTCGGCGGGTTGTGGGGCGTGCTGTGGACCGATCTTTTCCAGTTCATATTGAAAATGGGCGTGGTGATCGCGGTCGGCTACTACGCGGTCGAGGCCACTGGCGGCACGTCGGCAATGCTCGCGCGTCTCTCCGGCACATCGGTCACCCACTTTTTCCCCAATTTTTCCGCCGGTTGGACGACCGAGGCGATGTGGACGTTGCCCGCGCTCACCTTTTGCGTGTATCTCGGCCTGCAATGGTGGGCCTTCTGGTATCCGGGCTCGGAGCCGGGCGGCGGTGGATACGTGGCGCAGCGCATCTTCAGCGCCCGCGACGAACGTCATGGCGTGCTTTCCGTCCTCTGGTTCAATTTCGCGAACTACGTGATTCGCACCTGGCCTTGGGTGATTGCGGCGCTGGCCGTGGTCGTGCTCTATCCGCATCTGGAGCATCCCGAGGCGGGCTACATGCTCGTCGCCACCCAGCATCTGCCGGCGGCCTGGCGCGGATTGCTTGTCGCCGGATTCCTGGCCGCTTTCATGTCGACCTTGGCGACGCAGCTCAATTGGGGCAGCTCGTACCTGATGGTCGATTTCTACAAGCGTTTCCTGCGCCCGAATGCGAGCGAGCAACATTACGTCAACGTCTCACGCCGCGTGATGGTGCCGCTGCTGGTTGTCGCGGCGGCGTGGATGTCGTGGGAGCTGACGTCGATTCAGACCGGATGGGAAGCGGTGCTCGAGATCGGCGCAGGAACGGGCGGCGTCTACCTGCTGCGTTGGTATTGGTGGCGGGTGAACGCCTGGAGCGAGATTTCGGCGATGTGCACGGCGCTCGCCGTGTGGGCCGCGGTGCACTGGGGCGCGCCCTTTCACGGCAGCGATCCCGTGGTATTCGCGAAGACGACGATCACAACGACCGTGGTGACCACGCTCGTCTGGATCGCCGTAACACTGGTCACCAGGCCCGAGCCTCAGGAGAAACTCGTGAGTTTTTACCGCATGGCGCGTCCCGACGCGCGCGGCTGGCAGCCAATTGCACGCCTCGCGCCGGATGTCCCTGAAACGCGCGACGTCGGACGCAATCTCGGCGCATGGCTTATCGGCTGCGCGCTGGTCTACGCCGCGATGTTCGCGGTGGGCGAATTTTGCCTCGAGCGTTGGCTGGCGGGCTGGGCGCTGACGGCCACGGCGGGGATTTGCGGGGTGGTCATCTACAGGGTTTACCTCAGCCGGACAGCGTGGAAAGAGGCGTAAGCCCTCGCGCGGAATCGGTGGCCGTTGTGCCTTGCACGGAACGCGGGAAAGATCGGCTTTGCGCCGCTGCGCCTTCCGGTTAGACTGACGATAATCGTGATGATGACGAAGAGTGACGCGGCGGACAACGCTCGACGGCGCGCTTTTCCTATCAGATTCTCCAAGCGGGGTTTGCCGTTGGCATTTGCGCGCCTGCATGGATTCGGCATCAAACGGGGCATGGCATCATGCCATTGCTTTGAAGGGGGCGAAACCATGAGCAAGATGGGATGGCTGTCAGCGGTTTCGTGCGCGGCGATGGTGGCGATGAGCGCCTCCGCCTGGGCGGCAACGAACCGGCCGGGGACGCTAACCGGAGCGCAAGCGGGGCGGAGTGTTGCTCCGGAAAAAGTTTTCGTGCGCAAGCCGTTCACCGCGGACATGGTGGTGACCAGCGCCAGGCAGAATGGCCAAACGCTCCATGGAAGAATGTATGCCGGCAACCAGGCCATGCGAATGGACCTGGAAATGGAACCGGGGATGGATACTTCAACGATCGTGCGTTTCGACAAGAAAGTCGTTTGGATGCTCATGCCCGGCGAGCAGCGGTACATGGAAATGCCGATCACGCCGCGCGCCGGCATGATGGCCACTCTGCACAATAGCGGCGTGAAATACGAGCTTCGCGATCTTGGCGCGGTGAAAGTCGGTTCGTACTCTTGCGAAAAATATCGCGTCCATTGGACCGATCAAGGCCAGAACGGCAGCGGGTTCGTCTGGGTGGCTTCGACCGGGACCGTGAAGGGATTCATCGTGCGCGCGGAGGACGAGAAAACCGGCGCGACGAATGAATATCATAACATTCAGCCGGGCGAGCCGTCGGCTTCGCTTTTCGATCTGCCGGCCGGTTACGAGAAAATGGATTTGCCGGCCCCGCACCGGTAGCCAGCAGGAGGACGAGTGGACATCAAGAAGAAGGTAGTGCTGATCGCCGTTTGCGCGGAACTGGTGGCGATGGGCGCCCTCTGGTTTGGTCGAGGAAGGCACGCCGCGAAGGAGGCCGCCGCGGCGAAGCCGGCCGTCACTGCCCCCGCTCCCGCGACGACGGAGACGCCGCCCGCCACGCATCGTGTCTCCGCGTTCAGCAACCATCCGTTCTCCGCCGACGTGACGATCGTCACCAAGACAGCCCAATTCCATCACATTCAGCAGCGTCCACAGACAGCTCCCGCTGGCGACCTGTCGGTCAGCTACCACGGCAAGATGTACGCCGGGCGCGACGCTTTGCGCACCGACATGGCCATGGGGCGCGGCGTCACAGCTTCGGTGATCGTGCGGTACGACAAGGGCGTGTCATGGACCCTGATGCCGGGCAATCACTACATCGAGGGGCCGATCGACGAACGCAACGATCTGCTCAGCGCGCTGCGCGATCCCGGCGCCAAGGTGACCAAGCAGGACCTGGGCCCCGAAACGGTCGGCTCCTACCCGTGTGAAAAGTACAAGGTCGATGTGACGAGCCGCGGGAAAACGCAGTCGGGCTGGATTTGGGTGGCGGAAGCGAAATATCTCGACGGTTTCATCGTGAAGTCGCAGGATGCCGCATCGAAGCAGAGCATTTCGCTGAGCGACATCCAACTGAAAACGCCGCCGGAATCGCTCTTCGATCTCGCCGCCGGCTATCACAAATTGACCGAGCCGCCACAGCAAGCCGCCCCAACTCACAAGTAAAGTCTGGTCAAGGCTTGTAGGCGCCCCAGGTGCCGTAAGCGCGCCTGTAGATTTTCGGCGCTGGAACCCCGCCGCCCTCTCCCGTGTTTTTTGCCTCGCGCGAAGGTCGCGCCCACCAGTAGCGCAGCCACTCTTGGCTG
>JAGWOX010000126.1 GCA_028877145.1 Acidobacteriota bacterium | reverse complement strand
CCGGTCGCCCACCAGCTTCTTCAGGCCGCCGAGCACCCGCTCGATCAGCGTGGGCTGAATCGACGCCTCGCGGCCCGCTGCGGTGGGATCGAACGCCCGCGCCACTTCGTCCTCGAACACGGGATCGAGCGCGAGAACGCGCAGCTTGCCGTCTTCGCCGACCAGTCTTTGCACGAGCGAGCGCCCGAGCGCCTGCCGGCAGGCTTCCACCAGATGCACCGTGCTCTTGGTCATCGGCGCGTTGTCGACGAGGGTTTCGAGAATCCGCGGCAGATCGCGGATCGATACCTGCTCTCGCAGCAACTGCTGCAGGACTTTCTGCACCTCACCCAGCGACATCAACTTCGGAACCAGCTCCTCGGCCAGCTTCGGCTGCGACGCCGACAGCGCGTCGAGCAGCCGCTTGGTTTCCTCGCGCGTCAGCAATTCCTGCGCGTGGCTGCGCACCACTTCGGAGATGTGGGTGGCGATGATCGAGGTATGGTCGACCACGGCGTAGCCCGCCGCGAGCGCTTGTTCCTGCAACTGGGGGGCGATCCATTTCGCCGCCGCGCCGAAGGCCGGCTCTCGCGTATCGATTCCCGAGAGCGGCACGGCCGACGCATCGGAGCTGATGGCCAGGAGCATGTCCTGCATCAGCTCCCACCGCGCCGTTTCCACGCCCCGCAGCTGAATGACGTATTCGCGCGGCCGGAGCTTCGCCTGGTCGGTGATGTGGACTGACGGAATGAGGAAGCCGAGCTGCTGCGCCAGATGCTGACGCAGCGCGCGAATGCGCCCGAGCAATTGGCCGCCACGGCCCTGATCGACGAGCGGCACCAGCGCGTATCCCACTTCCAGGCCCAGCTCGTCCAGCTTCAGCAGGCTTTCCATTTGTTCCTGCTGCGTCGGGGCCTTCTTGACCGCCGCCTCGGCGCCTGCGGTGGCTTCGCCCGCAACCGGTTCCTTGGCTCTCGTCGAGAGATAGCCGGCCAAACCGCCCAGAAGGAAAAACGAGAATTTTGGAAGCCCTGGCACCAATCCCAGCGCCAACATCGCCCCGGAAGCAATCTGCAACGGGCGCTTGCGCGTGAAGAGCTGATTGCCGATGGCGCGGTCGAGCCCTTCGCCCGAACTCGCCAGGGTCACCACAATGCCGCCCGCGATCGAGACGAGCAGGGAGGGGATCATCGTCACGAGCCCGTCGCCGACGGTCAGAATCGTGTAGGTGCGCAGCGCCTGCTGTATGGGCACGTGATGCTGGAAGACGCCGATGAGCAGCCCGGCGACGATGTTGATTGCCGTCAGGAGGATCGTGGCCAGGGCGTCGCGCTGGCTGAAGCGGGCCGCGCCATCCATCGCGCCGTAAAATTCCGCTTCGTGCGTGATCTGTTCTCGCCGCGTCCGCGCCTGGGATTCGTCGATCAGCCCGGCGTTCAGATCGGCGTCGATGGCCATCTGCTTGCCGGGTAGCGCGTCCAACGTGAAACGCGCCGTGACTTCCGCCGTGCGCACAGCGCCGTGGTTGATCACGAGGTACTGAATGGCGATCAAAGCGAGGAAGATCACGAAGCCGACGATGTAATTGCCGCCGACGACGAACTGCCCAAACGCCTCGATCACGTGGCCCGCGGCGCCCGGTCCCAAATTCCCGTGCAGGAGAATTCGGCGGCTGCTCGCAATATTCAGAGAGATCCGAAACAGAGTCAGGAAGAGCAGCAGGCTCGGAAAGACCGAAAACTGCACTGGCCGCAGGATCGACAGCGCCGAGAGCAGCACGATCACCGCCAGTGTCATGCTCGTCGCGAGCAGCAAGTCCAGCACGAACGCCGGGACTGGCACCAGCATGACGAATACGAGTGCCACCATGGCGATCGGCACCAGCCAATCGTTTCGCGCGCCCTTCGGCGGTTCCGCCGCCGCGCTTCGCGTCGCCTGCGGCATCAGGCTTTGCCTCCCGCTTCGGCCGCCTTACCCTGTAGCCGCGCCTGCGTCCGGTAGAGGAACGCGAGAATCTCCGCCACAGCCGTGTACAGCGACACGGGTATTGCTTGCCCAACCGGCACGGCCTTATACAGAGCGCGCGCCAACGGCCTGTTCTCGACGATCGGGATCTCTTTCCAGCGAGCGAACAGCTTGATCTTCTGCGCGATCAAATTTCGTCCTTTCGCCACCACCACGGGCGCCGCTGTCCGCCCCGGCTCATATTCGAGGGCCACGGCGTATTCGTCAGGGTTTGTGATCACGACCGTCGCCCGCTCGACGTCCCGCATCAGCCATTTGCGGCGCATTTCGCGACGCAACCGGCGCACGCGGCCGCGAATTTCAGGATTCCCCTCGGTGTTCTTCGATTCGTCTTTCACTTCCTGCTTGGTCATCCGCAGCGACCTCTCGTGCGTGATCCACTGGAACGCGTAGTCGACCGCACCCCAAACGAGCATCACGAAACTCGCTTTCCAGGAAATCTCGAATATCAGGCGTAGCGCCAGATCTAGCAGGCCGCGCGGCTCCGTCCACGAACTGCGCAGAAGGACGGGCCATTCCCGGGCCAAAATGCCGAAAGCCAAATAAAGAACGACCGAAAAAGGAAGGAGCGATTTCAGAGTTCGGCTGAGCCCCGATGGTGAAAACAAATTCTTCACGTTCGACACCGGATTCAGCCGGCCCCAGTTGAACGCCAGCGGCTCGCCGGTCACGACCACGCCGCCCTGCGCCATCGACACGAACGTTGCGGCGAACCAGGCCATCGCCATCGCCGGCAGCGCCGCCCGCGCCACCGCCTGCGCCGTCCACGCGTAGACTTCGTACCTGAATCCACCCGCCGAAGACGCGTGCTCCACGATTTCATTGAGGAGCCTTCCCCACGGCTCCAGAATTTCGTTTCGCTGCCAGGCGGCCACCATCACGACGGCCATCACCGCCACGGCGCCGGCCAGGTCCCGGCTCCGCGTCACCTGCCCATGCTCCCGGGCTTTCTGCCGCCGCCGCGGGGTGGCTTTTTCTGTTCTTTCGCCGCTCATGCTCGCGCCCGCCTCAATGCACCAGGTGCAGAATCCGCACGGCGACGCGAATCGCGTCGAGGAACCGGCTCTGTAAGTAGGCCGGCCACATCGCGATCGCGCCCGCCATCGCCAGGTACCCGCACATCTGCTTCACCGACAGGCCCACCAGCAGCACGGGCACCTGAGGTGCGATCCGGCTGAGAAAACTCAGCGCGAGGTCCACCGCCATCGTCGCCACCAGCACCGGGGCGGCGATCTCCACTCCGATCACCCACATCGATTCCGCCGCGCGCAGAATTTCCCGCGCCGCAGGCATGCCCGCCACGACGGTGCCAACCGGCACAAGGCGGAAACTCTGGCCGAGGGCGAGCAACATCCAGTGGTGGACGTTCAGCTTCAGGAAAATAAGCATCGCGATGGTCTGGTAGAAGACGGAGAGCACCGGCGTCGTGGCGTTTGTTGTCGGATCGAACACGTTCTCGAGCGCGAAGCCCATTTGCACGCCGGCGACCTGTCCCGCCAGCTGAAATCCGTCGAACACCATTTGCACCGAAAGACCCATCAAGATGCCGAGCGCCGCCTCGCTCATCGCGATTTCCAGCCAAGACGTGAGCGAGGACGGGACCGGCCGCGGCGAAAAGCTCGGAACGAGCAGAACGGTGATCGCCACGGTCAGACCCGCCTTCATGCGCCCCGGCAGCACGCGAGTGCCCAGGAAAGGAGCAAACGTCATCAGGCCGGCCACGCGCAAACCGACGAACAGCGCGGGAAAGAAATAGCGTTGGATCAGCGCCGATGCCACGGTTCCCCTTCATCGTCATCGGGTGAACGGATGGAAATTGCTGAACAGTTCGATGGTGAAATTCATCATGTGCTGGAGCATCCACGGCAGCAGGAAAAACGTGACGGCGCCCACGGCGGCGAGCCGCGGCACGGTCGACACGGTCGGCTCCTGCAGCGACGTCATGGCCTGCACGATGCTGATCACCAGACTGATCAGCATCGCCGCCAACAGAATCGGGGCCGAGATCCAGAAAGAAGCCTCGAGCGCCATGCGCGCCAGATGCACAACCGCCGCTGCCGTCATCGCCCCTCCTCAGTTGAAACTTTTCATCAACGAGCCCACGACCATTCCCCACCCGTTCACCGAAACGAACAGCAGAATCTTCAGCGGCGTCGAGATGACGACCGGCGGCAATTGCATCATCCCGATCGAGGTCGTCACCGACGCCACCACCATGTCGATCACCAGAAACGGCAGGAACAGCACCGCGCCGATCTGAAAACCGGTCTTCAACTCGGACAGCAGATAGGCCGGCATGACCACTCGCATGGGCAGATCGGACGCCGATTTCGGCCGAGGCAGATGCGCCAAGTTCACGAACAGGCCCAGATCGGATTCCCGCGCGTACCGCAGCATGAACTGCTTCATGGGTCCCGCGCTTCGCTCGACCGCCGTCCACGGCGTGATCTTTCCGTCCTCCAGCGGCACGAGCGCCTGCTTCTGGATCACCGCGCCCACGGGCGCCATTACGAAATACGTCAGGATGAGCGCCAGGCCCACGAGGGTCTGATTGCTGGGCGTCGACGTGGTTCCGATCGCCTGCCGCAGAAAACTGAATACGATCAAAATCCTCACGAACGGCGTCATCGCCAGCAGAATCGCCGGCAACAGCGTGAGAACCGTGAGCACCAGCAGCACGGTCCACGGCACCGAAACTCCGCGATCGATGTGGATCAGGCCCGGCGCGCCCGGCGCCTGGGCCGCGGCCCGTGCGGGCATCGCCGCGACGCCCGCGAGCGTGGCGGCCAGCATCGAAAGCTTCCGCCGCATCAGGATCCTGCCTGCGCCGCGCGAGTGAGCGCCGGCTCTTCTTCAAAAGAAGCATTGCTCGGGGCGGCCGCAGCATCGCCCAGCCGGGCCAATAGCGAAATCGTTTGCCCCGTCGCGCCGACGAGAAATTCCCGTTCGTCGCATTCGACAATCGCCACCAGGCGCCGCTCGCCGAGCGAAAGCGTCTCGCGCAGGCGCAGCCGCCTCGTTCGCCGGATCCTCAGCCGCGCGAGCGGCGTTTTGCGGAACGCGCGCCCGAGTTCGGCCAGGAAACGCCCGAACGCGTCGCCGCTCGCGGAGCGCGCGACTTCTGCCCTCGTCGTCGCACTCATCACGCGAACTCCGTCACGCGCACCGCCAGCCCTTCGCCCAGCACTTCGAATTCGGCCCAGCCGATCAGTTCCTTGTTGACGAACAGCGGCACGTCGGTGCTCTGCGCCCAATCGGTCTCGATCACCGAACCCGCGCTCAGGCGGAACAGGTCCCGCACCGTGAATACGGGCACTTTCAACTCCACCGACAGCCGGCAGGGAAGCTGCTCGGCGCGCTTCCACATCGATTCGTCCGGTGCGAATTCCATCTCCGCGGTCGTTGACGCCGTTGCCGGGGTGACCATCGCCGCGTTGGCCATGGTCACCTCTGCACCAGGAAATCGGTGAAGTAGATGTCGCGCACGCCGAGTTCGGGCACCTTGCCGTTCAGCGCCGCGATCAGGTTTTCCTTCAGTTGTTTTTTGCCCGCGGGAGTCAGCAGATCGCTCGAATGGTAGGTCGAGAGGACGCTGAGAATCGCGTCGCGGATCTGCGGAACCGGCTCAGCCGTCTTGCTGTCGCCCGATTTCGGCTGCGCGATCCCGGTGACGCCGAGATCGATGCCCACGCGCAAATACGCGTCGCGATCCGTATCGGCCAGATTGACGATGAAGTTGTCGAGATGAAGGATGGTGGCAGGCTTCGGCGGGTCGTTTTTCGCCGCTACGGTCTTGCGTCCGAAGAAATAGCAGCCGGCGCCGCCCGCCGCCAGCACCAATGCCAGCGCGACGAAAAGCAGCGCTTTGCTTTTCTTCCTGGCCGGCGCTGCCTCCGGGCCAGAATTTTCGTTTGTGTTCGTGGATTTTCCGTCGTTGGTCGCCACGGCAACCAAACGAGCAATCTAGACGCCAAACTACCGATGAAGCCTGTGAGGGCGCGCCGCGGCCCTCGCGGCTCCAACCCTCTAGATTCGTGGCGCTTACATCTCGTACGCCGCCGGAACGGCGCTCAAAAGATTCAAAGAATCCGCCGCGCTCTCACAGGCCCGTGTGCCTCGGAAACTTTTCATGAGAGTTTGTTAAGAAGCGCGTCTCGCCCCTCGCGGCCATGCCGGGCGAGGAGCGAGGGCGCCGTCATGGCCGCGACTTACTGCGACATGTTGATCGCGTCCTGAATCACCTGGTCGATGGTCGTCACAACGCGCGAATTCGCCTGATAGCCTCGCTCGGCGAGAATCAGTTGCGCGAATTCGGTCGCGATGTCCACGTTTGATTGTTCGAGCGATCCGCCCGCCAGCGCTCCGCGGCCGCCGGTGTCCGGCGAGCCGATATTGGCCGTACCCGAAGACAGGCTGGCGAGGAATTCGTTCGAGCCGTTTCGCACGAGGCCTTGTTGGTTGGCGAAGGTGGCCAGGGCCAGTTGCCCGAGCGCAAGCGTCTGCCCGTTGCTGAAAATCCCCTGAATCGTTCCATCGCCCTGGATGTTGAAGCTGGCGAGCGTACCGCTGGAATAGCCGTCTTGCTGCGTCGAGGACGCGGCCGAAGGAGAACTGGCCTGAGTGACGATAGGCGAAATGGTCGAGTCGTAGAGATCCCAGTTGAATGTCAGGTTGCTCGCACCGTCCGCCAGCCCGCTGATCGTGATGCCGGTGACGTTCCCGGTCGGCGAGGTGAGTTGCCCGTTGCCGTTAAAGGTCAGCGTTCCGCTGCCGACCGCGACGGGGTTCCCGGTAGTTCCAACGTCGGCGGCGGGAATATCGATCGCGTAGCTCCACGTGTTGGCTGCCGTCTTGGTGAAATTGAATGTCAGCACGTGCGTTCCGCCCAACGAGTCGTACACCGTCACAGGCGTGCTGAATGTTCCGCCGACAGCTGCGCCGGCATCCAGGTTCAGCCCGATCGATACATTCGCCGTTGCCTGCGGCGGGCTCAACTGACCGCTCGAAATCACGAGTGGTGCCAGCGTCTGGCTCGGGCTGATCGTTCCGTTCACGGAGGGATAGCCCAGCACCGCGCTGCCGTCCGAGGTCAGGAGCTGGCCGCTCGATCCCACGGAAAAATCGCCAGCTCTCGTGTAGCTGCGGAGACCGTTATTGTCGAGCACGAAAAATCCATTGCCCTGGATGGCCACATCAGTCGGCACGCCGGTCGATTCGATGCTTCCTTGCGTGAACGTCGCGGGAATCGAGCCCACCTTCGCGCCGACGCCCACCTGAATCGGATTGCCGTCGCCGCCGCTCCCGATCTGCTGGTAGAAGAGATCCTGGAACTCCGGAGTGGCCGCCTTGTAGCCGACAGTGTTGAGGTTGGCCAGATTGTTTGAAATCACGGAAAGGGCCTGCGATTCCGAGTCCAGACCCGACAGCGAACTGGAAAACGATGGCATAGTGTTCCTCCTCTACTGCGAAATGCCCGTCGTTGGTTGCCGGGCCGGGCTGCCCGTAATCGCGGGCGTGGGTGACGCCTGCGCGTTCTGCAGGTTCTGGTCGAGGTCCTGCTTGATTCCGATCAGCTCGTTCAAGCTGCTGAATTGCGCCATCTCTCCGACGAACTGGTTCGGATCGAGCGGATTCAGCGGATCCTGATATTGCAGTTGGGCCGTCAGGATCGAGATGAAGTCTTGCGTGTTCAGTTGCGTTCCGCCGAGTCCCAGGTTGTTGTTCGTGCCGCCCGAGGGCGAAGTTCCCGTCGTTGACGGGTTCATCGCGTCCACAGGCTTCGGTATGACGGGTAGAATGACCATGCTGTCCTTTCCGAGCGCGGCTACACGCGCACGCTCAACCTTCCTCCCCGATAGAAATTTGTCGCCGAACTCGTCGTGGCCTCTTCCGGGGCGACGTTCGTCAGTCCGCTCGACGCGGTTCCCGGCCACGGGCGTGACGGACTTCGTTCATTCGACTGTGCTCCGTTTCCGCTTCCCGGATTCGTTCCTCCACCGCCGGGCCGCCCGCCATTTCCAGGCGAGTTCAGCAGGATGTCGATACGTTCCACTTGCACGTTGTGATCGGCCAGCGCCTGGTGCAGGGTGCCGACGCCATTCGCAAGGAGCCAATGTGTTTCCGCGCGGTCGGTCGAGATCGTCGCGCCAATGGTGTTGCCTGCCGCGGCCGCGCGCAGTTCCACGGGGCCCAGACCGTCCGCCTCGAATTGAATTCGCATTTCCGACCGGCCGGCGCTGCGGAGCAGTTGCGCGCCGTACGCATCGGCGATTGCGCGATTTTCAACTGCCGTCGTCGCGCCGGGGCTTGCAACGCCCGCGTCGCGCTGAGCCGCGATCGCGGCTGGACTGAAGGGCCCGCCATTCGCCGCTCCCGCTTCTGCTCCCTGCGCGGCCATGCCCGGCGTTCCCGCATTCGTTCCGCCGTTCGTGCCCGCCGCCAGCGGGTTCGCCACCGCCGGGTTCCCATTTGCGTCATGCGCCGCGCCGATCTGCGAGCTGAAGGCGCTCGGGCCGGCTCCGGCGGTCGACTGCTTTGTTGTCGCCGTTGCCGCCTGATTTTTGTCTGAATTCGCGGAAGACGAATCCGGATGGCCGTTCTGTGCTGAAGAGTTTGAATGCTGTTGTGTTGCTGCCGAATCCGTGCCGGTTGGGCTTGGCACCGCTGTCGCTGACGCTACGCGCGTGCCGGGCATTTCCAGCGCTTTCGCGTTCTGTGTCGCGCCGGCGGCGGTTGCGGCCAGCGATCGCCCTGGAGCTTCCGCCGGTTTTGGAACTTCCTGGCCGCGATTGGGCTGACTCACGTCGGATTGGGGTGATAGAACGAGCCGAGTCGTCGCTGCCATCGCCGCAGCCGAAGCAGCACCCACCGCCGTTCCGAATCCCGCTGGCGTCTGTACCTCGGCAGAGGTTGCGCCTGGTTGGGAGGCATCCTCATCGGTCTTGCTGTGTGCCTTCGAGGCGGCGGCCCTCTTCGAATCTCCGGTCGGCGCATTTGCCGATGTCGGCAACGCCGTGCCGGTCGTCTCGGCCGCGCGCACCGCGCCCGCGTCTAGCAAACTTGCCGAAAGGTCGGCGCTAGCTGCGGCTTGCGCAGAGATCGACGCCGGCGTCTTCGTTGCTGTCGCGCTCGTCGCCGTGGTCGTCACGTCCGGCGATTTTGCCGCGTCGTCACTCGTGTCCGGTGCGAGTGCCATTTGCTCGGCGCGGCCAGATGGGACTGCTCCCGGCGTGGCATTTGAGGCGCTTGGCAAAGTTAGCCCCGTGGCGACCTCCTTGGAGGGCGCGCCCGTCGATTGATTCGCAGCGTCCGTCGGTACCTCCGCCGTGGCACTACACGGCATGGGCCACGGGTTCGGTAGCGGATTTACTGCGGACCAGAAGATCCCTCTCGCGCTATCAATCGCACCACCTTTTTTTCCCTCCTTGTTCCCATTGTTGCCGCTCGGGCTGGCCGATGTCCCGGGAGCAAGCCCGCTTTCTTCGTCTTGCGGCTCGCTTTTCACCGTAGCCGACTTGCCACTCGTCGCCACGCCGCGATTCTGTACCGGGGCGGCACCGCCGGGCATCGAACCATCTCCGGAAGACGAACCTGCACTTGCAGGCCCGGTGCTTGCGTTGATTCGGGAATCCTCTCGGCTTGCGACCGGGTCATGCGTTGCAGGGTTATTCGCCATCACCGGAGCGCTGTTGCTTCCTTGCGTCGTCGAATTCGATCCCATTTGTTGCAACACGTCGTGGAATGTCGATGCGGACGGCGTGCCTCCACCAGCGCCAGACGCCATGAGCCCGTTGGCGCCGGACGCGCCGCTCGCCGCCTCTCCGGTCATGACGTTCGCTTGAAGGTTGACGTCCATGTCTTCGGCGGGCATGTATGCACATGCCGCACCATTCCCGCGCGTAGCGGTCGTGCGCGTGCACGCCCTGGAAGTCTCAGGTGCGACAACAAGTTGCATCAACGGCCGCACATCCCCCGTTTCAAGGGGCCTCCCGGCGCGTGGGGCGCGTACGGTAATTTTTGCCTGGCACCGGGCAAGAACATTCATGCGGCCACTGGGTTACGACCGTGAGTTTGGTCTGGATGCGTATGACAACAGCTGTGCGCTTTCGGATGGAGGCGCTAGAGAAAAAGTGGGGGAGGGAACTACAGGTCAGCGAAAATCCTTATCACAGCGCAGGCGGCATGCGCATCCGTTCACTCTGTTTCTCGCGGAACTGCTTCATTCCCGACAGCGCTGAGCCGCAACAGAAAAAGTTCATCCATTTGTTTCTGCTCGCGCCGCGTTTCTTCAAGGAGATACGTTTCACACTGCCGACGGCGCAGGTTCTCAAGAATCTTCATTTGCCGCTCGACAGCCTGATAGACCGTCATCTGCGTGAAGCGTTCGTTCTCAGCAACTTTCAACCTCTCACCCAATGTTGCCAAGAGCTCTTGCCGGCTCTCCTGGCATTCCGTTGCGAAATGCAATTCCACGGCGGGGATGCCGCCGCCCAGCCGCGCCCCGGCGGCGCGCCGCGCCTCGATCGCCGTTAAGTCAATCCGGCGGATTTCCGCTTGCAGCGCGGCCACGCGCGCGGCCAGCGACTCGAGTTTCAGCCGTTCGTACCGTTCGCGGCTCTGCCACAGCCGCAGCAGCGTGGAGAGAGGAAAACGAAACGCCAACTCACTACCCTCCGATCGATAGCAGCTCGGTGGTCGATCGAACGAAATCCACCTGGTCGTCCCGCTTCTGCTGCAAATACCCGTTGAGCGCCGGCATGGTCCGGATCGCTTCGTCGAGCAGCGGATCGGTCCCACCCTGGTAGGCGCCCACGCGAATCAGGTCCTCATTCGCGGCGTAGCAGGAAAGCAATTGCCTAAGACGGCCGACCTTGACCATGTGCTCGCGCGTTGCCACGGAAGGCATCAGCCGGCTCAGGCTGCGCAATACGGAAATCGCGGGGAAATGGTTCTGATTGGCCAGGCCGCGATCGAGCATGATGTGCCCGTCGAGCATCGACCGCGCCGCGTCAACAAGCGGATCCTGTTCGTCGTCGCCTTCCATCAGCACGGTGTAGAACGCGGTGATACTGCCGTTCGCGTAACAGCCGGCGCGCTCGATGAGGCGGGCGAGCAAGGAAAATACCGATGGCGTATAGCCCTTCGCCGTCGGCGGCTCGCCCGCCGCCAGCCCGATCTCGCGTTGCGCCATGGCGAAGCGAGTGAGCGAATCGACGACCAGCAAGACGTGTTTTCCGAGCGAACAGAAATACTCCGCTACCGTGGTCGCGGCCAGTGCAGCGCG
>JAGWOX010000125.1 GCA_028877145.1 Acidobacteriota bacterium | reverse complement strand
GCGCCCGGAAGAGCAACGAAGGAGCCGACCGAGAGAGCCGGAAAGGATGAGAACAGAACGCCGGCCCGCCCGCCCCGCGCCAAAGTCGGCGCAAAACTGGCCGCCCGCCAATTTAGTCACAGCCTCTGAGCGAAGCGAAGGACCCCGAAGCTACGTCCTCCATCCTTCATGGGCCGTCGGCTACCCCAGGCCCCGGAGTTGCGCCCGGGGTTTTTCCGCCAAATACGCCAGGTCCTCGGGAGTCATGGCACGCTGGGTGTCCCAGGCGCCGTGGTTGCGCCTGGGGTCTTTGCGTTCATCCCCCCTCCTCGCGCGCAACGACGAGCACTTCCGTCAGAGACCGAGCCCCGTTCTCGCGAGGCCCGCACCAGGCCATCCCCGCGCCCGTGTCGAACAACTGCCGAAATCACCGCCTCACCGCGGCC
Organism: Acidobacteriota bacterium; assembly: GCA_028877145.1. Taxonomy (GTDB): domain Bacteria; phylum Acidobacteriota; class Terriglobia; order Acidiferrales; family UBA7541; genus JAKASX01. The sequence continues at coordinate 10,902 of JAGWOX010000125.1, read as the reverse complement.
GTGTCTCCCGCAAAATCGTCCCCAACGCCTCCCCGACGATCGTCGCGCCCGATTCCACCGTCCCCGTCACTTTCACCGATGTATCCTGCGCGGGCACGCCAAACTGGTCGCTCAGAACCCACATCTTCCCGGTCCCGTCATCCACTTCAAACGCGCCTTGTTTGAAAATCCCCACCGACGTTGCTACGCGGCCCGAAATCGTGATCTCTTTCCCCGCGTAACGTCCCGGATCGTGATTGACGTCGGCGATTTTGGTCGTTCCGCAAGCAACCAGAAAAAGCGCCGCCAGCAGCGTACTGAAGAGCAGGGAAGTCCGTCGCATTTTTTCCTGCATGGTCTTCATGCGCCACTCTTTCGCGCGAGCCTTTGCATGCCGGCGCCTGCCTCCCGCGCCCGCTCTGTTGGCCCTGTGGAGATCCTTCCCCCCAAGCCCCGCTCGCTGACCGAAATTTTTGCAGAAGCCCAACTCGATTACAAGAACCGCCGCACAGTTCGGCTCCATCTCCAGTACTGCCGCCCGGTATGGCCCCCAACGCGTCGTGAGGGCGGCGGGTCTCCCGCAAGTATGGGTGGAATGCAGACAGCCACTAACCTCGCTTCCCACCGAACGCGCCCGCCTCTCCATCGATTGAGCGACCTTACGCAGTCGCCAGCGCCTCGGGTGTGTCCATTGCCCCACCACGAATCCTTCAACCCTCCGCGCGCGAATATTCGATTATTTCTCAATACGTTAGACGGCCATTCCCCAAACCGTATGGCTCGTCAATTGCTTACCCGGCAAAGAGAGGGTGTGTGTATGGAGCGCCGGGTCGTCATTCTGGGGGCTGCAGGCCGTGATTTTCACAACTTTAATGTTTGTTTTCGCGGTGAGACGAGCGATCGCGTAATCGCTTTTACCGCCGCCCAGATCCCCGATATCGCCGGCCGGCGTTACCCGCCCGAACTCGCCGGACCCGGTTATCCCGAAGGCATTCCCGTCATTCCCGAAGATCAGCTGGAGAAATGGATCGTTGAAAAGAAGGCCAACTTGGTCGTATTCAGCTATAGCGACGTCTCCCACAACCACGTCATGGACCTCGCATCGCGCGCCGTGGCGCGCGGCGCCGATTTCGAATTGCTCGCCGCGGAGCGCACCATGTTGCGGGCCCGCGTGCCCGTCGTATCCGTCTGCGCGGTGCGAACCGGCAGCGGCAAAAGTCCCGTCGCCCGCAAAGTCGTCGACCTGCTCCGCGAACTCGGCCGCCGCCCCGTCGTGTTGCGTCACCCCATGCCCTACGGCGACTTGACGCGCCAGCGCGTCCAGCGCTTCGCCACGATGTCCGATCTCGACCACCAGCGGTGCACCATCGAGGAACGCGAGGAGTATGAACCGCACCTAGAAAAGGGAGTGGTCGTTTTCGCCGGAGTCGATTACGCCGCGATTCTCGCCGAAGCCGAGCACGCGGGCGATTGCATCGTCTGGGATGGCGGCAATAACGACACGCCGTTCCTCCGGCCCGACCTCGAAATCGTCGTCGCCGATCCCCACCGCGCCGGCCACGAATTACTCTACTACCCCGGCGAAGTGAATTTCCTCCGCGCGCAGGTAATCATCATCAACAAGGTCGATACCGCGCCGCCCGGTTCGGTGGCCACGATCCGCCGCCATATCGCCGAGCGGAATCCCCGGGCGCAAGTGATCGAGGCCGATTCGAAAATTCTGGTGGATCATCCCGAAAAAATTCGCGGCGCCCGCGTGCTCGTAATTGAGGACGGCCCCACGCTCACCCACGGCGGAATGCCTTACGGCGCCGGCGTGATCGCCGCCCGCCGGAATCAGGCGGCCCGCCTGGTGGATCCGCGGCCGTTCGCCACCGGCAGCTTGCATCAGGTCTTCGTCGAGTTCAAGCACCTCGGAACGGTGCTCCCCGCCATGGGCTACAGCGTCGCCCAACTCGCCGATCTCGAGGCGACCATAGCTACCGTGCCGTGCGATCTGGTCATCGTCGCTACGCCGGTGGATTTGCAGCGAAGAATCCGCATTCCCCAGCCGTGCCTGCGAGTGCGCTACGAAATGGAGGAGCGCGGAGACCCCGCGCTGCTGCCGCTGCTCCGCGAAGTGATGGCGCACGCCGCGCCCGCCCGGAGATAGAGGATGGTCGTGACTTGCGGCGGATCGATCGCGGCTGCTTCTGTCCGGCCTCTCGAGCCGGAGCCGGGAATGCACAAACGCGACTTCCTCTCTCTCTCCGATGTCACGCCGGCCGAACTCGATTCGCTCCTCGACCTCGCCGCCGAAGTCAAGTCGCGTCCCGAAGCCTACTCGCGCGCTCTCTCCGGGCGCGCCGGCGTCCTGATTTTCGAAAAACCCTCCCTGCGTACCCGCGTCACGTTTGAAATCGGCCTCGTCCAGCTCGGCGCACAGACGATTTACCTCGCTCCCGGCGATATCGCCCTGGGCCGCCGGGAACCGGCGCCGGACATCGCCCGAAATCTCGAGCGCTGGGTCGACGTCCTGATCGTCCGCACTTTTGGACAGTGGGTCCTCGAGGAAATGGCCCGAGCGGCGAAAATCCCCGTAGTCAACGCGCTCAGCGACCTCCTTCATCCCTGCCAGACCGTCGCCGATCTGCTCACTCTCCGTGAGCGCTGGGGAACGCTCGCCGGGCGCAAGATTGCCTACATCGGCGATGGCAACAACGTCGCCCATTCGCTGATACAAGGCGCCGCGAAAACCGGCCTGCATTTGAAGCTCGCCACCCCCCGCGGCTACGAGCCCTCGCCCGCCATTCTGGACCAGGCCGCCGCCGATGCGCGCGCGACCGGATCCGACATCCGCGTCGTCCTCGATCCCGAAGAAGCGGCCACCGGCGCCGACGCCGTCTATACCGACGTCTGGACCAGCATGGGCCAGGAGGAGCAAACCGAGCAGCGCCGCAAGGATTTCGTCCGTTACCGCGTCGATGCGCATCTGATGTCCCTCGCCCGGCCCGGCGCCGTTTTCCTCCACTGCCTGCCCGCTCATCGCGGCGAAGAGGTCGCCGCCGAAGTGCTCGACGGCCCGCAATCGGTCGCGCTCGATCAGGCCGAAAATCGCCTCCCGGCTCACAAGGCCATCCTGCTCGCTGTGCTCTGCGGCCGCGAACCCCGCCGTCGCGCGGAAGTGCGCCGGTGAAACCGGTCGCCGTAGTCGCGGTCGGCGGCAATTCCCTCGCGCCGCGAGGCGAGCGCGGCAGTTTCGCCGACGAGCGTCGCCACGCCCGGCTCGCCGGCGAAGCCATCGCCTCCGTCCTCGGCGCCGGCTACCGCGTGGTCGTGACGCACGGCAACGGCCCACAGGTCGGCAATCTCCTCATGCGAGCCGAACGCGCGCAGCCCGATCTGCCCGTCGAGCCGCTCGATGCCTGCGTGGCCGAAACGCAAGGCGGCATCGGTTATCTCCTCGTCCAGGCCATCGAAAACGCCCTCCATGCGCGTCGGCTTCCCGGCGGAGTCGTCGCCATGATCACGCGCGTCGTGGTCGATCCCGGCGATCCCGCTTTCGTTTTGCCCTCGAAGCCCATCGGTCCTTTCTTTACCGAAGAAGAAGCGCGCCGGCGCGAACGATCCCTCGGCTGGCACGTGGGAGACGATGCTGGCCGCGGTTGGCGGCGCAAAGTTCCTTCGCCGTGGCCCGTCGAGATCGTCGAGCTCGACGCGATTCGCGTCGGCCTCGATACAGGCGTCACCGTCATCGCGGCGGGGGGTGGAGGAATCCCCGTCATGCGCGGCGAATCGGGACTCTCGGGCGTCGAAGCGGTCATCGACAAGGACCGGGTCTCCGCTCAGCTCGCCGCAGCCCTCGGCGCCGAACTCTTGCTCTTTCTCACTGACGTGGACGGCGTGGCCCTGCATTTCGGCCAGCCCGAGGAGCGATGGCTCGATCGCTTGGATTCGCGGGAAGCGAAGGAGTACCTTGAACAAGGGGAGTTTTCCCCCGGCAGCATGGGGCCGAAGATTGAAGCGGCGCTCGATTTTCTGGACGCGGGTGGAAAGTCGGCGATCGTCACTTCGGCGGGGAAAGCTGCCGCGGCGCTCACGGGGAAAGCCGGCACCTTGATCGTAGCGCGTCGCGGAAGCAAGTCGTCACGGGTGGCATAGCGGCCTGGGGGAAAGCCGCTCTCGGTTCGCCACTCCGCGCGAAGCGGGGAATCAGCCTGGTTCCGTTTTGCCGGGTAACCAGCCGCGATTTTTTCGAGCACGAGGCTGTGAATGACATGGCACCCGCCGGGGCACGGCCGAGCAGTGAACCAATCGAGGCATCCGCGCAGCGGGGAAGTTCTGCCATAACGGCGGAGGTTGAATTGGTAAGAAGTGAAAAACAGCCGGAACTACGCCTGCGGCCCCTGCCAGTCACTCCCGCCCGCGGCCCCGTCGAAATCGATGGTTCGATGGGCGAAGGCGGCGGCCAGGTGCTCCGCACTTCGCTTACCCTCGCCGTCCTCACCGGTCGAGCGCTGCGGCTCGAAAACATTCGCGCGCGGCGCCCCAAACCCGGCTTGATGGCCCAGCACCTGAAAGCGGTCGAAGCCGCCGCGGCGATTTCCGGCGCGCGAGTCGAGGGAGCGAAGCTTGGCTCGGGAGCGCTTCTCTTCGAACCGCAAGAAATTCGGCCCGGCGCATACAGTTTCGATATCGGCACCGCCGGTTCGACCTCTCTCGTTCTGCAAACGATTCTGCTCCCGCTCGCCTTCGCGCCGGAGGCGTCCACCGTAGTCGTGACCGGCGGCACGCACGTGCCCTGGAGCCCATCATTCCATTATCTCGACCGCCAGTGGGTGCCGTATCTGCGCCAGATCGGATTCGATCCGCATCTCGAACTCGAGCAGGCGGGTTTCTATCCGCGCGGCGGAGGCCGCGTGAAAGCGACGGTGAGTCCGTCATCGCGGCGAGCCCCGCTGCGCCTCCTCGATCGTGGCGCTCTGTTGCGCATCCGCGGAATTTCGGGAGTAGGGAAGTTGGACCGCGCGATCGCGGAACGCCAGGCGCGGCGCGCCACCGAAACGCTCGCCGTTGCCTGCAAGGAAATCGCGATCGATGTCGTCGAGGTCCCCGCCGCCTCGCCGGGAACTTTCCTTTTGCTTCTGGCCGAATGCGAGCATTCGCAAGCCTGCTACTGCGCGCTGGGCGCGAGAGGAAAACGCGCCGAGCGCGTCGCCGACGAAGCGGCCGAAGGGATCCTCGCCTTCCTCGCCGGCGATGGAGCCGTCGATCCCTGGCTCGCGGACCAGTTGGTCCTGCCGCTGTCCATCACCAGCGGAAATTCCGAATTGCGCACCGCACGCGTCACCGGCCACCTGCTCACCAACGCGCAGGTGGTGAAACTATTTCTCCCCGTCCGGATCGAAATCGCAGGCGAAACCGGCGAGCCCGGCACAATCCGCATCGCCGGCCTCGTTTCGTCAGCGGAAAGCGAGTCCGCGCGAAAAGCGAGTTTTCCGTAAGGGCACGGCTTCAGCCGTGCCGCGGACCGCGTCCGCTCCACGCGGCTTTAGCCGCTGAGGGCTGAATTTGGAATCGGCCGCCCAGGCCCAAGCGCCGGCGGCTGAACCGGCCACGGCCGAACATGTCGCGAGGTAAGGAGGGTTTGTCAAAATGCCGATCACGGGACGCTTGGAACCGGAACAACTCTGCCGCCCCTGCGCAACGAACCAGTTCACCTTCGAGACCACCGACGATCTCAAGGACCTCGACGAAGTCGTCGGCCAGGACCGCGCCGTCGAGGCCACGCGCTTCGGCATCGGCATCCGCCAGCCCGGCTACAACCTCTTCCTGCTCGGCCCGCAAGGTCTGGGCAAGCAGACGATCGTCCGCCGCTTCCTCGAGCGGAAAGCGGCCACCGAGCCCGCGCCCTCCGACTGGTGCTACGTAAATAATTTCGACGAGCCGCAGGAGCCCCGCGCCCTCCGCCTGCTCACCGGTCTCGGCGCCCAATTTCGCGACGATATGACGCGCCTCGTCGAGGAGCTTCGCGCCACCATTCCCGCCGCCTTTGAAACCGAGGAATACCGCGCACGCCGCCAGGTGATCGAGCAGGAAGTGAAGGAGAAGCAGCAGCAGGCCTTCGAGGGATTGCGCGTCGAAGCCGAAAAGCGCGGCATCGCCGTCGCCCACGCCCCCACCGGCATCGTTCTCGCCCCGCTGCGCAAGGGCGAGATGATGTCGCCCGAGGAGTTCCAGCAACTCCCCGAGGAGGAACACAAGCGCATCGAGAGCGAACTGGAATGGGTGAAAGAGCAACTGCGTTCGGTGATGCGCCAGATGCCCGAGTGGGAAAAGGGCGGCCGAGACAAGCTCAAAGCGCTCAACGACGAAGTGAGCCTGTTCGCCGTCGGCCATCTGATCAAGGCCCTGCGCGAAAAATACGCTCAGCACGCGGAGATCGTTGGCTTCCTCGAAGAAGTGCAGGAGGATGTCGTCGCCAACGTCGATGAGTTCCTCTCTCCGCCCGAAAGCCCCCTCGCCATGCTCGCCGGCCTCACGCAGCCCGAAGGCAAGCGCGGAGCGCCCTTCTTGCGCCGCTATCGCGTGAATCTGCTCATCGGCCACGAAGGCAATCACGGCGCGCCGGTCATCTACGAGGACGATCCCAGCTTCGCGAATCTGGTCGGCAAGGTCGAATACATCGCGCAACTCGGCGCGCTCTCCACCGATTTCAATCTGATCCGCGCCGGGGCCCTGCATCGCGCCAACGGCGGCTACCTGATCTTGGACGCCCGAAAAGTGCTCACCCAGCCCTACGCGTGGGAGGGCCTGAAGCGCGCCCTGCACTCCTCGGAAATCCAGATCAAATCGATCGGGCAGATGATCGGCGCCGTCAGCACGATCTCGCTCGAGCCGCAGCCGATCCCGCTCAACGTGAAAGTGGTTCTCGTCGGCGAGCGACTCCTCTACTACCTCCTCTGCCAGTACGATCCCGACTTCAAGGAATTTTTCAAGGTCGCCGTCGATTTTGAGGAGCGCATGGAGCGCAGCCCCGATCATCAGCAACTCTACGCGCGCCTTGTTGCCACGCTCGCTCGCGAGGAAAAACTCCAGCCGCTCGATCGCGCCGCCGTTGCCCGCGTCCTCGAGCACAGCGCACGCCGTGTCGAGGATTCCGAACGCCTCTCCACCCACCGCATGGACCTGATCGATCTGCTCCGCGAAGCCGACTACTGGGCGAAGGATGCCGGCCGCCAGGTCACCGCCGGGGCCGACGTCCTGCGCGCCATCGATGCCGGCATCCGCCGCGCCGACCGTCTCCGCGAGCGCATTCAGGAAGCGATTCACCGCGGCACCATCCTGATCGATACGTCCGGCGAGCAGGTGGGCCAGGTGAACGGTCTCTCGGTGCTCGAACTCGGCACGTTCGCCTTCGGCCAGCCCAGCCGCATCACCGCCCGCGTCCGTCTCGGCAAGGGCGAGGTCGTCGACATCGAACGCGAAGTGGAATTGAGCGGCCCAATCCACTCGAAAGGAGTTTTGATCCTTTCCGGCTTCCTTGGCGCCCGCTACGCCATCAACCGCCCGCTCTCTCTTTCCGCCAGCCTCGTCTTCGAGCAATCCTACGGCCTCGTCGAGGGCGACAGTGCATCCTCCGCCGAACTCTACGCGCTGCTCTCCGCGCTCTCTGGCGCGCCCATCCGGCAATCGCTCGCCGTGACGGGATCGGTGAACCAGCGCGGCCAGGTGCAGGCCATCGGCGGCGTGAACGAAAAAATCGAAGGCTTCTTCGACGTCTGCCGCGCCCGCGGCCTAACCGGCGATCAGGGCGTGCTCGTTCCCGCCTCCAACGTGAAAAATCTCATGTTGCGCCGCGACGTGATCGATGCCGTCCGCGAAGGCAAATTCCACGTCTACTCCGTCGAAACGATCGACCAGGGCATCGAAATCCTCACCGGTGTCCCCGCCGGCGAGCGCGATGCCGCCGGAAATTTCCCGCCCGGCACGATCAACCAGCGCGTCGAAACGCGCCTCGTCGAATTGGCCGAAAAACGCCTGGAAGCGCTCCGCAAAGCCCAGGCCGAGAGCGAAGGATGAGCGCCGAGCAACGAGAACCGGAAAAGCGCGAATTCGCCATCCGCCGCATCCTCGTGGCGATCGATGCCTCCCTGCGCAGCCTCGCCGCGCTAGAAGCGGCGGCCGACCTCGCCGCCCAATTGCACGCGGAATTGCTCGGCCTCTTCGTCGAGGATATCGATCTCCTGAGGCTCGCCGGAACGCCCGCCGCCATCCATTGCGTCTACCCCTCCGCCAGCGACCAGCCGCTGCGCGCTGGGCAAATCGAATGCGAGCTGCGCGCCCTCGCCGAGCGCGCCAGAAGGGAACTGGCCGGCGCGGCCGAGCGCGCGCACGTGCCATGGTCGTTTCGCACCGTTCGCGGGCAAGTCGCCGCCGAAGTCCTCCTCGCGGCCGCCGAAGCCGATTTGCTCACGCTCGGCGAAGTGGGCCGCTCGATTGCTCGCCGGCTCGGCCTCGGCTCCACAGCCCGCGCCGCGATTGCCGGCGCCCGTTCCTCGCTCCTTCTTGTGCAGGGTCGTATTCCGCGCATGCAGCCTGTCCTCGCCGCCTACGATCGCTCGCCCGGCGCCGCCGAAGCCTGCCGCTTCGCCGCCCACCTGGCCGAATCGACCAGCGGACTCCTTACCGTGTTCCTTACCTCTCCTTCGGGTTGGCGCGAGCCGGCCATCGAAGCGGAAGTCGCCCGCCTGCTGGCAGGCATGAAACTTCACGTGCGTTTCCACTGGCTCGAATCGGAAGAGAAACAGCTCTTTCTCCGCGCCGTGCAATCCGAACATGGCGGCGTCCTCGTCATCGGCGGCCAGAGCTCCTACTCCGACGAACAACTCGTCGAAAAGCTGCTCCACCAAACCTCCCATCCCCTCCTCATTCTCGGCACAAGATCGAATCCCGTCCTTCTCACGCCGCCAGAGTAGAGCGAAAGTTTTTGAAAGAAGCGGCGTCCGGAAATCACGTCGTCGTACTCACTTCGGAGCAATCATTCCGAAACGGCACAGCGTGTGTGCTCGAATGCCCACTAAGTTCTTATGTTATTTCGCTTTGCATGCCCCACCGCCTCTGAAACAATCGCCCCCGGAGTCATCAATTCGGCTCGAGCGATTCGAAACAGAGGCACTCACCATGAAACCAACTGAACTGGGCAAAGGGCTCTCCTTCAAGGACGCGATTGGCATTTTCTGGGAATGGCGGCAGGCGTCGATCTCCGTCGAAGTCTGCTTCTTCGGCAAGGCGAAAGCGTCCGAAACGGTGCGCGTCTCGATTGACGGTCTCGTATCGCTCGTCGATCCCGAGGGGATCATCACCGTCTCCGGCGACGGCCGCGAAATCGAACTGGACCTGCGCGGTTGCCAGTTCCATCACGCCAAGGACGTGCCCGGACGCGCGGAGATTTTCGATCCGCTCGACCCCGACTCGATCCTCCAGGTGAAGTTTCCCAATGGCGAGATCTGTCTCGTGTTCCCCTACCGCCGCGTGGCCCCGTCGCCAATCACGTATCGTCGCGCGTCGAGCGGCCTCGAATGGCTGCGAACGAAGATCGGCCGTTCGTCCACGTTCTCCCTCCGCCAGAAAACGGATTCCGCCGGCCGCAAGCTCCATGCGGTGTCTTCTCGCAACGGCGGCTCGAAACCCGGAACCAGCCGCTCCGGACCCCCGATTTTCCCCATCGCCGCTTTCGTCGCGATCTTCATGCTGGTCGCGATTGCCCTCACGCCCGCGAATCTCCCCAGGCTGTTCTCCGAGTTGGGCCTGAGCCCGCGACCGGTCAGCGAACCCAACGCCATGGTCTGGGCGATTCAGCACGAGGGCAACTACTACTGCGCCGGCAGCGTCCTCGCCGGCCGCAAGCCCGGCGAATTCATGAAGCAGTCCGACGCCTTGACGCTCGGCTATCAACCCGCCCTGGGCCACTACTGCGGCGCCGCCGTGGTAAACGGCGCCTCGCCGACCGAGAACGTCTCCTTCTACCTGGAGCAATTGACCCAAAGCAGCACCCGGGTCCTCTACAGGCTCTTCTACTTCTCCCGCTCCCTCCTAACCTAGTCCGTCCAGTGGCGCGGACACTCTTGCCCGCGCGCATGTCCTTTGTGAAGCCTCCATCGCGGCCTCCCGCTTCGAGGTCTGTCGTACCCGAGCCTCAGGATGGCGATTTACTCTGGATTAAGCGATGGTCTCGCGAGAAGCTTGTTGGCGAGTATCCGCGAATTCACTCCGGATGTATAATCCCGAAAACCTGACCGAACGGGGCAAAAATGGGCATCAACCTGGATGAGATCAGACGCGCAACAGAAAAGTACGGTGGAACCTACAAACCATTTTTCCAGTCTGAACTCCCCTTTAAGCAAGCGGATCCGGAACTGAAGGAAGGGTGTTGTCTTGCCTTGTGTATCCTTCTAGCCGCGAATAAGTTCGAAGGGGTAATCCAGGCATACGGCAAGACGCTGGATCAGATCGCCACCGGAGAAGGCAGCACGCAACAAGAAGTCTCCGGCATCATGCACGAGCAGCGCCACGTCAAGAAGCCAACCGGTAAACCGCGCGACGCTGCCGAGGTCTTTCCGGACTATGCCGATTGGATGGAACGCCTGGCGGGGCGATACGCTCTTCAACTTGACCGCGGAACATACCGTCCGGCTGGAGTCATGGCCGGTGAAATCGCCGATTACATTCAGGCAAAACCCGGCCGATACATCATCGGCCTTTCGGGTGGGGAGAAAGGAGGGCATGCCATCAGTGCAGCCAATCTGACCACCCAAGTCCGGTTCTTCGACCCCAATTGCGGACTGTTCTTCATTCCAGGCGATGGCTTTCGTAAGTGGTTCCTCACGTTCATGTACGCATCCGAATACCAGGTGAAGTATTCGAATTTCTGGAATGCCGTAA
>JAGWOX010000124.1 GCA_028877145.1 Acidobacteriota bacterium | reverse complement strand
AGCGCACGCTCACTTTCATCCTCTTCACCGGCGAGGAACAAGGCGGCGTCGGCGTTCGCGCGTTCCTCAAGAACCACGCCGGCGAAATACCAAAAATCGACACGGTTCTCATCGACGACACGGGCACCGGCCGCATCAACAGCATTTCACTGGAAAACTTCTGGTCTACCGGCCCGCTGATGCAACAGGTCTACCTGCCGCTCCAGGAAGTCTTCGACCTCGATCCGATGAGCACGCAGTATTTCGGCTCCTCGGATCACGTCGAATTCCAGCGTGAAGGCATCGCCGCCTATTTCGCCGTGCAGGATCCGGCACACTACGGCTACGCGCACCATTCCACCGACGATGTTTTCGAGATCGTCCAACCGGACGCGCTAAAGGAACAGGCCGCTCTCATAGCCGCCTGGATGTGGAACGTCTCCCAACTCCCCGAGTCGTTCCCCCGCCACGCGAAAGCCCCCGAGCGCCCACCCATGTAGCCGCTCGCAATGAAGGAAGGCGCGCCGGCGTCCGGCGGGGGTGCAAGATCCCGCTGCGGCGCGCTCCGACGAAGGTTACGCTTCGGCCGGGATCATGCCTCCGGCACTTCGAGCTGGGGCATCGGACGAGCGGAAAAGAGGTAGCGGCACGGCTTCGCAAGCCAGCGCGCCCAACGCGCCGAACGGGCCACGCGCGCGCTATCGGTGGCGATGCCGGTGTTGGCGTACATCTGCCGGTAGAGCTTGGATACGAAGAGGAATGCCACGCGCGCCCGGATCGATTTGAGGAAACTCGATCTTTGCCAGATGGATGGCAGCGTGTAGAAATCGTCCCAGACCGCCTGCGTTCGCTGGCGAATCTCGTCGGCCGACATGACCGGATGCGGGCAATAGAGCTTGGGCCGCAAGGCCTGCGGGATCAGCCAGTGGCGCGTCACCGGAATTCCGCCGATGCGCTGCGGATTGAGTCCCATTCCCTTTTCCCATTTCCCGAAATCCACCGTCCCCGGGAAAGGCGTTAGCATCACGAATTGCGCGAAGGTGAGCCCGGCGCGCTGAGCCACCGACATGGTGGCGTCGAAAGTCGCCGGACGGTCGCTGGGCAGCCCGAAAATGAAGGAACCGAGGACGTGCACCTCGTGGCGGCGGAACACTTGCAGCCGCTCGACCAGGCCATCCCCGGCGAAATTGAAATTCTTGTAGACGTCCTTCAAACCCTCCGGCGTCACCGACTCCACGCCGACCAGAGCACCTTTGATGTGCGCCCGGCGCATGGCGTTCAGAAAGGAAGGGTCTTCGGCGGCTTCCATCGTGATCTGGGTGAAAAACACCATGTCGGCGGGAAGCTGCGCCAAGCGTTCCATCAGGGCAAAACGCTCGGCGCGGATGGCTTCGAGCTCCGCGATTCTCTCCGCATTGCCCTGCCGTCTGGCCAGCTCGATGTCAGTGAGGGTGACCGGGTAAAAATTGTCGTCCGCCAGCGCGATGAACCGGAAGCCCATGCGGCGCAACTGGACGATCTCTTCGATCACCGCATCGGCCGCTCGCTGGCGAGGACGCTGGCCGTCGGTGCGCCAGACCGAGCAGAACGAACAATGTTTCGGACAGCCGCGGACGGTCTGCACCGAAGCCCACATGTAGCGGTTGCGCGGGATCAGGTCCCAGCGTGCGGGAAGGAAAGAGGAAGCCTCCACCCGGCCGCCGAAATACATGGTTTGCGGCGCGCCTTGGAGGCAATCGGCAAGCACCGAGGCCCAGACGACGTCGCCGTCGCCCTTGACGACGGCGTGCGCGCCGCCCAGTTGCAGCGCCTCTTCCGGGTACAGGGTGGCGTGAATTCCGCCGAAGATCACCTGCGCGCCGCGCTTGCGCGCCATGGTTCCGATCTCGTACCCGCGAAGCGCGTTCCCGGTGTGGATGCCGATGCCCACAACGTCGCCAGGCTGGATGCTCTCCGGGGGTACGGGAAAGAGCGTTTCGTCGACGAGAATCGGGTCGCCATAAGTGGCCGGGGTGGCCGCCGCGAGCACATAGAGCCATCGCGGCGTGATGACTGCTGTTCCGAAGGAAACATGACTTGGATTGATTAGGTGGACCTTCATGCTCTGCGCGGCAAGCCGGATGGCGGGCCGCAAACTCTCCATGTCCGCAAATCTTCCAAAAAAGGACACTAGACTCTACCACACGCGGCAGTGGACCTTCCGGTTCCGGTCGAACATTCGCAGGAGCGCCGGCAGGTGACGCCGCGCTGCTATGCGCAAGTGGGCTGGCTGAGCACGGCGCACCGCCTCGGGATGACAAGCGTCGCTGCCGATGGGGAACGGGGAGAAAAACGAAAGGCGGGCGAGTGCAACTCGCGCCTACGGGCACGATGCTTTCGACTGTAGCCCGTCGTGATGCGGGGACCGCGCCACTACTTGTGGGTGGAGGCAATGCTCTGCGACGAACGCGGCGCGGCGGGCTGAAATCCGCCGACGCCGAGCTGCCAGAAAAGGAACGTCATTTCATCGGTGAACAACTCGCGTTGCTGGTCGGCAGTCGACGCCAGCGCGTGCCCGGATTGTCTTCCGACGCGCAACAGCACCGGAAGTCCGCTCTTCGAATCCGCCTGGAGCCGCGCGGCCATTTTTGCCGATTGCCATGGATCGACGCGCGGATCGTTCATGCCGACCTCGAGCAGCACCGCCGGATACTTCGCGTCCGGCTGCACGTGGTCGTAGGCGCTCACAGAATAGAGGTCCTCGAAACCCTCGAGCGTTTTCGTGCTCCCGAATTCCGGCACGTTCATCACGCCATTCGCCGTGTCCTGGAAGCGCAGCAGGTCGAGCAAGCCCGATTCGATCACCACGGCCCGGAACAGATCGGGCCGCTCCGTGATCGCGCGGCCCACCAGGATCCCGCCGGCGCTGCCGCTCATTCCCGCCAGCCGGTCGGACGACGTGTAGCCCTGGTCGATCAGGTATTGCGCGCAAGTGATGAAATCGTGATAGCGATTCGCCAGGCCAACCTTCAATCCCTCGAACCGCCACAAGCCGCCAAATTCCCCGCCGCCGCGCACGTGCGCGAAAGCGAGCACGCCGCCCCGGTTGAGCCATACGCGCCACAGCGGCGAATACACCGGCGAGATCAGAATCGAATAGGAGCCGTAGCCCATGAGCAGCGTCGGGTGCGTGCCGTCGCGCTGGGTTCCCTGCTTGTAAAGGATGGTCAATGGCACGAGCGCGCCATCCGAGCCGAGCGCCGTCGCGCTCACCGCGATAACGTCTTTCGGATCGTCGTAAGGGCCCGCGGGCCACAGGTCCGTGTGGACTACGCGGCTGTCCTTCGGCTCGAACCGGTAGATCGACGGCGCCCGCGTCCAGGAAGACAGCATCATCAGCGCGCCGGAAACGCGCGGGTCCTGCGAATACAAGCGGACGCTGCCCGAGAACGGCAACTGCTCCCGCATGATATCGGTCTTCGCGCTATAAGGCACCCTCACCAGCGATATTTTGCCGGCCTCCAGAACGGTCAGATACAGCGCGTCGTCCGCCGCCTGCATGCCGGTGACTCCGGAATTGGAGTCGAGCTGCAACATCAGCCCCCACTCGTCCACCAACGGCCGCTTCAGCGAGACGCGGGCGATCGCCGGCCCGGAGCGGCCCGCCACCAGCAGGAACAATTCGTTCCCGCGCATGCTGTAATCGAGGATGTGGATCTGGTTGCCGCCGACGCGCACCCATTTCACTTTGGGCGTCCCGATCTCGGCAAGCGGCGCAGCGTACAAAAGTAAAGAGGGGCCAACGCCGTGCTCGACCGTCGCCACCACGTAATCCGATCCCGGCGAAGTCTCCACCCAGGGAATGTCGTCGGCCGGAATATCGAGCCCGGGCACCACCCCCGCTCCAAAGATCGGAAGGTCCTTCGACGGATCGTCGCCCAACTCGTGCAGGTAGACGCGGCTGCGCTCATACTTCTCGCTGGCCGGCGCGTTCGCGGCGGGTGTCGCCAGCCGGTTATAGAGAAAGGAATGGCCGTCGGGCAGCCACGCCGCCACCGGAAATCGCACATCCGCAATCGAGTCCGGCAGCGCCTGGCCGGTCCCCGCGTTCACCACGTGGATGGTCGTATTTTCCGTGCCGCCGCGCGCGATCCCGAATGCGACGTATTGGCCGTCAAACGAGGGGGAATAAAACGTGATGGTCGCTGGCGGCCCGTCCGGGCTGTCGAACGCAACGGGATCGACCAGCGGCGTCTCCTTGCCGGAAAAGCCGTCGCGCCGGTAGAGCACGTAGGAATTCTGCTTCGCCCATTCCTTTAGATAGAAGATGCGGTCGTTCGGCAGCACCACCACCTGGGTCAGGCGCGCCGGTTCGGATTCATCGAGCCCGCGCACCTCGGCCAGCAGTTTCGCGCGGTCGGGGATGCTGTCGAGCACCGAGCGCGTGTATTTCCCTTGCGCCGCGATCCAGTCTTGTACGGAGGAATCCTTTAAGTTCTCCATGTAGCGGTAGGGATCGGTGACTTGGACGCCAAAATATTCATTCGTCACCGGCCGCACGGGCGCGACTGGCGGCTTGGCTGGTACATCCTGCGCGCTCGCCGCCGACACGGCCAGCAGAGCGCAAAGCAGAGCGATCCGTTTCACTCCCCTACCTCCGACTCGTACTACAGAACGTACGCCACTGTGTGCGATGCCGAAAGCTATCCCTTTGCTGTCCGCCGCGAATTGGTAACCAACGCCGAACTCTCCGGACCCGGCAATATCGCTCCCTGGGAAAACAACCGGGCGGGGACGCCGGGCATTGTAGGGCGATCCGGTGGGTCGCCTTCTCGATCGCGCCGCACCAAACTCTCGCCACTCTGGCGGTAAACTAAGGCTCGCCAATGGAAGCCGCCTTCGCCACCGTTCCCTTCGCCGATCCGGCGCGCGCCGAAACGAACCTGCGCCTGGTCGAAGAGCGGCTCCCGCCCGGCGTATGGGCGCGCCTGGCGACGCTGCTCGCGCAAGTACCAGATCCCGACGAGGCGCTGAACGATTTCGAGCGCTATCTGCGGGAAGCGACTTCGCCGCTGGTCCGCTATCTCGAGTCGCACCCCGCCGCGCTCCATTATCTGTTGCTGGTCTTCAGCCACTCCCGCTTCCTCTCGGAAACGCTGATCCATCAGCCGGACCTGATCCTCTGGCTGCACCGCCCGCACGGCCGCACCGCGGGCGACCGGCTGGAACGGCTGCGCGCGCCGGAAGACCTGCGCGAAGAGCTGGCGCGATTCCGCGCCACGCATTTCGATCTCGCGCCGTCGGTCCTTCTGGCGCGCTTCAAGCGCCGCGAGTATGTGCGCATCATGTTGCGCGACGTGCTCCGCCTGGGCACCCTCGCCGAAACCACGCTCGAACTCTCGCATCTCGCCGACGTGATCCTGGAGTCGGCGTTGGCCGTCGCTGAGCAGAAATTCTCCAAAGCCTACGGCCTCCCGCAATTTATCGACGCCGCAGGGCGCGTGCGCCTCTCCCGCATGGTTGTGCTCTCGCTCGGCAAGCTCGGCGGCCAGGAACTGAACTACAGCTCCGATATCGATCTCCTGTTCCTCTACGATCAGGAGGGGCAAACGGCCGGAGGCGACGCCGGGCAAATTTCGAACTCCGAATGGTTCGCGCGATTGGCCGCGGCGGCGCTCAAAATCATCACCGAGCCCACCGCAGAGGGCGCTGTCTTCCGCGTCGATCTGCGCCTGCGGCCCGAGGGCTCGCGCGGCGATATCGCCACAAGCCTGCCCTCCGCTCTCAACTACTACCGCACCCGCGCCCGCCAATGGGAGTTGCAAATGCTCATCAAGGCCCGGCCGTCGGCCGGCACGCATGAATTGGGACGCGGTTTCCTGCGCGATGTTCGGCCGCTGATCTTCCGCGCCGAATCGCGCCGCCAGGCGCTCGACGCCGCCATCGAGGCGCGCCGGGAAATGGAGCGCGACCTGCTCCGCCGCTCCGCCACTGTCGCCGCGCGCAACGTGAAGCTGTCACCCGGCGGCATTCGCGACGTCGAATTTCTCTCGCAGTGCCTCCAACGCATCTACGGCAGCACCGATCCCTGGCTCGCCTCCTCGGCCACAGGCTCGACGCTCGTCGCCTTGCAGCGCCTGCACGACAAAGGGCACCTGAACGGCCGCGATTTTTTCCGCCTCGGCACCGCATACCAGTTTCTGCGCCAGGTGGAGCACCAGCTCCAATTGCGAGACGGCCTTCAGGTCCATACCCTGCCCTCCGAGCCCCGCGAACTCGACCGCCTCGCTCGCTGCCTCTGGATCGAGCCGACCGGGACGACATCGCCCGGCGAGCAACTGCTCGCCCGCGTCGAACGCCACTTCGACGAAGTCCGCGAAATTTACGAGCGCGTGCTCGAGCAGCGGCAAGAATGGGCCGAGTTGGCTCCCGAGCCCGAATCCGCCGAGGAAGCCGCCGGTCCGCCGCTCGCGCGACTGGCCACCGAGCGGCCCGCCATCGCTCGCGCCGCGCTCGATGCCGGCTGGACCGAAGACCCGGTCGCGCGCCGTGGCCTCAACCAGTTCCTGAGCTCGGCCGCCCTCGATCCGGCGCTCGTCGCGCGAATCGAGCGCCACCTGGAATGGATCGCGCGAGCGGCGCGCCTGGTGGCGCGCAGCGATCTGGCCACGGCAATGCTCGCCCGGCATCCCGAAGAAATTGAAATTGCCGCGAGTCCCGATGTGGCGCGCATCGAACGCGCGCTGACCGCCTGCGCCCTTCCGGCCGCCGCAGCCGTTTCCGGCGACGGACTCGACGATCTGCGCGTGGCCGAGCGGCAGGCGCTCTTGGCGCTCGTCGCGCGGTCGGCAAATGGCGACAGCCGGCCTTTCCAAACGTTCGCCGCTCTCACCCACGTCGCCGATGAAGTGCTTCGCCGCGCGCTCGAGCGCCTGGCGCGGGAAACCGTTCCCGGCGTCGCGCTTGAAACCGCCCCATTTACCGTCCTGGCTCTCGGCCGCCTCGGCTCGCGTGAAATGGACATCGGCTCCGACGCCGATCTCGTCTTCGTGATCGATGACAGTGTGAGCGTCGAGGAGCGCGGACCGTGGCGCAAGCTGGCCGAACGAATGGTGAACGCGGTGAGCAGCCACACGCGTCACGGCCTGCTCTATCCCGTGGACACGCGCCTCCGCCCGCGCGGCACCGAAGGCGAAATCGTGCAGCCGGTCTCCTACGTCGAAAACTACTGCCGCGCCGAAGCCGCCGGTTGGGAAGCGACCACATTTATCAAGGGCCGTCCACTTGCCGGCAATCTCGCTCTCGGCCGTGAAGTGCTCTCTCGCATGCTCCGCGCCCTGCGCGAGCGTTTCGCCGAGGGCGACGGGCCGGCGCTGCTGCGAAGTGAACTCGCGCACATGCGCGATCTGCTCGAAGAGCAATGGCGCGGCCGGCGCGTGCGCGCCGGCCTGAAAATGGCCCCCGGCGGCTACCACGACATCGAGTACCCGCTCGGCTACCGCGCCATCGTCGGCGGGATCGAAGCCTGGGGCCTAAACCTGCTCGAGCAGGTGCAGGGACTGGAAGCGGCCCCGCCGCCCTGCGGAATCGATGCTGCTTCCGCCTCTTCGCTCGCCGCCGCGGTCACGCTCTTCCGCAGCGCCGATCACGCCCTGCGCATCGTCACCGGCCGCTCGATCGAACACCCCTTCGATCAAGCCACCGCTTCCCGCGCCGCCACGCTCCTCCGCGAATGGGCCATCCCCGACGCCGACCATTTCCAGCAAGCCATCGAAGACCGCCGCGCCGAAGTGGTCCGCCTCTACGAGACGCTGGTAGGCGCCCCGCCAAAATCCTAGAAGTTGTGGTAGCCACGGTCAGCGCCGTTCTGACCGTGGGCCCGTGCAAAGCAAGCCTCTGCTCCCAAGCTTCTCCAACTGCCACCTTCAATCGGAAGGAATTGCCATGGACCCGATCTCCGTGTACTGTGGCCCCCGCATAGCGCGGTGCCAGTAGAACCCGCGCTGACAGTGCGAGGCCGATCGACAGCGGCTCCGTGGGAGGAAACTCGATGGCAGCCGATTCGACAAGCGCGGTGAGCCCAGCCGAGCAGGCAGGCAGTTCGACCTACGTCTACTTGGCGGCGTTCTTCGCCGCGCTCGGCGGGCTGCTCTTCGGCTACGACACCGGCGTGATTTCCGGTGCCCTGCTGTTCATCAGGCAGCAGTTCGGCCTCTCGACCTTTCGCCAGGAACTGGTCGTCAGCGTGGTCCTGGTAGGCGCCGCCATCGCCGCGCTCGGCGGAGGTCGTCTGGCCGACCGCTTCGGCCGGCGCGCCACGCTGCTGCTGACCGCCGCCATCTTCGTTGTGGGAGCGGTGCTGTGCGCGGCAGCGCCGACGGCGGGATTGCTCGTCGCCGGTCGCGTCATCGTGGGCCTGGGCATCGGCCTCTCGAGCACCACCGTGCCGCTCTACATCTCGGAAATCTCCCCGGCAAAGGCGCGCGGCTGGCAGGTGTCCCTCTTCCAGCTCGCCATCACCGTCGGCATCCTCGCCGCTTACATCGTCGATTACGCCTTCTCCGGCAGCCAGAGCTGGCGCTGGATGCTGGGCCTGGCGGTTGTGCCGGGTCTGGTCCTGGGAATCGGCATGTTCTTCATGCCGGAAACGCCACGCTGGCTGGCGCGCCGCGGCCGGCCCGAACAAGCCCGCCGCGTGCTCGAAAAGGTTCGCGGCAGCGCCGACGTCACCGAAGAACTCCAGGAAATCGAAGCCACCCTCGCCGCCTCCCAGGAGCGCGGTCGCTGGGCCGATCTCTGGTCGCCAACCGTCCGGCCTGCGCTGCTCATCGGAACCGGCCTCGCCATGTTCCAGCAGATCACCGGCATCAATACGGTCATCTATTACGCGCCCACGATCATTCGTTCCACCGGCATTCCCTCGGCTTCCGGGGCGATTCTCGCGACGGCGGGCATAGGCCTCGTGAACGTGCTCATGACCGTCGTTTCGATGTGGCTGATCGACCGCATCGGCCGCCGCCCTCTCCTGCTCGCCGGCACTGGCGGCATGGTCATCACGATGGGTGCGTTGGGGCTGCTGTTCCGCACGCACGTGAACGGCGGCAGCCTCGCGACGCTCGAGGTCGTCCTCCTGATGTCTTACGTCGCCTCTTTCGCGGTCGGCCTCGGCCCGATCTTCTGGCTCCTGATCTCGGAAATCTATCCGCTGAAAATCCGCGGCGAGGCCGAAGGCACCGCCGCCGCCACCAACTGGGTCTTCAATTTCCTCGTGTCGCTGACGTTCCTGACGCTGGTGCAGGTGATGGGCGCGAGCGACTCCTTCTGGCTCTACGGCCTGCTGTCGGTCGCCGGGTGGATTTTCTGCTACGCGCTAGTGCCCGAAACCAAAGGCCGCACTCTCGAAGAAATCGAAGCCACTTGGCACAAAACGCACCCGCGCACCGCAAGTTAACCACCTTAGCGGCACCTGTAGCGCCGCCCTTCAGGGCGGCATCTTGCCCCGGCGGGGGAACAGATGCGGAGCTAAAGAGCTCCCCTACACAGCGGACGACGGCAAGCACCCCAGGGAGTGACCACCCCGAACCGGCCTCATTCCCTCCGCGCCTCCGTGCTCTCTTTCGTGCTACATTTTCCGCTACCCTGAGAAGGACCGTGGAACTTTATTTACACGTCCGTGGAACCCTGAAAATTTCATGCGCGGCCGTGTCTCTGCTGATTTGCGGCGCGTTCCCCGCAACGGCACGGGCCACCACGCCTCCCGGCAAAGCCACCGTCAAAGCTGCCACCGTCACCGTCTATTCCGACATGGACCCGACAAGCGACGTCGTGCGCACCATGAAAAAAGGCGACTCGCTCACGGTGAATCTGGAAATCGCCAATTCCACGGGCGATTGGTGCAGTGTAAGCCTGCCGGGCCAGAACGCGACGCTCGGCTACGTGAATTGCGGCGATCTGCAGGTCGCCATGCCGCACGTCTCCGTGGCCCCTGTGCTGCCCGAGCCGGTCGAATCGTCCGCGGACGCAGGTTCGCCCGCAAGTGCCGGAAACGGTGCGCGCCGGCGCGTCCAATTGTCCGTGCCGATTCCTTCGGCCAGCGCCGAGGCGGCCCTGAACAAATTGAAGTCGGAAGTCATCACCGAGGATGGCGTCGACGTCTCGAAACTGGATGAACTCGACGCCGCGGCGCAATCCGGCTCGCCCGCCGCCATGAACCAGGCGGCCGTGGCGCACGACCTCGCCGGCCGTTACGACGTTTCGCAAAACGACACCAGCCGCGCCTTCGACCAGTTCCGCGCCGCCATCGCGCTCGCGGCGAAGGACCCGCAACTGCTCCGGGTGACTCTGTGGGACATCGCCGAGCTGCACCTGCGACTCAGCGAATATTCCGACGCGCTCAGGTATCTCGACCGCGCCCGCCAGATCGATCCCGATTCCGGCACCACCGCCATGCTCTCCGGCTGGGCCTATTACGGCCTCGATCAGCTGAGTGATGCCATCGCCCAATGGCAGAAATCGCAGCAGGTCGCGCCCAATCCCGAAGTCGCCGTGCTCCTCGCCAAGGCCGAACGCGACCAGAAGGTCGAACGCGGGTTCCACCAGGGCGCAACGAGCCACTTCATCCTCCACTACGAGGGCGGAACGATGCCGGGACTCGCCCAGCAGGTTCTCGGCACGCTCGACGAGGATTTCGCGGTGATCGAGCGCACGCTCGGCTACACGCCGCCCGAGCCCATCGCCGTGATCCTCTACACGAACCGCGAATTCCACGACGTCACGCGCGCCCCGAGCTGGGCCGACGGATTGAACGACGGCCGCATTCGCGTTCCCGTGCAAGGCCTCCAGCAAGTCACGCCCGAGCTGTCGCGCGTCCTCAAGCACGAGCTCACGCACAGCTTCGTCGGCCAGATGACCGAGAACCGCGCACCCACCTGGCTGCAAGAAGGTCTGGCGCAATGGATGGAGGGCCTCCGAAGCGGCGGCGACGCGCAGGTGCTGGTCGATCTGTACGACCACAAGGTTTTCCCGCCACTTTCGGGAATGGAAGGCACGTGGACCGGAATGGGCACCCGCGGGGCGGCGCTCTCCTACGCCTGGGCCCTGGCCACGGTGGAAGCTATCGTGTCGAATTACCAGATCTGGGGCATGCGCCGTCTTCTCTCCGACCTCACCCAGGACCAATCCGTAGCCGCCGCCGTCCGCGGCGCCCTGCAAACCAACTATTCCGATCTCAACGCCCAAACCGCCCAATACCTCCGCAAAGCCTACCTGCAGTAGCCGCGTAGCACAGGCATTCCTGCCTGTGCGCCTCCATCCCTCAACGTCATCCTGCCCAATCAAATCCTGTCCTCCTGAGAGGCTGTGACTTTTTCGTGCGTTCGGTTTGGTTTATCGGTATAAGAGGTTCATGAGCCAACCAGAGGAAGTGGCAGTGGGCGAAGCGAGGGGTGCAGTGCGGTTGCGGAAGCCGGAGCGGCGGCAGATGGGCTGGGTGCCGC
>JAGWOX010000123.1 GCA_028877145.1 Acidobacteriota bacterium | reverse complement strand
GCAATTTATCGAAAGGGCCATCGGCTATTTTCAGCGGGCCGCGGCGCTGGATCCTACCGACGCACGCTCCTACGCCGGCCTAGCCGATTCCTATTACGCCCTCAGCACCGGGGACAAAGCTCCGCTCGATGTCATGCCCAAAGCCAAAGCAGCCGCTCTTAAGGCTATCGCCCTCGATGACACGGTTGCGGAAGCGCACGCTTCGCTCGGACAGATCGCGTTTTTCTACGACTGGGACGCGCACCGCGCTGAGCAAGAGTTCCGCAAGGCACTGGCGTTGAATCCCAGCCTCCCTCAGGCCCACTCCGGCTTGGCAGAGTACCTGCTGCTGGTCGGCGGCCGCCCCGACGAAGCCATCACCGAGCTGAAGCGCGCCTATGCCCTCGATCCCCTGCTGCCCCTTTCCCACGGCAGCCTGGCGTCATTCCTGTTCATGGCTCGACGCTATCCGGAATCCCTTGCCGCGGCCCAAAAGGTTGGCGACGACTCTGGCATGGCACTCGCTTACGCCGAAATGGGACAGCGCGCTCAAGCCATTGCCGCCGCCGACCGCTTCTCTCGCGCCACGCAGAGTCCTGTGGATCTAGCCGAGGCAGCAACCTCCTACGCGATGGCCGGGCGCAAGGACAGGGCTCGCAAGCTGCTCAGCCAAGTCGAGGAGTTGGCGAGCAAGAGGTACGTTTGTGGATACAACGTGGCTTGCGTCTACGTCGCCCTGGGCGATAAGAGCCAGGCCATCGCCTGGCTGAACCGGGCCTTTGTCAGCCACTCGGATTGACTGCCCTTCGCCGGGGTGGATCCCCGGCTCGACCCACTGCGAAACGACCCGCGCTTCCAGGATTTGCTGCGCCGCATGAAACTGT
This sequence comes from Acidobacteriota bacterium, assembly GCA_028877145.1. GTDB lineage: Bacteria > Acidobacteriota > Terriglobia > Acidiferrales > UBA7541 > JAKASX01. Next base: position 10,642 of record JAGWOX010000123.1, on the reverse strand, counting down.
TCCCCCAAGCCGCCTCGCAGCGCTAGATCCCCCTCCTCGACCTTGCCGCAGTCGTGGCACTGCTCGCCGGAGCCATGTCCGACACCGTATACTGAACGGCCGGAATCACCGCGGGGGGATACGTTGACGCGAATCGAATCCCAGATCGATACCACCTCCAAGGATTTCTACCGCAATCGCCGCCTCATGCTCGACCGCATCGAGCAAATACGCAGCGAGGAAGACGAAATCCGCCAGGGCGGCGGCCCGCGCTACATCGAATCGCAGCACAAGAAGAACCGCCTCACCGCGCGCGAGCGCATCGCCAAGCTCATCGATCCGAAAAGCGCGTTCTTCGAACTCGGCCTCTACGCCGCCTATGGAATGTACGAGGACTGGGGCGGCGCGCCCGCCGCCGGCACCGTCACTGGTCTCGCTCGGGTCGCCGGCCGCCTGGTGATGATCATCGCGAACGACGCCACAGTGAAAGCCGGCGCCTTCTTTCCGATGACCGCGAAAAAAGTAATTCACGCGCAAAACATCGCCATCGAAAATCGCATCCCAACCATCTACCTCGTCGATTCCGCTGGCGTTTTCCTTCCGCTCCAGGAAGACGTCTTCCCCGACACCGACGATTTCGGCCGCGTCTTCCGCAACAACGCCGTGATGAGCGCCATGGGCATCCCGCAGATTACCGCCATCATGGGCATGTGCGTCGCCGGCGGCGCCTACTTACCGGTGATGTGCGATCACATCCTGATGACCGAAGGCAGCGGCCTGTTCCTAGCCGGCCCGGCGCTCGTGCAGGCGGCCATCGGTCAGCGCGTCGGCGCCGAGGAACTCGGCGGCGCGCGCGTCCACGCCGAAATCAGCGGCACCGTCGATTTCCGCGAGCCGAACGACGAAGCCTGCATCGCCCGCATCCGCGCCCTCGTCGACAAAATGGGCCGCGGCCCCGACTCGCCCTTCGACCGCATCGATCCCCGCCCGCCGGCCTATCCGGCCGACGACATCCTCGGCATCTTCTCCGCCGATGCGGCGAAACAATACGACACGCGCGAAATCATCGCGCGCCTCGTCGACTCAAGCGAGTGGGAGGAATACCGGCCCGAGTACGGCCAAACCGTTCTCTGCGGCTACGCCCGCCTGGGCGGCTGGGCCATCGGCATCGTCGCCAACCAGAAACTCCACGTCGCGACCACCGCTCCCGGCACCGGCCAGAAGCGCATGGAATTCGGCGGCGTCATCTACACCGAATCCGCCGACAAGGCCGCGCGTTTCATCATGGCCTGCAACCAGAACCGCATCCCGCTCGTCTTCCTCCACGACGTGAACGGCTTCATGGTCGGCCGCGAAGCCGAATGGAGCGGCATCATCCGCGCCGGCGCCAAAATGGTGAACGCTGTCGCCAACAGCGTCGTGCCCAAGTTCTCCGTCATCTGCGGCGGCAGCTTCGGTGCCGGCCACTACGCTATGTGCGGCAAGGCCTACGATCCCCGTTTCATCTTCGCCTGGCCCATAGCGCGGTACGCCGTAATGAGCGGCGAATCCGCCGCTGGCACGCTCGTAGAAATCAAGCTCCGCCAACTCGAGCGCCAGGGCAAAAAGCTGAGCGCAAAAGAGGAAAAGGAACTCTACGATTCCATCCGCGCCACCTATGATGCGCAAATGGATCCCCGCTACGCCGCCGCCCGCCTCTGGGTCGACGCCATCCTCGACCCCTCCCGCACCCGCGAAGCTCTCCTCTGGGCCTTGGAAGCCGCCGCCCTGAATCCGTCCATGCCCGAATTCAAGACGGGCGTTCTGCAAACGTGATCTGCATTCTGTTGAATTCGTATAGCCCGGATCTCCAATGACGGAAAACGAGCTGAGCAATCAAATCATCGGGTCCGCGATCGACGTCCATCGCACCCTAGGGCCTGGACTGCTGGAGTCAGCGTACGAGGAATGTCTGGCTCATGAGATGTCTCAGCGAGGCATTCCGTTCGACCGTCAGAAACCCCTTCCTGTCATATACCGCGGCTTAAAGCTCGAATGCGGGTATCGAGCGGATTTCCTCGTCGACGGCAAAGTAATCGTGGAGTTGAAGGCAGTGGATGCCCTTGCGCCCATACATGACGCCATCGTGCTAACGTATCTTCGAATGTCCGGCTGCAAGGTAGGCCTGCTTCTGAATTTCAACGTGCCTATCCTCCGCGATGGAATCAAGCGCCTGGTTTTAGGTTTCGAGGAAAAATGAGGAAAGGCTTTCACCGCAGAGACGCAGAGACCGCAGCGGCCCAGGTTCTCTCTGTGTCCCCTCCGCGTCCTCTGCGCCTCTGCGGTGAGCTTTCAGGTTTTTGACTGACATGCTCAAATTAATAGAGTGCCCCCGCGACGCTTGGCAGGGTCTGTCGCAAACAATCCCAACAGCCGAGAAGGTGTCCTATCTACACCAACTCATCACCTGCGGCTTCCACCACATTGACGCAGTGAGTTTCGTCTCTCCCAAGTACGTCCCGCAGATGGCCGATAGCGAAGCCGTTATGGCCGAGCTCTCGGCCGCCGGCATCGCCAAGCAAGGCATCGAAATCATCGGCATCGTGGTAAACGAAAAAGGCATCGAGCGTGCCCTCAAGACCCCAGGCGTCACGACCGTCGGCTATCCCCATTCCCTTTCCGCCAAGTTCCTCGAATCGAACGCGCACACCACCATAGACCGCTCGCGCGCTCTAGTCGCCACTATGGTCCGCGAAACGCAAGCCGCCGCCCGCGACCTGGTCGTTTACATCTCGATGGCCTTCGGAAATCCCTATGGCGATCCGTGGTCTCTCGACCTCCTAGCCCAAGAAATCTCGCGCCTCGCCCAAACCGGCGTGCGCCAAATCTCCCTGGCCGATACGGTGGGTCTCGCATCACCCGAACAAATTCACGAACTGCTGGTCGCGGTCCTGCCTGCCGCCGAAGAAGTCGAAATCGGCGTTCATCTCCACAGCCGCCCCGATCGCGCATCCGAAAAAGTCTCCGCCGCCTGGGAAGCCGGTTGCCGCCGTTTCGATTCCGCGCTCACCGGCCTGGGCGGCTGCCCGTTCGCCGGCGACGATCTCCTCGGCAACATCCCGACCGAAATCGTCATCTCCACTCTCGAGGGCCGCGGCGAATCAACCGGCATCGCGCCGCGGTCGCTCGATCAGGCGCTAGAGGCGACGCTCGAATTTCGCCGCCGCTACGCGCCGCACTAGGAGCCACTCATGCCCTACGCCACACTCAAGCTCGATCGCGAAGATCCCGTAGCCATCATCACCTTCAATCGCCCGGAAAAGCGCAACGCCATCTCCACGGAAATGATTCAGGAGATTCTCGCCGCGCTCGAGGAAATCGAGGCTTCGCCCGTCCGCGTCACGATCCTCACCGGTGCCGGTAGCGCCTTCTCCGCCGGAATGGATCTGGAAGGCCTGCGCGCGCTCGCCGAGCAATCGCACGAACAGAATCTCGAGGACTCCCGCCGCGTGGCCACACTTTTCCATCGCATCTACAGCTTTCCCAGGCCGCTCATCGCCGCCGTCAACGGCCACGCCATCGCCGGCGGCTGCGGTATCGCCACGCTTTGCGACTTCACGCTGTCGGTCCCAGCCGCGAAGTTCGGCTATACCGAAGTGCGCATCGGTTTCCTGCCCGCGCTCGTCTCCGTATTCCTGATCCGCCAGGTTGGCGAAAAACGCGCCCGCGACCTCCTGCTCACCGGCCGCCTCGTCGACGCCGAAGAGGGCGTGCGCCTGGGCCTCGTGACCGAGGTCGTTCCCCGCGAGGAACTCATGCCTCGCGCCCGCGAACTTGCCGGAACCCTCGTCGCCAACAGCCCCGCCAGTGTCAAGGGAGCCAAGCACCTCCTGCTCTCGATCTCGGAAGCCGAACTCGAGCGCCAGTTAGCCATGGCTATCGACGCCAACGCCCGAATCCGCGCCACGGACGATTTCCGCGAAGGTCTGAGCGCCTTCCTCGAAAAACGTCCCCCGCAATGGAAAAGCGAATAGGTTCTCCGCAAGCCTTTCCTCTGCGCCCTCCGCGCATCTGCGGTGGATCTTTGCTTTTATTCGCAACCCCAAATCTCACCGCAGAGACGCGGAGAACGCCGAGCAATTCCCCCTCCGTGCCCTCCAATCTTTTCTCCGTGCCCTCTGTGTTATGTCTTTGGTCTTTTTCTCTTTGCCCCGCCATTTTGTTAAACTTCCCTCCCCGGATGAGCGACTTCTACGAAACCTCGATCCGCGTGCGTTACGCCGAAACGGACCAGATGGGAGTCGTGTACTACGCGAACTACCTCGTCTGGTTCGAGGTCGGCCGCGTCGAAACGTTCCGCCAGATGGGTTTCTCCTACAAGGAGATGGAACAGGTGGACGACAGCTACGTCGTCGTCGCCGAGGCCAGTTGCCGTTACCGCCGCCCCGCCTTCTACGACGACCAGATCCTCATCCGCACTCGCGTGACCGAATCACGTTCCCGCACTCTCCGTTTCGCCTACGAGATTCTCCGCGAGCCCTCCGGCGAACTCCTCGCCACCGGCGAAACGCTGCACGTCATCTGCGACGCCCAGAACCGCCCCAAATCGCTCCCCGAAAAATATAGGAAATATTTCCCCCTCACTCCCCGTGAGGACGCGGCGGCGCGCGCATGACCATCCTTCTCACAGGCAACGACCTCACCCTCGCCGAGTTCGAGCGAGCCATCCTCCAAAACGAGCCCGTGGCGCTCGCCGACGAAGCGCGCGAGCGCATCGAAGCCGCCCGCGCCGTGATCGATCGCATCGCCGCATCGGAACAAACCGCGTATGGCGTCAACACGGGTTTCGGCGAACTGGCGCGCGTGCGCATCCCCCATGCCGATATTCGTCGCCTTCAACTGAATCTGGTGCGCAGCCATGCCTGCGGCGTTGGCGCGCCGCTTACCGAGACGGAAACGCGCGCCATGCTGCTCCTGCGCGCAAACGCCTTGGCCAAAGGCCGCAGCGGCGCGCGTGTGATTGTGGTGGAAACTCTCTGCGCCATGCTCGAACGCAGCGTTCTGCCCGTCATTCCCTCGCAAGGCTCGGTAGGCGCATCAGGAGATCTGGCCCCGCTCGCGCACCTGGCTCTCGTTGCGATCGGCGAGGGCGAAGCCGTCTATCGCGGCGAGCGCCTTCCCGGCGCCGAAGCCATGCGCCGGGCCGGCATCGCCCCGCTCGAGCTCGAAGCGAAAGAGGGCCTCGCCCTGCTGAACGGGACGCAGGGAATGCTCGCGCTGCTCTCGCTGGCGCTGATCGAAGCCGAAATCCTCGCCGATACCGCCGATGTGGCGACCGCGCTCTCGCTCGACGCCCTGCGCGGCACGCCTTCCGCCTTCGACGAACGCATCGCCCTCGCGCGCCCGCATCCGGGAGCTCTGCGCACCGCCCGCAACGTCGAGCGGCTCAATCGCGGCAGCCAGATCCGCGAATCCCATCGTGCCGGTGACCGCGACCCTCGCGTCCAGGACGCCTACAGCCTCCGCTGCACCCCGCAGGTCCACGGCGCCGTCCGCGACGCGATCGCCGATATCCGCCGCGTAGTCGAAATCGAAATGAACAGCGCCACCGACAATCCCCTGGTCTTCTCCGAGCAGGGCGACGTCGTCAGCGGCGGCAATTTCCACGGCCAGCCATTAGCCATGGCCGCCGATCAGCTGGCCGTAGCCATCGCCACTCTCGCCGGCATCAGCGAGCGCCGCATCGACCGCATGACAAACCCGCATTCGAGCATGCTGCCTGCTTTTCTCACCGAACACCCCGGGCTGAATTCCGGCTTCATGATGGCGCAGGTCACCGCCGCCGCGCTCGTAAGCGAAACCAAAGTCCTCGCCGCGCCCCACTCCGTCGATTCCATCCCCACTTCAGGCGATCAGGAAGATTACGTCTCGATGGGCATGAGCGCCGCGCGCCGCCTCCGCCCCATGTTCGATAATCTCCGCCACATCCTGGCCATCGAGCTGCTCGCGGCCTGCCAAGGCATCGATCTGCTGGCCCCGCTCCACACAGGCACCGAAGCCGAAAGAGCCCGACAAAAAATCCGCTCCGTAGTTCCCAAATACGTCGACGACCGCCCCCACGCCCCCGATATCGCCGCCGTCGCCGCTCTTATCGCCGCCAGCGAGTTCGCCAACGTCCTCCGCTGAGATTCGAAATCCGCCGATTTCGTAGCACCGGCATCCTGCCGGCCCTTTCCGCGTTATCCGAAAAAATCGCCGGCAAGATGCCGGCGTTACAAAGGCCCTGTCATCGATTGCGCCAGAAAACGATAAGCAGAATTCCTCTCCGCGCCCCCTCTGCGTCCTCTGCGCCTCTGCGGTGCGCTTGTCTTTTTTCAGAGAAGCCGATCGCGCAGGAAAAATCCAAACCGCAACCCCGCAATCATGCTGAACGGCGGCCGATCCAGCGAATAATGCCCGCAAGGCAGTCGAAGAATCTCGACGTCCACCCCATCGCTCGTGATCTTGGAAAACATCTGCTCGGTAAATTCCGGCCAGAACGTAGGATCGTACCGCCCGCTGATCATCAGCAGTTTCTGCCCCGATCCCGACATGCGATCGACGTACGGATACGGACTGATCGGCGCCCAGAACCTCCGAATCTCGTCAGAGGAGACGTGCGAGCGCATCTCGTCCCACACGTGCATCGTGGTCATCCCCGTCCGCACGACCTCGCCAAAATACGTCGAGACGTGCAGGTACGCGCCGGCGCGCACGGCCCGATCGTGCGCCGTCGTAATGCAAGCGATGGCCGACCCAATGCTCGCGCCCAGCAAGCCCAGTCGCTTGTATCCCTGCCCTTCGAGCCACCGCAGGCACCGCCGCACGTCCGTCACCGCCTGCCGGTTCGCCTGCAGCGTCAGCCCTATGTTCGGCCCTACCAGATAATTGTCGCGATCGATTCCTTCCACCGCCCGCCGGTCGTGATACGGCAGGCTAATTTTCAGCACCGAAAGCCCCAGCCGGTTCAGCCACCGGCACACGCCCATCTGCGCTTCCCATCCCGCGTTCCACTGCGGCAGCACCACCACTGCGGCCCGCGAGCCGGCCACCGGAAAGTATCGCGCCCAGACGCGATTGTTCTGCTCCCACGGCGAGCGCACGATGCTCGTGAACGACAGCACCTTCCCGCCCGCTTCTTCTTCGATCCGCGCATCCTCCGGCGGGCTGGCCGCAAACCAGCTCTCGCTCGACGCCACCGTCTCTTCCGCGAAACGCTCGAGAAACGCGCGCGGATCGGGATCGTCCGCCCTCCCGCCGATGTGTTCAAGTCCCCAGGCGAAAGCGCGCTGCGTGCGGTTCTCCTCCGCCGACCAGCGGCTATGTTCGTACCGCCGGATCATTTGTTCGATATAGCGCATGTGTCAATCCGGAAGACTACAGCATCAGGAAGCGCGCCGCGAATCGCGTCGTCCATCGGCGACTGCGCGATACAACGATGAGGAGATTTCCTCTCCGCGCCGCTCCGCGCTCTCCGCGCTCTCCGCGCTCTCTGCGCCTTTGCGGTGAATCTTTGTTTTCTCGGAGAAGCCAATGGCGGGCGATTGCGCGCCTCATCGTTCACCCGCGAAGATACGAGATCATCTCCGGTGCAGAATAGCCATTTTTTTCGAATGGAGAAAACCGCCGTGCCCGGTCCGTGCAGGTTCACCCGCCCCGAAGAGCCGGAGCGGATTTTCAGATGCCGCGCGCACGTTAGAAAGGAATGATCTTGTGCAGCAGGCCCTTCTTCTTTTTCTCTTTCTCTTTTTCTTGATCCTTCTTCTTGGCCTTCTGCCCCTTCGTTTCCGACTTCGAAGCCGTGATCTGCTTGTTTCCCTTTACCCGCGGGCCTTTCTGCGGGTCCTTCATCTCCTGCGCCTGGGACTTCCCTACCTGCTCGGCGGTTACGCTGTTGGTCGTGCGCGCATCAGGCGTTCCCGTGGCCAGCATGCTGCGGTCCGACGTGGTCACGCTGTTATTGTCCAGACCCGCGCTGCCGGAGACAACGGTGGAAACCGAAATCCGGTTGCCCACTTCCTCGCTGGCGCTATTGGCGGCCATCGAGACAACCGACGGTTCCAGCACCTGCCGCGCCGAGATGATATCGGTTTCCGGCGTCAGGTTCGGCTGTCCGTAATGGGCGGCATGGGAGATGTCCGGGCCGCTCTTCAGGATTCCCATCGCCTCGTGGACGATGCCCGGCCGGTCCTTGATGAATTTGTCCTCGTCCTTCATCCGGGACAGCGCCTTCGGGTCCGGCTGCGGCAGCGGATATCCCAGTGCCACCAGTTCCTTTTTCGCATCCGGCACCAGCGGCGAAACCGGATACTCGCGAATGATGTTCGAGTAGAACCGCGCCGCGAAATCGTTGTGCTCGGTTTTCTGGTAAATCTTTGCCAGCATGAAGTTGGCCTGGTCAGCTTCGCTGAAAAGCGGATACCGCGCGGTCAATTCCAAAAGCCGCGCCGCCGCCGCCCCGTAGGCCCCTCGCAAATCGTAGAAACTCGCCGTCTCGAATTCGCCTTCGGCCAGCACTTCCTGCACTTCGCGGAGCCGCTGTTGGGCCTCGTCCGTCCATTTGCTCTTCGGGTACTTCAAAATCATCGTCTGCAGTTCGGCTTCTGCCTCGAGCGCCTGCGTGCGGTCGCGGTCCGGCTTCTCCATCATCCGGTAGTGCGCCATCGCCGCCCGATACTGTGCGAAGGCGGACTCGTCAAGGAACGGGAAGAACGTGATGAAGTCCTTGTATTGGGCCACCGCTTCGGTCAACCCCTGTATGCCGCCCTGCTTGTAGTAGGAATCGGCCATTGCCAGCTTGGACTTGGCGAGATATTCGCTGTCGGGATAGGTGTTGATCAGCGTCTGCAGCGTCAGCCGGCCAACGGTGTAACGGCCGTGCTTGATGTCGTCCAGCGCGGTCTGGTAAAGCACCTTGTCGGGCGCGGCCTTCACGCCGGCGAGCGGCGCTTTCTTCTTCCCGAAAAACAGACAACCGCTCGTGCCGGCACTCAACACGCCGACCAGAATCAACAGCGCGAAATTACGTATCGTCGTGGCTTTCATATTTTCACTGACAAGGCTTCCTGTGCTCGGCTAAGTAACTGACGAACTGCGCCACCGGCATCCGGCGTGCCGAATACCGATGTTCCTGCAATCAGAATTTCCGCTCCGGCGCGAACGATATCCCCTGCGTTTTCGAGATCCACTCCGCCGTCTACCGCAATGCGGAAGGCCCCATTGTCTCGCTCGCGCATTCCCGCCAGTTCCCGGATCTTCACCAGCGAATGGGGAATGAACTTCTGGCCGCCAAATCCCGGATTCACCGTCATCACCAGCACCGCGCTCACCAGGTCGAGGACTTCACTCAGCGTCGCGACGGGTGTCGACGGATTGATCGCCACCGCCGGCTCGGCGCCCAACTCCCGAATCGCGTTCAGCACGCGGTCCAGGTGCGGGGTGGCTTCCTGATGCACGTACACGCGGTCGGCCCCCGCCCGCACGAAGGGTTCGATGAAATCCCCAGGATTGTCGATCATCAGGTGAACTTCAAACGGCAGCGTAGTCAGTGGCCGCAGCGAGGCCACCACCGGCACGCCGATCGTCAGGTTGGGCACGAAATGCCCATCCATCACATCGATGTGGATGTAGCGGGCTCCACCCTGTTCCGCTGCCTGAATGTCGCGTTCGAGACACGCGAAATTCGCGGCCAGAATAGAGGGAGCGATTTCGACACGAACCCGTGAAAGATTCATCTCCGCCTAACTGGCATTCTAGCATGAAGAACCCGGTCCTAGTCCCCTGGTTTTTCGGAACCGGGCGTGGTCGAAACAGGGCCCTCCGAGGCAACCTGCAGTGTAATCGTGGTTTGCGGATCGACCAGCGCTCCCGGCGAGGGCGTCTGCCCCACGACGGAATCCGTAACCGCCCCCGGCTCGTTCACCATCGTCAACTTGGGCGTCTGCAATCCCGCCGCAGTCAGCCGGCTCTGCGCCTGCGCTGCTGGCATCCCTGCCAGCGACGGCATCAGGTACGCCGGCGGTCGCGGCCCGAGCGAAACGAGCACGGAAACGCGTGGGCCCGCAAGCTGCGATTCCCCCGGCAATGGATGCTGCTGAAGGATCAGATTGGCCGGCTCCCCCGACGAATAAATGTAGGAAACCTCGCCCAGTTGCAGCCCCGCCGTCAATAATTGCAGCCGCGCCGCTGGCAGGCTCTGATCGACCAGGTTGGGCACCGTCACCTTCTGCGGCCCCAGGCTCAGCACCACCTGAACCATCTGGCCCACCTTCACCTGCGTCCCCGGCGGAGGACTCTGCCGCACCACGTCGTCCACCGGCAGTCCGCTATACGAGTGATCGGCCACGCGCACGCCCAATTGCCTCGACCCCAAATCGCGCACGGCCATCGAGTAGTTCTTGCCCACGACGTCCGGCATCCCGACCACTCGCCCCTCGATCGCAAAGCGCATCGCCGTGATGGCGCTCAAAAATGCCGCCGCCCCCAGAACGAACAGCAGCAGAAACAACCGCCCCAGCCAGCGCAGTCGCTCGAGAAATCCCGTCAGTGTCGGCTTCTCTTCTGTCTCGACGTCCACACATCCAGCCTACGCAGCCAATCCCAACGACGCAAGCGCCCCGTCCCCATCGTTGCGCAACTCCTCCCG
>JAGWOX010000122.1 GCA_028877145.1 Acidobacteriota bacterium | reverse complement strand
TGCGATCGGCAGGAACCGGTCGGCGTTCATCTGTGTGCTCAGGAACTGTCGCAAAGGCTTGCCTTCGACGTACTCCATCACGAGGAAAATGTTGCCGTCTCGCTCGAACACGTCGTAGATTCCGGCGATATGGGAATCGCTCAGTTGCGAGGCGATCTGGGCTTCATGCAGGAACCGCTGGCGGAAATGGCTGTCGGCGCTCAAATGGGGCGCGATTCGCTTCAATGCGACCAGCCGTTTCAATTGCGTGTCCTCGGCCAGATAGACCTCGCCCATTCCACCGGCGCCAAGCCGCGAGCGAATCTGAAATCGCCCGACGGATGTGCCGCTTAGATCGACCGTTGATCTCTCGGGTTCGGTCATCTCAAGTCCCGCGGTTGCGCCGTTATTCAGTTACGGGACGTTTGGACGACAAAAGGACGATGCCAGGATGGCTTACATGCTACTTCTCCTCCGCCCGAATGCAAGCGGAAAATCCGTCCGGGCAAAGGGCAGACTTCTACGGCGAATATTTTCAGTAAGGGTTACCGGGCTGGTTGCGTTGCGACGCGCAGGCGGCGCACCCGCAAAGCTTCTATGTGGTGGGGATCACTCCGCCAGCACGGTAAGGAAATTCGCCGCCCCCTTCAGAATTTTCTCGGCGGCGGTACCGTGCCGCTTCTCCCGGCGCGGGCGGTGTGGCGTGAGTGGAGAGCGGCCACTCGTTGCCGCGCATACCGTGAAATTGCCGCCGCCCCGCCTGTCTACGGCGCGTGTTTGCGCAGCACGTTCCTTGAGGATGCCGCCCTCGCGAGTCCGAGCACAAGCAGTCCGAAGGCGAGCAAAGGAATCGTGGCAGGCTCCGGCACCTGTGTCACTGTGTATGTTATCGACGCGGCTAACGTGTAATCATTGCCCTCCCGGCCGCTCGGTGGGTAAAAGTCAGTCAGGCACGTGGCAGTTCCGCAGTTGAATAAATCAGCGAACCATATCGATGGCGTAATTGGCGTCGGCACATAATCCTTGCAAAAAGTCATATCAATCTCATCACTTGTCGGGCTGGGCCCGCCATTAGCGGAGTCCCAAAATTCAAAGTAATTTTGTATCTCGCTAAGGCAGCCATTCAGGCCGTAGATTCCCGGATAATCTGAAAAATACGGCGGTTGAGCGACATTTTGCGTAAAGGTGCCGAGAGGGCCAGACCAGTTGGCCACCAGGTCGAAAGGGTGCGCTTGGTAAAGTGAAAGTGTCCCGTTAAACTGCCATTCGAAATCAAGCGAGAAATCGATAGTCTGCGTACAGGGCGAGGATTCGCATGCGTTGTTTCCGACAAATGTTATTGTTCCATCAATTTTATACAAGTCGTCTGCGTGAGCCGGGATAGCGAAGCAGAGGAAGAGGCAGGTCAATCCACCAAGTGTGATTATTCTGCTCAGCTGAGACATGTGAATTGCCGTTTCCAGGAGCGTTTGGCCTCTCTGGTGTGCAATCTTTTTGCCACTCAAACTCATTCAGAATAAAGCTTGTAGCCTCTGCCGCTGCGGGCCTATAGGCAACTTTTTGAACATGCTGTGCATGGTCTTGCGCGAATGCATAGCCTTGGCCCAGACGGAATATATATGCTAATCGGCCGTGGCAGGCTTTGAGTTTTCGCCCGGCGTCTTCGATGCAGCGCTTCGACGTGGTTTTGTATCGCTCGTGGGTGGCGATGCATGTCAGCGGCCATAATGCGGGGTCCAACTTCCTCGAAGGCGGGCGTGATCTGCTTCACAGAGTCGCTGCTGCAGGCGACTCCGTATAAGATCAACGTGAACGCGGTCTGTCCCGGGCCCGACCCAGACGGCCATGACGGATGCGTGCGGCGACTCGGTGAACCGAAATTTCGCCGGGAAGATTCCGTGGGAAGAGTCGGCGACCGGGAGAACGTCGCCGCGCCGGTTGCGTTCCGGGCTTCCGGCCCCGCCCGTTTCATCCCCGGAGAATCGCCGGATGAATATGGCGGGTTTATCATGGACCGACGGCCGCGCTGCCGGCCGCCGAAAGGAAAAGGAGACCGCTCTTGACTACCGCATCATCCAGGATCGAGACGTATCAAAACTTGATCGGCAACAAGTGGATTTCATCGAGTGACGGGAGCACGTTCGTCGACGAAGATCCCTCCCGCCGGGGATCCACGCTCGCCTTGTTCCCCTCGTCCACCGTGCAAGACATCGCGAAGGCAATTGACGTCGCCGACGCCGCCTTCAAGAGTTGGAAGCGGAGCGCGCTCGAAGAAAGGCAGCGCCACGCGACGCGCTTCCTGGACCTGCTCGAACGCGAGACGGAGGCGCTGGCGTCGATCGTGGCGCGCGAAAACGGAAAGACTTTGCGCGAGGCCCGGGCCGAGGTTGTTTCCGCTCTCGTCGAAGGCCGTCATCACGTCGCCCAGGTCTCCCGCTTCTACGGCCAGAGCCTGCCGGCCGGCACGCAAGGCTGCAGCGGCTGGGAGCAATTCCACCCGCTGGGCGTCGTCGCCATCATCAGCCCGTGGAATTTTCCGATGAACGTGATGTGCCGGAAGGCGCTGCCGGCCTTATTGACCGGCAACACCATCGTGTTCAAGCCGGCCACGTTCACTCCGTGGTCCGGCGTCACGATGGCGAAACTGTTCGAGTCGGCGGGTTTTCCCGAGGGCGTCTTCAACTGCGTCGCCGGACTCGGCTCATCGATCGGAAACGCGCTCGTGGACGACCCGCGCGTCAAGGCCATCTCTTTCACCGGCTCGACCTACGTGGGCAAGAAGATCCACGAACGCGCGGCCAAGAACCTGACGCGCACGCAACTGGAGTTGGGCGGCAAGAACGCCCTCATCATCATGCCGGATGCCGATTTGAAGGCGGCGGTGGACGCGGCCATCATCGCCGGGTTCGCCTGTGCGGGCCAGTGGTGCACTTCGACCAGCCGCGTGCTGGTTCACCGCGATGTTTATCGCGAGGTCTGCGATCGTCTCGCGGCGCGATGCGAGGAGATGCGCGTCGGCGATCCCATGGACGAAAAGACCGACATGGGACCGGTTGCGGGAACCGAACAATTCACGACCATCTCGAAGGCGATCGAAACCGGACTCGCCGAGGGCGCGCGCATGCTGACGGGCGGGCCGGGCAAGGGCGATCTGGAGCGCGGTTACTTCATCCGCCCGACTGTGTTCGACAACGTTACGCCCGACCACACCATTTTCCGGGAAGAGATCTTCGGTCCCGTTCTCGCGGTGACCGAGTTCAACAGCCTGGACCACGCGCTGGAGCTGGCCAATAACTCGATTTACGGGCTGTCGTCGGCGATCTTCACGCGCGACGTGGACGCGGCGCATCGCTACATCGACCGGATCGAAGCCGGCCTGGCGCACATCAACATCCACACCGGTTTCAAATTGCCCGCGCTGCCTTTCGGCGGGTGGAAGGATTCGGGCTCGGGACTGCCGGAGAACAGCACTACCGGCCTGGAGTTTTTCATCCAGCGCAAGGCGGTGTATTGGAAGGCGAATTCCTGACGTCCTGCTGTTCCTGCCGACAACAAGAGCGCTCTCCCGCTGCGGCTGATCGAGCGTTAGGCCCCGATGCATGGACCCTTGGTGGGCGAAGCCCCAGCTAACCCGTCGCTTCTTCTCTCTTCTGCGACAGCGGCAATGGACCGCCAGCGGAGGCAATTTGACGCTGCCACCGCCGGCGCATTGATTTAACCGCGCTCAGTTCGAGCCGGCCTTGAAGCTGCACGACGGGTCGGTGAGCTTGGTCGGCGCGACGTTGAACTCCTGCAGGTGGTTTTTCGCCAGCAGGGCTTTGAAGTCGGCGATCTGTTGCGTCTGCATCGCCTTCCAGGCGTCCACCGTGCGGTTGTAGTTGCGGCAGTCGTTCTCCCAAGTGGCGACCTGGGTAGGCGTGGGCGCCATGTCGAGGCCCACCTGCATCATGCTGACCATGGTGTTGTAGTCGTCGTTCAGTGTGAGGAAGGATCGCATCTCGCCCGGCTTGGGAGCGGTACGGCGGAAGAACGCCAGGATCCCGCCGGCCGGCATCTCGCCGCCGATCTTGGTGAGGCTGGCATCCAGCTTCTTGGCCTGCGAGGCGACATCGCCGGGCAGGTTGCCCTTCAGCAGCGACGCAAGCTGCGTCTTGACCGCCTCCACTTCGTTACGGCCTTCGTAGCTCTGCCGCATGCCGTGATAGGCGAGCATCGTGAGCTGGTTCTGGGCGCGCAACGCGGCCATAACCGCAGGGCTTTGCCCGACGCGGGGATCGTTCATCACGGTCACGTGCTGCGTGTAAAAGTGGCCGTCCACGGTGAGCTTGAGCGTATACACGCCCGGAATCACCTGCGGCCCGTGCGGGCCGGGAGTGGTGCCGCCGGCCACCATGTTCATCTGGTTTTCGAGGTCGTGCTGGAAGGCGGGCGGGTCGTCATACTGCAGGTTCCAGTTCACCCGGTTCAGACCGACATCGGTGGAGAGGGCGAGTGACTGCGGCGAGGCCAGCCAGTAGCGCGGATAAGCTTGGTCCTCGACGGGCGGCGGCAGCGTGCTGGTCATCGTGCGCACCAGATTGCCGTGCGAGTCGAAGACCTGGAGCTGGATCGGCCCGTTTGGCTTCTCGTTCAGGTAATAATCCACGATCGCGCCATAAGGCGGATTGGGCGCGTGAGGCACCTCGACGGAGAAGGGCTGATCCCAGTTGCTGTTGATGCGGGCGCGAATGGCCTCCTCGGGCTTGAAGAGATAAACAGAAGAGGAGCTGATGGCCTTTGCGTTGGCGGCGATCTGGCGCAGCGGGGTCATGTCATCGAGAACCCAGAAGCCGCGGCCGTACGTGCCAATCACCAGGTCGTTCATGTCGTAATCGGTGTGGATGACGAGGTCGCGAATTGAAGTGCTGGGCAGGTTCTGGCGCAGCGACTGCCAGTGATCGCCGTTGTCGAAGCTAACGTAGACCGTCGTCTCTGTGCCGGCGAAGAGCAGGCCGGGCTGCTTGGGATCGGCGCGCAGAATGTTCACCCAGCTTCCGGTGCGCTCATCGCGCGGCAGTCCGTTGGCGATGCTGGTCCAGGTCTTGCCGCCGTCGGTGGTGCGCCAGATGAGCGGCACGTCGTCGTCCTCTTTGGCCGGCGCGACGACGTTGGGGCCGCGCTGTCCGCCGATGCGGCCGGTCACGTAGGCGGTATTGGCTTCGTCGCCGGCTTCGATGGTGTTGAAGTTCGTGTGGGCCGGCGCGTCGGTGATGTTGCTGACGTTGTTCCAGCGTTTGCCGCCATCCGTCGTGTTGTAGATCTGGCCGTTGCTGCTCACGGTCCAGACCACGCCTCGCTTCACCTTGGAGATGGAGAAGTCGTTGATGGAGGGTCCGGCCGGGCCGAACGGGTTGGGGTTCTTGGCCGGTTTCTTCGGCGGCGGCAGCGGTGTGCCGCAGGCCACCTCGGGCGCGCCCTTGGCCGTCGTGAGGTCGGGGCTGAACGCTTTCCACGAACGAGCGCCGTCGCGCGAAACCAGCAGGCACTGATAGGCGACGTAGAGGGCGCCGGGATCGAACGCCATGTCGAACTTTTTCTGGAAGTCGCGACCGGAGCGGTACTTCCTGGAATCGGCGCCGAAATTCGGCGCCACGTTCTCCCACTGCCCGGTCGACATATCGATCTTGATCAGTTCGCTGCCACCACCGCCGCCCGGGCCGTAGCCGACGCCATAGAGGATGTGTGGATTTTCGGGATCGGGCGTGATGACGCCGAATTCGGAGGAGGGAAGCGGGCTCCAGTCGGTGAAGTCAATCTGGCCCCAGTTGCCGCGGCTGCTGATCATCACCGCGCCGGTATCCTGCTGCGCAGCCATGATCCAGTAGGGATACTGGCTGTCGGTGGCGATGTGGTAGACCTGCGCGATGGGCTGGGTGTACCAGAGACTCCAGGTGTGGCCGCCATCGAGGGTGACGCTGGCGCCCTGGTCGGCGCCCACCAAGATGCGTTTGCCATTCGTGGGATCGATCCAAAGCGGGTGGTAATCCTCGCCGCCGGGCGCGCCCTTGAACGCGTGGAACGTGACGCCGCCGTCGGTCGAGCGGTACATGGCGGTGCTGACGGTGTAGACAATGTCCGGGTTCTGCGAGTCCACGAACACGCCGCTGCTGTAGGCGCCCTGGCCGTTGCTGATGCGGGTGTCCTTGCCCGCCATGTGCTTCCAGGTGGCGCCGCCGTCGTCGGAGCGGTAAAGCCCCGAGCCTTTTTCGATGTCGTTGCCGACGATGTACATGCGCTGCCCATGCGTGTGCATCGCGATCGCCACCGCCACGCGGCCGGGAAAGGGCGGAATCTTGATCTCGGTCCAGGTCTTGCCTTCATCGGTGGATTTGAAGACCAGCGGCGGCTTGGGCTTGATCTTGGGCGGAGGGCCAAAGTGAAAGCCGCCCGTGCCCTGCGTGACGGCCAGCATGATGCTGGGGTCGTCGTATGCGTACTCCACTTCGCGCGTGCCGTCGTAGCCGGCGGGCTTGAGGACGTTGGTCCAGGTCTGGCCGCCATCAGTGGAGCGGTAGATGCCGCCGCCGTGGTGGGTGGCATCGCCGAGCGCGGAGACGATCACCAGATTGGGATCGGTCGGATCGACCAGGATGCGGTCGATCTTCACGGTGTCTTCGAGGCCGATGTGCCGCCAGGTCTTGCCGGCATCGGTGGACTTCCACATGCCGTTGCCGAGGCTGCCGCCGATCGGATCGCCGGCGCCGGCATAAACGATATCGGCATTGGAAGGAGCCACTTGAATGGCGCCGACGCTATCCACGCTCTTCACCTGGTCGAAGATGGGGAACCACGTCACGCCGGCACTGGTGGTCTTCCAGATGCCACCCTGCGGCGTGCCGACGTAAAACACACCGGCTTGGCCGATCGCGCCGGTGACCGACGAGATGCGGCCGCCGTGAAAAGGCCCCACGTTGCGCCACTTGAGACCGCTATAGAGATTGGATTTGACCTGCGCCGCCGCGCCCAAGGTGAATGCCAGCACGCCGGCCAAAGCCAGCCCCGAATGCACAACCCGAGAAATTCTCATAATGAAATAGGTGTCCCTTCGCAAGAATTCCCGCCCGCTAAATGCGGAAAGTATACTTGCACATTTCCACTTTGAGCTCAATTTCCGAATCCTCCGAGGTTCCGGAGCATATGGCCCTAAGCATCGAAGAGTTCGTTAAGGGAACGCCAATAAATTTGTGAATTGACGGAGAGTTTCGCAGCAGCTTCGTGACCGATCCGCCTTTCGCGGTGACGAATAGATTCGAACCTGTTTTATGCAACAATGTGAAACTTGCGCCGAAGCGTCTTCTATCGGAGGGTCCATGCTGCGTCGTCTCGGTTTTGCCTGCGCGCTCATCGCTCTGCTGGCTCTTACGTCCCTGGCCACCCAGGCGGCCGCCGCGCCGATCCACTTGAAGGATTTCCGCGCGCTCGTGCGGATCGACTCGCCGCGGTTCTCGCCCGACGGCCGGCAGATCGCCTTCCTCACGATTCGGCCGGATTTCGTGCACGACCGCTACGATGTAACGCTAAACGTGATGGACGCGGCTGGCGGCAAGTCGCGCGTCCTGGTGCATGCGATGCTCGACGTGCACATGCCGCATTGGTCGCCCGATGGCCGCACGATCGCCTTCATCGCGGAAGTGGGGAAAGGCAAGCCGCAGATCTACACCGTGCCGGCCGCGGGTGGCACTCCGGAAGAACTCAGCGATGCGCCCAACGGCGTCGAGCAATTCGCCTGGAGCCCGGACGGTGAAACCGTGGCCTACGTCACGCCGGACGATTCGCCGTTGCGCGCGAAGGACCGGCGCACCCACCACGACCTCTTCACCATCCACCACGACGACTACCTGATCAACGAGCCGCCCGTGCCCTCGCACGTCTGGCTGCTCTCGCTCAAGAGCGGCAAGGCGCGCCAGCTCACCCATGGCGCGACCAGCCTGCTCGAGACCGCTCCGCCATTCGGCGGGGGCGTCTCCGCGCCCGCGTGGTCGGCCGACGGAAAATGGATCGTCTACACCCAGCAAGCCAATGCCAACGACAGCGACTCGGACAGAACCGCCATCGCCGTGGTGAATGTGGCAACCGGCGAGGAGCACCTGATCACCGGGAAACGCAGCTATGAATACGCGCCGCGCTTCGCACCCCAGGACGACTCCATCGCCTACCTGTATCCCCACGGCCCGGGCCCGATTAGCGTCATGGATCTCTTCGTCGCCTCGCCAGCCGGCGGCAGCGCCCGCGACATCAGCACCGATCTCGACCGCGACCTGGGCGCCGAGTTTGCCTGGCTGCCCAATGGCCACAGCCTCGTGGCCATAGCGAACGACCATCTCGGCGCGAAGCTCTACGTCCAGCCGCTCGGCGGCAAAGGCCACGCGCTCGACCTCGGCGACCTGAATCCGCTTCACGTGGCTGTATCGTCTCGCGGCGCGCTGGCCGTCGTCGCCGACAGCGCTACGCAAGCGCCGGAACTCTACCTGCTGAGCACGATGAACAGCCGTCCGACGCGGCTAACTGATTTCAACAGTGCCTTCGCTGTCTTCACCTATGCGCGCAGCGTCGAAGTCGAGTGGCGCGCTCCGGACGGGCAGCCCAATGACGGCATCCTCACCTATCCCAACAGCTACAAGCCCGGCACGCGCTACCCGCTCGTCGTGTTCAGCCACGGCGGCCCGGAAGCGGCTTCGACCGAGGACTTCGATACCGGCGAGATCGGCCCGCTGCGCCACCTCTTCGCTGCCGATGGATATCTCGTATTCGAGCCGAACTACCGCGGCAGCGACAACCTGGGCACCGCGCACGAACACGCGATCTACCGCGATCCCGGCGCAGGCCCGGATAGCGACGTGATCGCGGGTGTCGAGATGCTGGAGAAGAAGGGAATTGTCGATACTTCCCGCATCGCCGCCGTGGGACACTCCTATGGCGGCTACATGACGGCGTGGTTGATCGGACACCATCACTTCTGGCGCTGCGCGGTGGTGGCGGACGGCGTCACCGACTGGACCGAGGAATACGAACTCACCGGTGCCGGCAACCTCGCCTGGACGCGCGATTCGCTCGGCGGCACCCCGTGGGACAAGCAAAGCGCCGGCCTCTACCGTACCGGCTCGCCGATCACCTACGCCGGTCAGATCGCCACGCCGACGTTGATCCTCTCCGGCACCGCGGACATCACCGTGCCGATCACCGAATCCTTCGCGCTTTACCACGCGCTGAGCAGCCGCCACGTGCCGGTAAAATTCATCGGCATCCCCGGCGCCCACCACTCACCGCAGGATCCCGTGCACCGCGAGCTCTACTACCAGGCCATCAACGAGTGGGTGACGCAGTACCTCGGCCACAGAGCGACGCATACCGGGGGATTCCGATTCCTACGAGGCCGAACGCTCATTCTGGTATGTATATTCCTTGACAGGCATATACGTTGTGGAGTATATCAGGGCCATGCAATCTGCGTTCGAAATCATCGCGGAGCCGAATCGCCGAGCGATACTCAGCCTCCTCGTCTCGTCACAACAGTCGGTCGGAGAGATCGAGCGCCGGCTTCGCATGTCGCAGCCGGCCGTGTCGAAGCACCTGCGAGTGCTGCGCGACGCCGGTTTCGTGGAATCCACGGTGGACGCACAGCGCCGTCTCTACCGCCTGAAACCTGAACGATTTCAGGAGGTGGATGCCTGGCTGGCTCAATTCCGCCAGTTCTGGTCCGCTCACGTGGATGCTCTCGCACGACACCTCGACCGCATGGATCCATCAACACCAACGAAAAGGAAGACAAGGAGAAGTCGACGTATCCCAACTCGCGACCGCGACAAAGGAGAAACGAAATGAAAATCAAAGTGACCAGCGTATACGTGGACAACCAGGACAAGGCCCTGCGCTTCTATACGGACGTGCTTGGCTTTGCCAAGAAGACCGATTTCAGCCAGGGTCCATTCCGCTGGCTGACCGTGGCCTCGGCAGAGGAGCCGAACGGCACGGAACTGCAGTTGGCGCTGAACGACAACCCTGCGGCCAAAGCGTATCAACAAGCGATGTTTCAGCAGGGCCAGCCCGCGGCCATGTTCTTCACCGACGACGTCAAGGGCGACTACGAGCGAATCAAGGCCCGCGGCGCCGAGTTCACGATGCCGCCCACCGACGTGACCGGCTCGACCATCGCGATGTTGAAAGACACCTGCGGCAACATCATTCAGCTCACCCAACTGAAACGCTATTCAGGCTAAGGAGAAGAATGTGGCCGATCGCGAGCAATACACACCGGGTCCGGCCAACGTGGCCGCTTTGGGAAAACTGCGACTCGCGCGGTCTTGCACTCTGCCGCGCCAGGGTGTACGTTGCCTATCAGAACATGACGGAAGAGCGGGCAATACCATGACCCCGAAGTCCCGCATCCTTTTGCAATTCCTGGCTCTGCTGCTGGCGAGCGCCGCCTGCCTGGCCGCCCAATCGAAAAACCCGGACGATCTCGCCCCCGGCAAGATCCTCGTGGCGACGCGCAATCTGTCCGACCCTCTGTTCGCAAAATCGGTGATTCTGCTCGTGCGTTACGACAGCGCGGGCGCGCTGGGTCTGATGTTGAGCCGGCAATCGAAAGTGCCGATCTCGAATGTGTTGCGAAATCTGCCCGAGGCGACGGCCCATTCCGATCCCGTCTTCGTCGGTGGGCCCGTCGATCTTGGCAGCGTCTTCGCGCTGGAGCGCGGACCGCACCAGCCCAAAGGCGCCACCGAGGTCGCCGGCGACGTCTATTTCATTTCCACCAAGGAAGCGCTCGAGAAAGCGCTCGATGGAACCTCGAGTCCCGCCACGCTTCGCGTCTACGTCGGCTACAGCGGATGGGGCCGCGGTCAGTTGGACAACGAGGTAAAAAGAGGCAGCTGGTACATCTTCAACAGTAGCGACGACCTGGCGTTCGCCGAAAAACCCGAATCCCTCTGGTCCATGCTGATCGGCAAAGCCGAAGAACAGCTGGTCTGGCTCGGCTTCACCCCACCTCTGCCCTGAAACGTTAAGGAGCGGTCTCCTGCCGGACCTTTTCTTATCGGATGCGACTTCATATAGGCAATGCCCGGAGGCCCGCCCACGTATTTCTCCCTTTGATGTGGACTCTTGGGGCCCCTTGTCAGAATCCCAATCCGGGCGCCGGGAATACCGATCCGAAGCGGAGGGAAATTTCATTATTCGTGTGGAGCGTTCCAAATGATTCAGCGCATGCTTTTTCAGTGTACCCATGGGAAAGAGAGTCCGGAACGTGCAATTCTGCCATTCGTAGCCGCTATCGTAGCCGCCACAGCAGGTATCGAGTCGACCGTCGTCTGCACCACTGACGCCGTGTGGCTCGGCACCAAAGGCGGCGCCGATGGAGTCGTTTCCAAGGGTCTGACTCCTCTGGTGGAGTTGATGGCCGAATTTCTCAGCAACGGCGGCAAGATCTGGCTCTGCGCCGCGTGCACCAACCCGAGAGGCATCACCGAGGCTGACGTCGCCGCCGGTGTCACAATCGTAGGGGCGGGGACGATCATCGAGGCCATCGCCACCGGAGCCGTTCCAGTCGCCTTTGCCTGATCTCTCGA
>JAGWOX010000121.1 GCA_028877145.1 Acidobacteriota bacterium | reverse complement strand
CGGCGTCGGTGAAAATCCTGTCGAGCCCTTCCTTTTCGGCCTGCGCCTTGACGGTGCGCGAACCGGGGACGGCGAGGGCGAGTTTGAGGTTCTTGGCGATGTGCTTGCCGGCGACGATTTTGCTGGCGGCGCGCAAATCCTCGATGCGCGAATTCGTGCACGAGCCGATGAAGACGTAGTCAATCGGAATATCGGTGATCGCGGTGCCGGGTTTCAGGTCCATATAAGCGAGGGCGCGTTCGACGGCCTTGCGCTCGCCGGGATCGGGATAGGAGTCGAGGGAGGGCACGCGGCCGGTGACGTCGGCCACCATGCCGGGATTCGTGCCCCAAGTCACCTGCGGAACGATCTTCGTGCCGTCGAGTTCGTAGGACTTGGCATAGACGGCGCCGGGATCGGTGACGAGCTGCTTCCAACGGTCGATGGCAGTCTCGAAAGGCTTGCCGCGCGGGGTGAAGGGGCGCCCGTCCATGTAGGCGAAGGTAGTTTCGTCGGGCGCGACCATGCCTGCGCGGGCTCCGGCCTCGATCGACATGTTGCAGAGGGTCATGCGGCCCTCCATGGAGAGGCCGCGAATCGTTTCGCCGGTGTATTCGATGACGTGGCCGACGCCAGCGTCGATGCCGATCTTGCCGATGATAGCCAGGATGACGTCCTTGGCGGTGACGCCGACCGGGCGCGGGCCGCTGACTTCGACGCGCATGGGCTTCGAGCGGTATTCGCGCAGGCACTGCGTCGCCAGAACGTGCTCGACGCCGGTGGTGCCGATGCCGAAAGCGAGCGAGCCGAACGCGCCGTGCGTGGAGGTGTGGCTATCGCCGCAGACGATGGTCAGCCCGGGCTGGGTGAGGCCAAGTTCCGGCCCGATGATGTGCACGATGCCCTGGTTATGGCTGAACATGTCGAAGAGGCGAACGCCGGTCTCGCGGCAATTGTGCGCGAGCGCTTCGAACTGATTGCGGGCGTCCGGGTCGATGATCTGCAGTTCGCGGTTCTTGGTCGGCACGGAATGGTCCATCACGGCGAAGGTCAGGTCGGGGCGGCGGACGCGGCGGCCGGAGACCTTGAGGCCGGAAAAGGCCTGTGGCGAGGTCCCTTCGTGGATGTAATGCCGGTCGATATAGATGAGCGACGGCCGACCAGGTTCGTCGGTGACCAGGTGGTGGTCCCAGATTTTTTCGTAGAGTGTGCGGGGCGGCATGTGGTTTGTTTCCACGTGGATTCTAGCAAATGTTACGGGGAGGTGAAAAGCGGACGGACCTAGCCGGTCGGGGACACCGAGCGGCGCCCAGCGAGGTACCGATGGGCCACGGGGCGTTGAATTTACGGGAGAAGGCGGTCGGAGCAGGTGGTATAATGTTGCGGTTCGCAGCCGGGGAGGGCGCGCAGGGGCGGCGGGCCTTGCAGCGAGAATTTCCGGGGGAGCGGCCCGGCAGGCGACGGGAGCCAAAAAGATGGGCGTCGTGCTGCGTGAGGTCGGGGACTGGGCCCGGCGGCGGAAGGTGTTTGCCGCTCTTGTGCTGGCCCTCACACTGGGACTCGGAATCCTGATTGGTTCGGTTGTTTCGGGACGAGTCGCCGCCAATCGTTCTTTCTCGCCGCCGACAGACGCGGCCCTGCTGCCAGTTCCGAAACCTGTACGGTTGTCGAGCGCCTTCGCGACAATCGTGGCGCAAGTCGAGCCGGCGGTCGTCAACATCTCGACCACGCAATTGATCGCCCGCCCCAAGCGCGTTCCACGCGACCGCCGCGGACCGACCACGCCGAACGATCCATTCGATTTCTTCGACCGTTTCTTCGACAACCCCAATCAACCGGAAGCTGAACGCAGCCTGGGCTCGGGCGTGCTGCTCGATCCGCGCGGCTACATCCTGACGAACCAGCACGTGATCGACGGCGCCACGAAAATCGACGTCACGCTGACGGGCGATCCGAACAAGTATCCGGCGCGCGTGGTTGGCCAGGATGGCGAGACGGACCTGGCGGTGATCAAGGTCGACCCCGGGCGAACGCTTCCGGTCGCGCACATGGGAAATTCGCAGGGCGTGCAGGTGGGCGACTGGGTGCTCGCCTTCGGCAGCCCCTTCACATTGCAGGGCACGGTAACGGCGGGCATCGTGAGCGCGAAGGACCGCAGCCAGGTTGGGCAGCAGCTGCAGCACTTCATCCAGACCGACGCCGCGATCAATCCCGGCAATTCGGGCGGGCCGCTGGTGGATATGTCGGGCAACGTGATCGGGATCAATACGGCGATTTTCACCGGCGGGCACAGTTTCGAAGGCGTGGGATTCGCGCTGCCGTCGAATATGGCCATCAACGTATACAACCAGTTGATCAGCAAGGGGCACGTGACGCGCGGCTCGATCGGCGTGACGTTCCAAGAGCAGCGGAGCTCAAACCCAATCACGCTGAAGGAACTGGGCGCGCCTTACGGCGTGATCATTGAGAGCGTCAATCCGGGGAGCCCGGCGGCGAAGTCCGGTATCCAGCCGGGAGATGTGATCGTTTCGTTGAGAGGGAACCCGGTGCGCACCGGCGATGATCTGGTGAACCCGATCATGCAGACGCCCATCGGGCAGTCAGTGGAAGTCGGCTACATCCGCAACGGAAAACGACATGAGGCCTCGGTGGTGGTGGCCGATCGAGACAAGCTTTTCCCGCAATACGCCCAGGTGGCGGATTCGATAGGGGGGACGCCCGAGACGGTGGATAACCGCAACCTCGGGCTGAAAGTCGACGAACTCACCCCGGAACTCGTGTCGCGGCTCGATCTGGGAAGCGTAAAGCGCGGCTTGATCGTACGCGCGGTGCAACCGGCGAGTTTCGCCGATGACGCCGGCTTTTCGCCGAGGGACGTTATTGTGGAAGTGAATCACGTGGCGGTGTACACTGTCGCGGATTTTCAACGGGAGATTGCGAAACTACGGCCCGGCCAGGATGTTTTGTTCAAGGTGCTGCAGCGACGGTCTCAGCAGACTTTGACGGTGTACCTGGCGGGTGTGATTCCGGAGGAGAAATGACGGGTTGGCGTCGAGTGGTGCAAAGGACTCTGCCGGCCGCGTTGGCGGCCACGTGCATGCTGGTGCCTGGAGTGTGGGCAACGGGCGCGCACCATCCAAAAGCAGCCAAACACCACGCGCCAAAGCACTACGTGGCCACGCACCAGCTTCACCAGGTTCCCTCGCGCCGCGCGCACAGCAGCACGCCCGCGAGAAAGCTGGACAGGACGGTTCCGAATCGCCGCGCGAAAAAGAGCAGCGCCCGCCGCTATCACAAGACGGCCTATCACAGCCGCTATCACCGTCGCACGTACCGCCGGCGGTTCCGGATGCCCGCCGGTCCCAGTTCGGACCGGATCGAGCAGATTCAGCAAGCGCTTTCGCGCTCCGGCTACTACCAGGGGGATCCCACCGGCCACTGGGATGCGGACACGGTCAGCGCGATGAGGAGTTTCCAACAGGCCCACGGCATTCCTCCGTCCGGAAAGATTGACGCTCCCAGCCTGCAGCAGCTCGGCCTCGGCTCCGATATTGCCGGCTTGGCCCCGCCGCGGCCGGTCATCGCCCCGATTCCGTCCGATTCCGGCAAGACGAGCAAGGGATCGGGGAGCCGCTAAGCTTGCCTGAGGCAGCGCGGCCCGGCCGCGTTGACCGTTAATGGTGCCTTTGTTAGATTGAGGCAGGAGCGGGAGCCGCCCGGCCCCGTCCTGATTCCGACAGCCAGTCCACGCGGTTCCCGGCCGATCTCGCTCCCGACTTGTGCTTACGCCGAAAAGCCTGAAAGGGAGGAGTCATGGCTACCGCAGTTTCCCCGAAAGTGTATCGAAACTTCATCGATGGCAAATGGGTGGAAGCCAGGAGCGGGAAAACGTTTGAGAACCGCAACCCGGCGAATACCGACGACGTCGTGGGAGTATTCCCCGCCGCCAGCCGCGAAGACGTGGACGCGGCCGTGGAGGCGGCACGACACGCGTTCCCCTCCTGGCGGCAAGTGCCCGCGCCGAAGCGCGCGGAGATCCTGTTCCGGGCCGCCGAGCGCCTGGTCCAGCGCAAAGAGGAGTTGGCGCGCGAAATGACGCGCGAGATGGGGAAGGTGGTCGCCGAGACGAAGGGCGACGTGCAGGAAGCCATCGATATGACGTATTACATGGCCGGAGAAGGGCGCCGGCAGTTCGGGCAAACGACGCCGTCCGAGCTGCAGAGCAAATTTGCGATGACGGTCCGGGAGCCGGTGGGTGTGTGCGCCCTGGTGACTCCGTGGAATTTCCCGATGGCGATTCCCGCGTGGAAGATGATGCCGGCGCTCGTGCTCGGGAACACGCTGGTAATCAAGCCGGCGGAGGACACGCCGCTCTCGGCCAGCCGGTTGATCGAGGTTCTGAACGAAGTCGGATTGCCCCCGGGTGTGGTGAACATGGTGGTTGGCTACGGCGAGGACGCGGGTGAGCCGCTGGTTCGTCACAAGGACGTGAAAGTGGTCAGCTTCACCGGCTCGACGACCGTCGGGCGGAAAGTGAACGAAATCTGCGCGGGCGATCTGAAGCATTGCCACCTGGAGATGGGCGGAAAGAACATCATCATCGTGATGGACGATGCGAATCTGGATCTGGCGATCGATGGAGCCGTTTGGGGCGGGTTCGGAACGAGCGGGCAGCGCTGCACGGCGGCCAGCCGCATCGCGGTGCACAAGAAGGTCTACAAGGAATTCATCGGCCGACTGGTCGAGAGGGCCAGGGAGTTGCGCATCGGCGACGGGCTCGATCCGGCCACTGAGGTGGGGCCGGTGATCAACCGGAAGCAGCTCGACACGATCGCAAAATACGTCGAAATCGGCAAGGGCGAAGGCGCGCGGCTGACAGCCGGCGGAAAACGTCTCGATAGCGGCCCTTACGCGAAAGGCTGGTTTTTCGAGCCGACTGTTTTCGCCGATTGCGATCCGAAGATGCGGATTTGCCAGGAAGAGATTTTCGGGCCGGTGGTCTCAGTGATGCCGATCGACAACTACGAGTCGGCCATCGAGGCGGCGAATGGGGTGGTTTACGGGCTTTCGGCGTCCA
Source organism: Acidobacteriota bacterium (assembly GCA_028877145.1). Classification (GTDB taxonomy): domain Bacteria; phylum Acidobacteriota; class Terriglobia; order Acidiferrales; family UBA7541; genus JAKASX01. Next base: position 6,545 of record JAGWOX010000121.1, on the reverse strand, counting down.
TCTATACGCGGGACGTGAATCGGGCTTTCCGCGCGATGCGGGAACTGGATACCGGCATCGTCTATGTGAATGCGCCCACGATCGGCGCGGAGACGCATCTTCCATTCGGCGGGATCAAACAGACGGGCAACGGGCACCGCGAAGCGGCCGTCGCGGGACTCGATGTCTTTTCGGAATGGAAGACGCTCTACATCGATTATTCCGACCGGCTGCAGCGCGCACAGATTGATACCGGTGGATTCGGCAGCGTCGGAGAGTAGATAGCAGGTATTCGAGGTTGGCCCGGAGGGCGACCCGCCGGGCCGCCCCTACCGTACCTAAAACTGCAGGGAGCGCCTCTCTGGGCGATTACTCCGGTTGGCGCAGGGCGCGGACTGCGGCCAGACCAAGGATCAGGACCGCCAGGAGTGTTGCGACCCACAGGACCGTGCTGTGTTTTTCGCTCCACGGTCGCGGATCGACCCAATCCGCGTTCGTTTGCTCCTCCCCGACGCTGGCCACTAGCGGTGCCGCGCGCAGGGTTTCCTCGGACACGGCTTGCGCCAGATCGTATTGCGGAGCGGGGGCCTCGCTCTGGCCGTACAGCAGGCGGTAGGAGCGGGCGGACTCCTCGCGGAAAACAATGCGCCGCGGCGTCATCGAGAGGCGGAGCTGCATTGCGGCGAGCGGGGGATCGTTTTCGTTCCGCAGTTCGACGCGCCAGTAGCGGGCTCGTCGCGGGAGGAAGGCCACGCTGAGCCTTTCGGCGGGGGTCGAGCCTCGGACGGTGCGGAAGATCACACCCTCGCCGGCCAGCATCCAATCCTGATCGTTCGTACTCGAAAAAACATTGATTAGGCGGGAAAAAGCGGGCTGGGAGGTCTCGAAATCCGCTTCGTCAACGGGCGCCGGGCCGTGGAGATCGATTCTCCAAAGCGTGGTGCGCGAGGTGGTGGAGGGCTCGGGGGCGAGGAGCGCAGTGACCGGGGCGCGGTCGGGAGGAATTCTCGCCTGCTTCCCAGCGGCCATGGTTTGAATCATGAATCTTCCGTTTCGATGGAGGACTCGCAGGCGGAGAAAGCTGGCGCTGGTCTCGGGAAAGGTGAGGATGGGATTGGGCCAATCGCCGATGGCGGTGCGCACTCGCGCGGGGCGCCAGTCGCGGCCGTCGTCGCTGACGTCGATTTGCGCCATGGCGGGCGAGTTCGAGGCCGGGCCGGTGAGTGCCAGGAAATCGCAGGGCTGTGGATGCAGGCCGAGACTGAGGATGTAGTCGGTGTATTGACCGGGAACGGAGCGCGCTTCGATTCCGCCGCGAGGCAGATAAGTGGTGCGCGTCGAGCCGGGGAAGGTGATTTCGGCGAAGGGAACTTCGTTGCCGCGATCGTCGATGATGCGCAGATCGGCCAGGCCGGGCTCAGCCTGCGCGTAGACCGCGACGGGGACGAGCAGGGCGACGAGACGCGGTTGCGAGTCTTCGCTCACGCGAATGCGGCGGAAATATTTCCAGTGATGCCACGTGCGCGGCAGTTGGCCGGAAGCCTGCGGTTGTTCTTCCTGTTGGGCGCGCGCGAGGGACGGGCCAAACGCGGCCACGGCCACGAGCAGCAGGATTACGGCCGCCGCGGCTCCCCCGCGCGTTCGCCATGGGGCCCTGCGCTTCATGGCTGCGCTCCCGTTTCCTTGCCCGATTTATGGCCCATCGCACGGCGCTGGTAGAGGAAAGAGACGCCGAGGAGCAAAACTCCCAGCACCAGAAACGATAGGATGCGATAAAAGCGCTGAAGCGAAGAGAGGTCGTAGAGAAAAACCTTGCCGACAACCAGCGCGAAGAGCGCCAGGGCCTGCCAGCGCAGCAACGCCGATTTCCTCGCCATGCCCGCGATTACGAGCGCGGCGGCGAAGATCGTCCAGAGGACCGATAGGGCCATCTGCTGCGCCGGCCAATGCTCCATTCCGGGTACCTGAATACGGCCGAACAGATCCCAAAATTCCAGTGAGAGCTCCAGGAGCGAATAGCCACTCACGGCGACGAGAAGCAGCGCGGCCAGATTTCGCTCATGCGCCGGGGTATCGCGAGTTGACTCAACCAGCGCCTTTGCCGATATGGCGAAGCAGGCGACCGCCACGGCAAAAGTGAAGAAGCGCAAATTCCAAAGAAAATGCGGGGCGGGAATTTCGAGGAAGAGCAACCGAATCGCAGCCACGCCCAGCAGAAGGAGGCCGGGGGCGCGAAGCCGCCAGGAAACGATTCGCGCGCCGAGCCAGACGATCACCGCTCCCTCGATTGCCCAGGCCATCGTGAGCCAGGCGTGGTCGAGGCGCGCGGGGATCGCGAGCGAGATGCAGATCAGCGAGAGAGCGACGAGCAGCCGGCGCAGTGAGCGCGTTTCGCCGGATAACGGTTGCGGCAGCGATTTTTCAACGGCTAAATGCGCGGCGCCAAGCAGGAGATACGCCGCCGTCAGCAGCCAGCGATGATCGGGCCACAGTAGTTCGCGCAACGCGGCCAAATAGCAGAAGAGGTTCGCCACGGCGACGAGGATTTCCATGCCGGCGAGCCGCCCTTTGCGCCGGCTTTCGACATGCGGCAAAACAGCGAACAGAAGGAAGAAGCCGGTGGCGAAGAAGAGGGTCAGGCCGAGCTTTTCCGGCCGGTAGGAGGCGGCATACCACGTCCAAAAGTAGGCCTCAGCGGCGAGGAAAGTGAGCGGGGGCAGCCAACGCCACTGGCGCAGGCGCTCGAGGCCGAGCATCGCCGCGGCCAGGACGCCGGTATAGGTGAAGAGAACGATTTCGTGGTTGCGGCCGGTACTGAGAAGGAGGGGCGTAACAAATCCGCCGGCGAGCGTCAAAAACGCCAGGCGCTGGGAATCACGGCCGATGGTGATGGCGGCCATCGCGGCGGTTACGACGATCATTCCGGCGAGCGCTACGCCCGTCGGGAACATGCGGTAGTAGTGCCATCCGCCCCAGACGGAAAGATAGAGGACTGAGGCACCGAGGCCGGCGATGCCTTCGGAAAAATAGCCGTAGCCACGGCGCCGCAGCCGGTCGCTCCACAGTACGATCAGCGATCCGCAAAGCAGCCCTACCGCGACACGGCCCCGCGGGCCCACCCAGCGGCTGTCGAATGCGTACTTGATGAAGAAGGCGGTGGCGAAGAGCATCGCGATGATGCCCAGGTAATTCAGCCAGCGCTCGGCCACAATTTTTTCCAGGTCGGAGCCGCGAGCGGACGCCGGGGCGGGGAGACTGGCTTCCGGCAAGAGAACAGCGGGCGGGCGTCGGATCGGCGGAGGGATCGGAGCCGGTGCCACCGGCTGCGGAGCGACGCCGGCCTTTGCTTCAAGCGCGGCCAGGCGCTGCTCGAAGGCGCTCAGGCGCGCCTCGAGTGTCGGGACAATCGGAGGAGGTGTCGAACCGGGAGGGGGGATTTCCGACGCGCGCTTGACGATTTCCAGACGCCGGATGCGCGATGAGGCATACACCGCCAGCGCCGGCAACGCCACCAGCAAAAGCAGGAACAGGGCGATGAGCAGAGTCGCGTCGATTGGGTTCCTCGGCCCCGCCTCCTCCTGCAAGGCGAGGTTTCCGAAACAGAGCCCCGATTTCGCGCCCGCCGACCGCGCGCAGTATACACCAGCGGGCCGGATTGGGCACGGGGCATCATTGTCTCCCGCGCTGAGTTGACAACATACGCTAGAATACAAAACTGAGGGGGCATTCAGGCCTCGTTAGGGGATATTCCGTTCGAGGACCGCGTTCGGATAGTGCCATGGGCGTGCCCACACTGAGCGAAAGACACGAGCAGGTGCTGGCGGAAGTGGTGCGCGCGTACATCGAGAACGGCGAGCCGGTTTCGTCACGCTCGATTGTGCGGCGGCATGCCGAGCCGTTGAGCCCAGCCACGATCCGCAACGTCATGGCCGATCTGGAGGATGCGGGATTACTCTTCCAGCCGCACACCTCGGCCGGACGGGTGCCCACCGCGGCCGGCTATCGGTTTTTTATCGACCGGTTTGCGGCGCAGGCGCGGCTGAGCGACGTGGACCAGCACTGGATCCGCAGGGAGATGGATTCGACCGCAAATTTCGATGAGGCGGTCGAGCGCGCGGGGCACATCCTGGCCAAGGTTTCGCATGGGCTCGGTTTGATTCTTTCGCCGCCAATTGGGCGGCTGCCCGTGGAACATATCCGGTTTCTGCTGGTGCCGGACGGGCGCGTGCTGGTGGTGGTGATTTCCGAGGGAGGGCGCACGCGTGACAAGCTCGTTCGCCCTGACCGGCCGTTCACGCAGGCGGAGCTCGACGGCATCGCCGACCACCTGAACCGCAACGATTCGGGCTGGACGATCGAAGCGATTCGCGCAGAAATGACCGCGCGGCTCGAGCGGGAACAGGATTCACACGGAATGCTGGCGCGGCGGGCGCTGATGCTGTGCGACCCGCATTTGCTGGACGAAGACAGCAGCCGCCAGCTCTACGTCGAAGGAACGGCGGAAATCATTGTGGCGCCGGAATTCGCCGATCCCGGCCGGCTAAGCGAACTGCTGGCTGCGATCGAGGAGAAGCGCAGGCTGGTGGACCTGCTTTCGGCCTGCATCGAAACGCCCGAGCCGGTTTCGGTGCGCATCGGGCTGAGCGAGATCGCGGTTGCCGGGGCCAGCCTGGCGCTGATCAGCGCGCGGTTCCGGGCCGGGCACGAGGCGCCGGGCACGCTGGGGATACTGGGCCCGTTGCGCATGGATTACGAACGGGCGATCACCACCGCCGCCTATCTGGCCGAGTGCGTCAGCTCGACCTTGAGCGGAGCGAGTACACCTTGAGTCATTCGCGGGATCCACAGAAACCCATCGAGGAAACAGAAAACGACCCGAAGCCGCGGCCGGAAGCCGCCGGAGCCGAGGGAGAGAAGTCCTCACGCGCCGAGGCTTGCGCCGATGAGCACGGGCTGCGCCACGAGGCCGACAAGCTGGCTCGTCTCGAAGCCGAGCGCGAAGAGATGCGGCAACTGCTAATCCACCGCCAGGCCGATTTCGAGAATTTCCGGAAGCGGGTGGAGCGCGAGCGGCGCGAAGATCGCGACCGCGCGGTGATGAATCTGGCGGAAACGCTGCTGCCGGTGCTCGATAATTTCGAGCGGGCACTTTCGGTGCACCGCGACCCGGCCTACGAGGAATACCACCGCGGGTTCGAGATGATCTACCGGCAACTCACCGACCTGCTGTCCGAACACGGCGTCAGGAGGATGGAGAACCCGGTGGGCCGGCCGTTTGACCCGCACTTGCATCACGCCTTCGATCGCGCCGAGACGTCAGAGCATCCCGAAGGCACGATCATCGAGGAAGTGCAGGCCGGATACCGGTTCCGCGACCGCGTGCTGCGCCCGGCCCAGGTGCGCGTCGCCGTGCGGCCCGGCGGCGAGAAGGCTTCCTCGGGATCACTGCTGAACTGAGCGAACATGTCGGAAACAGCCAAACGCGACTATTACGAGGTGCTTGGCGTCAATCGAAACGCCGGCGCCGACGAGATCAAGAGCGCGTACCGAAAGGCTGCCATGCGCTGGCACCCGGACCGCAATCCCGACCACAAGAAAGAGGCCGAGGAACGCTTCCGTGAGGCGACCGAAGCCTACAGCGTTCTGAGCGACGCGCAAAAGCGCTCCATTTACGACCGCTATGGCCATGCCGGACTTGCCGACCGCCCTGCCGCGGCCCAGGACTTCGGGACGATCTTCGAGGAGTTCCAGGATATTTTCGGCTTCGGCGACCTGTTCGGCTTCGAGGATCTTTTCGGCGGAGGCAGGCGGTCGGGGCGGTCGCGAGTCGAGCGCGGAGCGGACCTGCGTTACGACCTCACGCTGAGTTTCGAACAGGCAGCCGCCGGCGTGCACACCAAGATCAAGATGGCGCGGCAGGAGACTTGCGAAGCGTGTCACGGCGTTGGGGCCAAATCGGGCTCGGGGATGGCTGCATGCCAGCACTGCCACGGCCGCGGGCAGCTGCGCTACCAACAGGGACCGCTCGTCATTTCGCGGACGTGCCCCACGTGCCGTGGGCAGGGAAGAGTGATCCGCGAAGCATGCCCGAAGTGTCGCGGCCGCGGGCGCGTGGAGCGTGAGCGCACGATTGAAGTGCGCATCCCCGCCGGCGTGGATTCCGGCACGCGGCTGCGCATTTCCGGCGAAGGAGAGCAGGGAGCGAATGGCGGGCCGCCGGGCGACCTCTACATCTACGTGCAGGTGCAGGAGCACCCGTTCTTCGAGCGGCGCGGGTCGGACCTGTATTGCACGATTCCGCTGAGTGTGTCGCAGGCGGCGCTGGGCACAGAGTTGATGGTGCCGACTCTTGACGGCGAAGAAATGATGAAATTCCCCGAGGGCACGCAATCCGGCCAGATTTTCCGGATGAAAGGCAAGGGGCTTGCCGATCCGCATGAAGGCGGGCGCGGCGATCTCTACGTGCGCGTGCAGGTGGTGATGCCGACGAAGCTCACACGCGAGCAGCGGAAACTCTTCGAACAGCTTGGCGAGACGCTGCACGTCGAAAACCGGCCGGCGGAACG
>JAGWOX010000120.1 GCA_028877145.1 Acidobacteriota bacterium | reverse complement strand
ACGCAAGGCGCCGCAGTAGCGCAGCCACTCCTGGCTGCGGCCTTTAAGCATTTTCCAGGGGCATGGACCACTTGCCTCGGCGAACAGGTTACGTCTGGTGCGTTTTGGTTTCCTGGCTCGCAAAGACCGCAGCCCAAAGTGGCCGCGCTACGGGGAACGAGAATTCGGTTGACAGGGGTGCGGAGGCTTCTTAGCATCGCCAACCCGATGACAAAAGCGTGGAAATTCCCCCCGGCTTCCCCGCGAGCGGACAGGCCGCTCGCCACGATCTTCATTTTTCTCATTGCGCTCGTATTGGCGCCGCTGTGCCGCGCGCAGCAGGACGCCGCTCCGGCCGGCATCGCGCGATTCAGCTTGCCGTCGAGCGGCGTCGCGTGGCGCTCCTCGGCGCTGCCCGGAAAGTATTTCGACGTCACCGGCCACCAGTCGGCGGTGCTCGGCTGGCAGAACGGCCGATTCGAGGCGTGGCTCTATCCCATCAAGGTCCTGCAGGATTTTCATTTGCAATTTCGCCTGCAGGGCCTGCTCGATCCGGTCGATGGCGACGGCCTCCTCGCGCAGGTGATCACGCGGCCCGAATCCACCACGCTCGTCTACGTCGATCCGTCATTCACCGTGCGCGAGACGATTTTCACGCCGGACGACGAACCGGCCATCGTGATCCTGTTCGACGTCGATACCGCGAAGCCGCTCACCATCAAGGCGCTTTTCGCGCCGGATTTCCAGCCGATGTGGCCGGCGAGTTTCGGCGGCCAGTACAGCTACTGGTTGCCGCAGGAAAAGGCCTTCGCGCTGACCGACGCCACGAATCTGCCCACCGCGCTCGTCGGCTCGCCCGCCGCGACCGCGTACACGGAATTCGTCGGCCACCGCCTGGCGAGCGGCGAGACGGAATTCGAGATGCGCGTCACGCGGGACGAGGCGCGCTCGTCGCTGATTCCGGTCGTGATGTCGCTCGGGATGAAAAATCTGCAGCAGGCCGAAGGCGTCTACGCGAAAGTGGTGCACGAGATTCCCGCGCTCTACGAAGCGCGCGTCAGCGCCGCGCGAGAATTCCTCGCGCGCACGACGGACATCGAAACGCCCAATCCCGAATTCAACCGCGCATGGCTCTGGGCGAAGCTGTCGCTCAACGCCGGCTGGGTCTGCCATCCGCGCATGGGATGCGGCCTGGTCGCCGGCTACGGGCCTTCGGGCTCGAGCCAGCGGCCGGGTTTCGACTGGTGGTTTGGCGGCGACGCCCTGATGAACAGTTGGGCGCTGGAGGATTATGGCGATCTCTCCGGCGCGCTCCAGGCGCTGCGTTTCCTGCGCGAACACCAGCGCGCCGACGGCAAGATGATGCACGAGATGACGCAGAGCGTCGACTTGGTCGATTGGTTCCACAAATACAATTTCGCCTACTACCACGCCGATACGACGCCGATGTATCTCTACGCCCTCGACCAGTATTGGCGGCGCAGCGGCGACCGGAAATTCCTCGCCGAATTCTGGCCCTCGGCGCAGAAGGCCTACGCCTATTGCCTCTCGACGCTCGATAGTGACGGTTTGATGGACAACACGAAGGCGGGCCTCGCCGCCGTCGAAGTCGGCGTGCTGCGCGACAAGGTGGTGAAGGACGTCTATCTCGAAGGCTTCTGGCTCGCCGCGCTGCACTCAATGCATGACATGGCGGCGGCAATGGGCGATGCGCATGCGGCGTCCGATTCTTCCGAGCGCCTCGCGCTCGCCGATCGTTCCATCAACGAGCAGTGGTGGAACGCGCAAAACAAAACGATTGCCTTCGGACTCACAGCCAGTGGCCGCCAGGCGTCGTTCGATGGAAGCTGGCCCGCCGTGATACTCGCGCTCGCCCCGCAAACAATCGGGGTGGGGCGCGCATTCGAAGCAACTACCGCTTTCGCCCGGCCCGATCTCGCGTCGGACTGGGGTTCGCGCTGGCTCTCGAATCGTAATCCGCTCTACGACCCGCTCAGCTACAACAACGGCAGTGCCTGGCCATTCATCAGCGGCCTCGTGGCGCTGGCGCAATATCGGCACAATCAGCCGCTCGCCGGTTTCGCCACCTGGAGCGCCATCGCGCAGCTCACCGGCATCGTGAAGCTGGGCGCGCTGCCCGAACAGATGACCGGCGACCGCTACATAGCGCAATCGCGCGCGGTGCCGCATCAATTGTTTTCCACGATGGGCGTCGTCGTTGGGCTGGCTCGCGGCGTCCTCGGGCTCGATCCCAATACAGCGCGCGGCGAATTCAATTTCCGGCCCGCGCTGCCGGCCAATTGGCCATCGGTGCGCTTCTCGAATTTCGATTTCGGCACACACAAGCTGAGCGGGGAAATTGGCCAGTCGCCAACAGCCTTGCGCCTTTCGCTCGACGACGATTCCACGGAGCCGCTCGAGGTCCACTTCGAGCCAGCGCTGCCCTGGGGCGCGCACGTGACGCGCGTGATGGTCAATGGCAAGCCCGCCGAATTCCACCAACTCGATTCGAGCGCGCTTTCCCGCGCTTCGGTTCAATTCCGCCTGGAGCGCCACGCCACGGTCGCTATCGAATTCACTGGGGGAATTGCAATTGTCCCCGCCGTGCCGCATCCCGAGCCGGGCGATCGCACCGAGCAGATCAAAATCCTGAAGGTCGACCAGGAACCCGGCGCCGGCGGCCACGGCGAAATCACGCTCACCGTCGCCGGCCTCGGCGGCCGCAGCTACACGCTCGACGCGATCACGCCGCTTGCCAACGTAACTGCCGAAGGCGCCGCCGTCGAGAAAACGCAGCAGGGAATTCGCCTCAAAATCCCCTTCGAAGGTTCCGGCTATGTCCAACGAGCAATCCGCCTCAGTTTCTAATTCCGCATCGCGCGCCACGGTCGCCACGGCCTGCGCCGCCCCTGCGTTCGACTCCCGCGAGCCGTTCCGGGTGCCCCATCCCTCGGGCGCTTCTTGCCCGAAGGGTGGGTCCAGTGTCAAAGCGGGCGCATCGCTCGGCCACATGCTCCAGCGCGCCGTGCTACTGACCGGCCTACTCGTTTTCTCCTGCCCCGGCCCCGCCCGGGCGCAGACGCCCGGCGATCTGAACGCCAAAGTCGACGATCCCGTCTACACCACCTACGCCGCGCCGATGAGCCGCTCGGAGTATTTCGTCGACGAGGGCTACCACCTGAACGACTACACGCCCGGCCGCGCCATCAGCTACACGACGGACACCGCCGGTGATTTCGGCATCGTCTGGCAACTCGACAAATCCATCGCGGCGGACGTTAACGGCTTTGCCTCGAAACCGATCCTCCGGCGTTCCTTCACCGATATCGCGCAACTCGACTACCGGCCGTTTTCTTCGATACGCATCCGCGAGACGTTCGTCGTCTACAGTTCGCGCCTGGCGTTCATCGACGTCGAAATCACCAACGAGAGTGGCAAGCCCGTTCCGCTCGTCGCCAACGTCTGGTACCAGCGTCCCGATCCGGTGACCGGCGCTGCACGCGTGGGCCGCGACATGGTGACCTTCGCTCACGTCGAGCCGGCAAATCTCTGGTTCGAAACGCCGCAGCCGCAATACGATCCGAATTTCAACGACGTGCTGCTCGTGAGCGAACCGGCCGAAGCGGCAGGCAGCTTCGCCAATCCGGACGCGCTCGATGCGATTCGCGGCGGCGGGGCGCTGAACGGCTCGATCGCCGGCAGCGTGCGGGGAATTGTCCTGCGCGAGAGTCTCTCCGTGCCCGCCCATGGCAGCCGCCGATTCCGCGTCGTGCGCGGCGTCGCGCCAGCTTCCGGGCCCATCGCCACGCTCGAAAGCAGCGCGCGCAAGTTGCTCGCGCAACCGGTCGCGCCGCTCATCGCCGAGAGCGAGGCCCAATATCGCCGCGCGCCGCGCCTGAAATTGCCGAATCGCGACTGGCAGATGGTCTATTGGGGCGCGCTCACGCTGGCGCGTCAGCAGATGATGCCTCCCGCCGGCATGGCGAAGACGAACTATTACCTTTTCTCGCGCGAGCCCACCTGGCGCTGGGGTCACGAAGGCCAGGTGTTCCACGAAAGCCTGTCGATGCTCGCCTACGCCTGGATGAATCCCGCGAGCGCCGAGGATTCGCAGCGCGTCTTTATGCAACGCCAGGAATCAGCCGGCTATATCGGCTATCGCGTCGGCCCTTTCGTCACGCAGACCTATCCGGTGAAGGGCGAGCAGACCACGTCCGCGCCGTTCTTCTCGTGGACGAATTGGGAGATCTACCAGATCTCGCACGACCGGAAATTTCTTGCGGAGTCCTACCGTTCCGGCACCGCCTTCGCCGATTACATTTTGAAAACGCGCGACAAGGACGGCGACGGCTTCATGGTGTGGGGCGGCAATGCCATGCTCGAATGCGTGCGCGACAGCGACGACGCCGTCTGGCACCTGTTCGGCGACACCGACGATTCACCCAGCCGCGTGAAGGCGCTGGATTTCACCACGATGATGGTGATGGAGACGCGCTCGCTCGCCGAAATGGCCAGGACGCTCGGCCGCCCCGCCGAGGCACACAAATGGCAGCAGCAGTCCGACCGCCTCGCCACGCTCGTCCGCACGCGCATGTGGGACCCGAAGACCGGCTTCTTCTACAACCTCGCGCGCGACACGGGCACCTTTACCACCGCCAACGGAATCAGCCTGAAGCGCAAGGAGGTCATCGGATTCCTGCCAATGTGGGCCGGCATCGCCACCAAGGCGCAGGCAGCTCGTCTCGTCCAGCATCTCACCGACCCGAACGAATTCTGGCGCCACTACGGCGTCCCCACGCTATCGGCCGACGATCCCTATTACCAGCCGCAGATCAAGGTGTGCTGTCAATGGAATGGCGCCGTGTGGCTGCTCTGGAATTATCTGGTTTTCCACGGATTGCTGCGCTACGGCTATCGCGCCCAGGCGGAAGAACTGCTGCGCCGCGTGATGGCCGCCGTCACCTACCAACTCGACCGCAACCACCGCTTTTGGGAATCCTACAGCCCCGATTTCACCACACTCCATTCACCCAAAAACTACATCTGGGATTCCATCCTCGCGCGCATGATGATTGCCCTCTACGGTCCTTCAAAGCATTAACCGCGGCCCGGGTAGCCACGGTCAGCGTCGTCCTCACCGTGGGCCTGTGTCCCGCCGTGGATACCGATGCCTATCGGTCAATCGCTGCTTTGGTGAAATTCTCAGGGAAGGGGATTGCTACGCGAAAGGAAGTGGTTCCGGGGCCTGGACTCGAACCAGGATAACCAGATCCAAAGTCTGGTGGCCTACCGATTAGCCGACCCCGGAATGGGAAGCCATGCAATTGCTGCAGCGCCGGGCAGGCTGTGCATCACGACGCCGTGGCCGCTCTGCGCCGACGTTCATGATACCCAAAGTTGCCGATCTCCGCCTTCGACACGGCCGAAAAAAAGCGGGGGGCCAAACGCGCGGGAACGGTCCTGCACGGCAATTCGACCATTGCTTCCTCTGTCTTCTATTCTCGGGTGGCCTCCCCTGCCAGTCTGTGCACAGCAATCGCAGATTGCCGCTTGCAACTCTAGCCTTCCTCGCACAGGCGATTTCCTTTCGCCCGTCCGCGATCGAACGTCGGCAATAATCCTCGACAGAACTCGATTAGCAACAGCACGGCCTACCCGTTCTTCGAAAGAGGCACCAAATCCAGCGCCGAGGCGGCGGCCCAATGTGTCGCCAATCCTCAGCCGGTTCAGGCGTCTTGCCGGTTGTTCGGTTAGTGGATCCGTACGTCGAGTTCGGCCGTCAACGGGCCTTCTTCTACCTCTCCGCCTTGGAGCAGGCATTCTCGGATTTCACGCTTCTTCGCTTCCCACAGCCGAGACCACAGGATTGCCTTCCTTCTAAGAATGCGCTCTTCGGCGAGGTCGGCCTGGGTGACGCGCCGCGTCTTCTTTGGAAACTGTAGGACGCTGCTCATTGGCCCCCTCGTGAGGCCGTTCTGCCATTTCGCGCGCCGCGCGAGCAAAATCTTCCGCTTGGGATATTACTTGTTGGTAAACACCTCTATCGCTACTCCTGCGCCCTTTCTTGCTCCCAGGGTGCGCTTCCCACTCGACGAGCGTCTGCGAATCGCCCGCCGCCCGCAATTGTCTCATCGACCAGACGAGCAGCCGCTCGGCCAAATTGCTTGTCGTACGGCCCTCTCGGCGCGCCTGATCCTGCAGCGCACGCTTCAGCCAGGGAACACCCATCACGCCAATGTTCACTCGTTGTTCTCTCATAGAGCCTCGCCAGCACTCTACAGGAACTCGGGAGGCAGCAAAACTCCCTTGACAACATTAATGTTCTAATGTGTCATATCGACACATTGATGAATAGTTATTGCCAAATTCGATACCGGGAGGCCCTCCATGGGTTCCTTGTCCTCGTTTCCGCCTCGTTCCACCCCACCTCCGGCCGCTGGACGCCACCGCTCCACTACCGGCCGGCCGGAATTTTCCCGGCTGGCATCGAAGGAAGCCGCCGATTCCGGCCCCATTGCCCAGGCGTTCGCCGGTCTGGTCCTGCTCCTCATCTGGCTGCTCGTTTTCTTTCTCGCTCTCTGGCCGGTCTGGTCCGGCATTTGGGCCCGTCTCGCTGCTGCCGCTTTGCGTTGATCCGCCGCGTGCTGTCTCGAAACGCCAGGAACGAGGTCCGCTGATGCCAATACCCGAGCGCACGGGAATTCACTGCTCGATCTGCAATGGCCCGATTTTGCGCCATCGTGAATGGGGCGCTTGCTGGTATGAATGCGAATCCTGCGGAAGCCAGAAATCGATCGCCCGTTTGCCCGCAAACCGCGCCGCAATGGCGCACACCTCGTCCCCTGCGCGGGCGGACTCAGCTTCGCGCCTTGCACCCTCAAACGCGAAGGAAGTAGCCAGTGGCAGTGCCCAGAGCCCGTCCGTGAGGCTACCGCGCCGGCACGGCCATAATGCCCAAATTCAAGCCGGGATCGCCCGAAAAACCAAGCGCGCCGGAGCGTCTCGATGAAAGGCTTCGTGAAATTGCGCCGCGGCCTCGCCGAGCACGTCGGCGCCGGTCGCATGACGCTCACCGAGCACGGTGCCTACACCCTCCTGCTCCAGCTCGCCGACCACAACACCGGTCGCTGGCGGGGAACACAGCGTTCTTTTGCCGCAGCCGCGGGCATCAGCTCGGGCATGGCTTGGAAGATCCTCACCTCACTCGAGCGGAAAGGCTACTTGTCATGGAATCGAGAGAAACAGTCAGTCGAAATCTCGAAGTATTTTGTGGAAAAACCGGTGGAAAACCCTGTGGAAAACCCGGTGGAAATCGAGGGCCCGTCATCCATCCACGGTCACCCGGTTGACCAGGTTGGTCACGCCCGTGACCGGTGTATAAGGAATACAAGAACTCTTCTCGAGAAAAAAGACGTAGCGGCACCAGCCGCCACGCATTCCCCCGCTCCATCTACCCGACCGATGGAAAACCCAAAACCGGACCCCGCCGTCCTGGGCACGATCCTCTCTGCCATGCGCCAAATCGCTTTCGCCAAATCAATCGGCGTCGGCGAATTTCATCCTCGTTTTCCTCGGGCCGCTACCGCATCGATCGGCCGGCGCCGGGCAGGGAATCATTCACCCCCTTGAAGCATAGACGGAATATCTGATCGCTTCGACCCTTGCGGAGTTTGTCTCAGCGTCCTCTGCGCCTCGGCGGTGAGGTTTTTGCGGATTGGAAATGTGAAAGGAACTAGAGGGCAGGGAACTGAGATCGTGGAAATCAGAATGGAAGAGAGAGGGAGGAAGGTGAATCCGTGAGCCTGTCACACATGAAGCCGTTGAGCATTCTCGCTGCCGCCAAGCCGCACGGCACGCGCCTCAAATATCTCGCCGGCTGCCGTTGTCTGCCCTGCCGCGCCTCGAACGCGCGCTACGAAAATCGCCGCATCTATGCCCGCCGCTCCGGGGACTGGAACGGAATCGTTTCCGCCGGCCGCGCGCGCCGTCATCTGAAAGCACTCTCGCGGTCCGGCGTCGGCCGCCGCACTGTGGCCGAAATCTCGGGAGTCCCGCAGTCGATCGTGCACCAGATCAAGAGCGGTCGCCGCCGCCGCATCCGCGCGCGCACTGAGCGCCGCATCTTCCTCGTCAACAGCCGCGCCATGAACCAGGCCCGCCTAGTCCGCGCCGACCGCACCTGGCGCATGATCGCGCGCCTGCTCGACGAAGGCTTCTCCAAAGCCGAAATCGCCCGCCGCCTCGGCTACCGCTCCCCCGCGCTCCAGTTGCGCCGCTCCCGCATCACCGCCCGCACCGCGCTCCGCATCGAGCGCTTCTACAGCCGCTACATGGTCGTATGAAAGCCCCGTTCAACGCGGCCTGGGGCGACTGCATCGGCAATGAACGCGTTGGAAAAGTCTGAGAGAGGAGAATCGCATGCGTCGGCAATTGCTTCACGACTATCATCCCCTCCACCCCGTTCATCCTTCGCCAAGCGAAGGATCCCGCGAGCGATGAAGCAGTCGCGGCTACGTAGAGACGCTGTCGGCAGTCCGTGCATTGCCTTGAACTTTTTGGATCGCGGGTCAGCCGCAACATACCAGCAGAGTGAAGGGAACCCCCAACCATTGAAATGCAATCGGGTACCCCGGGCTTCGGTCTCAAGCCCGGGAATTTTCATGGAATCCCCGATGAATTACTTCCCCTGCCACCCCGCCTTCCGAAACGCCGCCTTCACCTTCTCCGCCCGCGCACCCGCATCGGCAATCGCTTGCGCTACCACGCCGTCCACATCTTCCTGCGTCCCATCCGCCCGCAGCGCGTAAATCGTGTGCACGCTCCGCGCTCCCAGATCATCTTCGATGGTCACCACGACAGCCGCAGCCGCCGAATCAAATCGCCTGCCAATCTCTTTCGCCATGTCTGTGTAGCGCCGGCCTTCAGGCCGGCACGCTCTCCTCCTCACCTCAAACGTCCCTCGAAAGCCGTCGGGTGCGTCATAGGAGCCGCGGTCGGTGCCGTCCCGACCGTGGGCTTCTGTCCAACTCCGGCAACAATCCCGCCTCAAATCACCTTCATGTTGTGCACACGAATCCCGTTAGCCCAATACACTCCCTGTGGTTTCACTCTCACCTTCATCTTTTGCGAAGCCCGCCAGCTCTGTCCCGCGCGCTTCACCGCCGAAACTTTCCCCTCCTGCCCGACTTCGACCAACTCCCCCGGCTGCAAATCCTCCGCCCGCCGAAACACGGAAACCAGTGTCCCCGGGGCCATCGCCAGCCGTTCTCCGGAATCGAGTTCAATCTCCACCCAATGGCCGCACTCCTCGATCCGCATCGTCGTTTCCGCCCCTGCTGGGAATCGCAACTCGGTCCCGACTTCCGTGCAACCATCGGGGCTCCAACTCGACCCTCCGCCGCCCGACGTTCCTCCCGTCCCGCCTGAAGCCACGGTAGTCACTTTTCCCGCGAAAACATACGTATCCGAAACCGCCTGATCGAGCGTCGTGCTGGCCAGGTATGCCTGTCCGATCGTGTCCCAAACAACGTAGTAGTTGGTCGAATACGCCAGTCCAGTGATGCTCCCGCCCGGAAACGTCCGCGTTCCTTGTCCGTAACTCTGTGTCCACGAACTCCCCACGCCGCCCGGCCCGTAAATTCGAATGGTCGCCGTCCCGTTTCCCGCGTCGATCGAATCCACGGTCGCATTGTTCACGGAGTTCGAAGGCGCATTTGCCAGAATATCGTTCGACGTCGCTTGCCCTCCGCTCACCGCGCTCGGATTCGCCGCCGTGCCCAAATAAATGTAGGAAGAGTAGTCCGACGAGGGGTATTTCGCGCGCGCCCGAAAATATCGCGTCACGTTCCCCAGATTCAGCGAGAATCCGAGCGTCGTCCCCAGCGCGTAAACGATTGTCGAGGAGGGAAACGCCGGATCGCTCGCAATCTCCAGAAAATACTGAATGCCCGGCGCCGCGCCTGCGCTCGGTCCGATCGTCACGTTGAACGTCCCGCGCGCCGCGCCGACGGCAATCGAAGCCGGCGCGTTCGGTGTCGGCAGCGCCTGCCCGGCCGCCGTCTGTGCCGCCGGAGCCGCGTCCACACCCACTTGCTGCTGCAACTGGTTGAACGCTCCGACCAGCCCGTCCAGCCAGTCGTAGAGCACTGGATCGTCGATCGTCAGATATCCCAGGCTGGCAAGATTCAGCATTTCCGCCTCAGCTTCTTCCACCCGTAGCGCAACCCAATGGCGGCAGCGATGCCGACGCAGTAAAACGCAAAATCCACCGCGCCGTTCCGAAATCCATCGCCCTCGACGATCACGTCAAAGGCAAACTCCTTCACCACCGCATAGACCATCGTCAGCAATACGCCCGCCCATTTCGGCGCAAGTCCCAGCGGCCGCCTGCCCGCCTGCCATACGAGCGCCACCGCCGATACCAGCAGCGCGCCCCACCCACGTGAGCAAACTGTGCATCCAGGTTCGCCGACGGATACCACAGCGGCGCGCTCACCGGCAGTGACCCGATCCGCACAGCAGCGCCGCGCCAGCCCCTGCCCCGATGACAAACCACTTCGTCCGCGTCCACAGCCGTCCCCAGAACGTGCCACGTGCCGCGCGCACCGCGTCGTCGCGCTGCTTCTCCGCGGCCGTCAGCTGTTCGCCCGCCAGCTTCAACTGCTGCTCTTTGTCGGCAATGTCCTGTTGTGCCGTGTGCAGTTTCACCGGACACACCTGGCACGATTCCACGTAATCCCGCAACGCCGGCAAATCCGTCTGCGGAATCGTAGCTACCGCCGCCGGCGTCGGATCCTTCGCCGTGCGTTGCGGCACTTCAATCTTCACCGGCGCGGGCGTAGGCAATTGCTTCGGCAGCCAGGCCGCGATTTGCGCCGCCGTCTTTACCTTCGCCACTTCGGCCTGCATTGCCGCAATCTGCCGCGCCGTTCGCGCGTCCCGTGCTTGCTGCTCCGCCTCGATCTGCTGCCGCTGCTGCTGCTCCGCCCTGATGATTTGCGCCTGCGCTTGGATCTTCGCCTGCGCCTGAATCCGTGCATCATGCGATCCCAGCCACGCCGAAAACGCCCACCCCGCCCCGCTCAGCGCCACGACCGCCGCGCCGCCCAGAACTTTGTGCTTCAGATCCCAGCTCATCGCTCCACGCCCCGAATCCGCCGGCCTTCCTTCATCTCGAGCTGCAGAACCAACTCCTCCGGTTTCGAATAGAGCGGCTCGCGGCTGGGTTTCCGCAACGGATACTCCACGCCACTCAGCCCGCTCGCGCACGCCCGGCAGATTGCTTTCCCCTGTTTCTCGACTTCCGCCACGCCGCCGCAGTCGCGATGAAAAAAGCAAGGCGGCGCACTGAATCCGTTTTCGGCAAATTCCTGGAGTTGATTGCGATCCGAAGAATGCGGAATCTGTCGCGCCACCGCCGCATTTCCCGCGATAATTTTCCCCGCTCGCGGAATATCAAAATGTGGTCCTTGCTCCCTCGTCGTGCTCATTTGTTCTTCAATACAAACTTCCATGTGTCCACCTCCAGCGTCATCCCCACGCAATTCGGCCCTGCAGGTCGCACAGCGCGGGTATCAACAGTTCTCTGCAAGAAGTGCGTGGGGAAACTGGACCCCTGTCATCCTGAGCGAAGCGAAGGACCCCGAACGCACAGAGGCGGAGTACCCTACGAAGTCCCGCTGTTGGTTTTGCGTGCCCAGGCTTCGGCTTTAA
>JAGWOX010000345.1 GCA_028877145.1 Acidobacteriota bacterium | reverse complement strand
TGGCTTTGGCCCAACAAACGGAACCAGTGGCTCAGGAAGACGGACCAATCGTGCACGCCGTGCATGTCCACGCCCGCCTTGAAAATATCGGAATTGCGCGCCAGGCCCAGCGCGGTGAGGTAGCCGCCGTAACTGCCGCCCCAGAGTCCGATGCGATTCGCATCGACGTAAGGAAGCGCTTGCAGATATTTCGCTCCGGCGACGATGTCCTGATATTCGGAGGCGCCGCGCCAGCCGGCATTCGCGGGCTCGCGGAACGCGCGGCCGTACATGATGCCGGTGCGGTAATTCACCGAGAACACGACGAAGCCGAGGCTGACCAGGTACTGATTTTCAGCGTAGGCGTAATGGTAGTAATCCATGTAGTGGAAGCCGAGCATCATCTGCCGCATCGACCCGCCGTGCATGTAAACGAGAGCGGGCGCGTGCTCGATGTGGCCTCGCGGCACGAAAAGCTGGCCATGAATTTCCAGCCCGTCGAGGCTCTTGAAAATCACCTGTTTCGGCGTGACGAGTTCGGATGACGGATAGTCGGCGATCAATTGGCCCGCGATGATCTGGCGTCCGGGCGTCTTGATCAAGTACGGCATCGCGGGTGTCGTGGCCGAGGATCCGAGGCACAAATCGTATTTGTCATCGCCGGTTTCCACCGGGAACCATTCGATCGTCTCGCCTTTCGTCAACGCCTCGGGCGCGCCGCCGGCGACGTTCACCTTCCAGATGTGCCGGCGATCGACGTCATTTTCATTCGAGGAATAGAGCACCGATTCGCGGTTGGGCGCGACGGTGACGTCTTTCACTTCGTACTGGCCTGGCGTGAGTAGAACCGGCTGGCCGCCCTTGGCCGAAATCGCATAGAGGTGATTCCATCCGTCCATTTCACCGGCAAACAGGATACGATCGCCAGAGACGAAATCGAACGATTCACTTTCCCGCATTCGGTCGTAGGAATCGTTCATCGTGTTCCCACTCTGATAGATCCGATGGGCCTCGCCGGTTTGCGGATTTCCCACCCAGATCGACCACGGCACGGGCCGCACGGGGATGATCGGCTGCTTGTTTTCGGTGCCGGGCAGGCGAACGAAAGCGATCTGGCTCCCGTCGGGCGACCAGCGCGGCAGGATGTCGCGATCGAAGGCGGGATGCATGTAGCGGAGGGTGCGGCTGGCGAAATTGTAGATGACGATGAAGCCGTGATCGCCGCGATTGCTTTGGAAAGCGATCTCCTGGCTGTCGGGCGACCAGCGTGGCTGGGAATTTTCACCGCGCACGTAGCCGATGGATTGCGCCGGGTAGCCGCCTGAAATCGGCGCGACCCAGATCTGGCCGCGCGCGGCCCAGGCAGCTTGCTGTCCGTCGGGCGAAATTTCGATGTCCTCGCAGCCTTCTCCCTGGCAATCGAGCGTGCCGAGCAGGCGCGGCTCGCCGCCCGAGTCGACGTCGACCGCCCACACCTGCTGCTCGGGCTTGATGACGAGGCTGTTCGGGTCGGCCACCTGGCCCTGCTGGTTCAATTCGCTGCCGCGCGCGTAGACCGCCGTGCGGCCGTCGGGAGTCAGGCGCAGACTGGCGATCGGGCGCCCGTCGTCTTCGTCGTAGCGGGTGACGGCGCGGGCGTCCGTGAAATTGGATCCATCGGCGACCCACACGTTGCGCACGCCCTTGATGTTGAAGACCCACGCGACCCGCTCGCCATGCGCGGCCGCGGTGATTTCGTCGGGGAAGGCGAACGTCATCAACTGCTGAAGCGTGACGCGCTGTTGGCCGAAAGCGAGCGGCGCAAGCGCCGTGGCCAGAAGTCCCATGATCGCTGCGATTGCCGCGCGTGCCGGGCGACGGCGGAAGGCTCCTTGGTTCATCTGTTCCTCTCCATCCAATATCGATTTGCGAGCGCATCATACGACGAAAGGCGGGAGCTTCGACAAGAGGAATGAAAATGACGCGGGGCGGGTGGGTGGATCGTCACCTGAGTTGGGCACGGCTGAAGATTTCGAGCATCTCTTCTTCCGACGGAGGCCGTTCAATATTCTTCGACGCAAAATCGCGTGCTTGCGGGTAATTCGTGCGCAGAATGCGTGCGGCAGCTTTCTCGAGATCGTAGGGGCTGTGCCGAAG
>JAGWOX010000119.1 GCA_028877145.1 Acidobacteriota bacterium | reverse complement strand
AGGTTGACAGAGTTGGCGCTGGCGGTTAGTTTTGCGCCGGGAGAACCTTCGTGGCAGAGCTTCCATTGATCGGCCAGGTGGCGCTGGTGACCGGCGGCGGCAAGCGGATCGGGCGGAGCGTCGCTTTAGGCCTGGCCCGCGCCGGGGCTGATGTTGCCGTGAACTTCCACGAATCGGCGGCCGAGGCCGCCCGGGTGGCCGAGGAGATCGTTGCGATGGGCCGCCACGCGGCTACTTTCCAGGCCGACGTCAGCAAGGCCGACCAGGTGCGGGCGCTTTTGGGGGCGGTCGAAAGGGAGTTCGGGCGGCTTGACATTCTGGTTAATAACGCGGGCGTCTTTTTCGGCGTGCCCTTCACCGAATTAACCGAAGAGCAGTGGGATTTCACGCTGAACATCAACCTGAAGGCGCAATATCTGTGCGCGCAGGCCGCCGTTCCGCTGCTGCGGCGCTCAGGGCATGGCCGAATCGTGAATATTTCGTCGATTGGGGCGTTTCAACCGAAGCCGGACCACGTGCATTACTGCGTTTCGAAGGCGGGCGTGGTGATGCTGACGCGGTGCCTGGCGCGGGCGCTCGGGCCGGAGATCACCGTGAACAGCGTGGCGCCGGGGAAAATCCAGTTTCCTGGCGAGGAGATCGATCAGGGCTACATACGGCGGACGCCGCTCGCTAAGGTGGGCGATGGGGACGACATCGCTGAGACGGTCCTCTTCCTGATTCAGTCGGATTTTATTACGGGGCAGACGGTGCTGGTTGATGGCGGGCGGATGCTGACGTGAAGGGAGCGTTACGTCTCCCTTTGTGGCTGACCTGGAGCCTTCAGGGGCTGAAGCCCCATTCACTCCAGTGGCCTTATGTCGCGGCTGAAGCCGCGACCCACAAACACTCGCGCAACTTCCGACATCCGGGCCTGGCGCCCCGAGACCAACCGAACGTTATGGCCTCTGCACCAGGAAGGCGGGCGACCCATCGGGTCGCCCCTACGATGACGTTTCGTTGTCGCGTCCGGCTGCGTACCGGCAATGGACGCAGGCACAGCCTGAAGGCTGTGCTGCGGAGCGGCCGTTTCGATAGATCGAGTTGATTTCCTGCCGGCGGCTAATAGGCCGCCAGTTTCTCCATGCCCGCGATTACCTTTTCCTTGTCTACCATGAAGAATTTTTCGAGTGGCGGGCTGAAGGGAACAGGCGGGATATCGGGGCCGGTGACGCGGTAGATGGGCGCGTCGAGATCGTCGAACGCCTCTTCGTTGAGGATGGCGGCGATTTCGGCGCCCATGCCGAGCGTCTTGGTGTCCTCGTGAACGATGAGGCAGCGGTTGGTCTTGCGGACGGAATCGACGATCGTCTTCTTGTCGATCGGATTCAGCGTGCGCAGGTCGACGACTTCGGCTTCGACGCCGCGCTTCGACATTTCTTCCGCCGCTTCCATGGCGATGCTGGCCATATAGCCATAGGTGACGATCGTCATGTCGCGGCCCGGCCGGCGAACCTCGGCGTTGTCGAGCGAAACCGTGTAGGGCTCCTCGGGGACGTCGCCCTTGGCGGTGCGGTAGAGCTTCTTATGCTCGAAGAAGAGGACGGGATTTTCGTCGCGAATGGCGGCGATCAGCATGCCCTTGGCGTCGTACGCGGTTGAGGGCGCGAGCACGCGGATGCCCGGTTCGTGCGCGAACCACGTGGTGTTCTCCTGCGAGTGGTAGAGGCCGCCGCCGGTGCCGCCGCCCCAGCAGACGCGGATGGTGATCGGGCAGGTGAAGCCGCCGGAGCTGCGATAGCGGAGCTTGGCGGCCTGCTGCAGGATCGGATCGACCGCGTCGCCGATGAAGTCGGCGAACTGGATTTCGGGCACGGGGCGGAAGCCGACGAGGGAAGCGCCGATGGCCGCTCCGATGATGATGCCTTCGGCGAGCGGGGAATCGAGAACGCGCTCCTCGCCGAATTTCTGGTAGAGGCCGGCGGTGGCCTTGAAGACGCCTCCGCCGAGGCCGAGATCCTCGCCGAGGATGCAGACGCGGTCGTCACGCTCCATTTCCTGGTGCAAGGCTTCGTTGATTGCGTCGATATAGGTCAGTGTGCGAGCCATGTTTATGTCGGCCTTCTCTTATGCCCAGATGTGATCGAACGCCTCTTCGGGCGCCGGATAGGGGCTTTTCTCGGCGAACTCGACGGCTTCGTCGATTTCGCGGGTGATTTCGTCGCGGACCTCTTTCTTGATCTGGTCGTCGAGGAGCTTGTGGTCGGCGAGATATTTTTCGAAGCGGGGAATCGGGTCTTTTTTCTTCCACGCCTCGACTTCTTCCTTCATGCGGTACTTGGCGGGATCGATCTCGGAGTGACCGTACCAACGATAGGTCTTGCACTCGAGGACGGTAGGTCCTTCACCGGCTCGGGCGCGGGTGATGGCCCTGGTGGCGGCTTCGTAGACGGCGAGGATGTCGTTGCCATCGACCGAGACGCCGGTGATGCCGTGGCCCTTGGCGCGGTCGGAAAGATCGGTGAGCGCGGTCTGCAGGCGCAGCGGAACCGACTCGGCCCAGAGGTTGTTCTGGACGACGTAGAGCATGGGGAGGCGATGGACGCCGGCGAAGTTGAGCGCTTCGTGGAACCAGCCGATGCTGGTGGCGCCGTCGCCGCAGTAGGAGACGACGACGTTATCCTGCCCCTTGCGCTTCATGCCCCAGGCCACGCCGGTGCCGATCATGAGCTGAGCGGCGATGGTGCTGGCGGGAGTGATGATGTGGAGCGAGGGATAACCCATGTGCGCGGGAGTGGACTTCCCGCGATCGGGACTATCGACCTTGCCGAAGAGCTGGGCGAAGCAAGCGGTGAGCGGCGCGCCCTTCACAATGCAGGAGGTCCAGTCACGGTGGGAAGGGGCGACCCAGTCTTCCTCGCGGAGGCTGTAGGCCGCGCCGACCTCTCCCGCTTCCTGTCCCACGTTCGAATAAAAATTGCCGGCATATTTTCCCTGTCGAAACAGGATGCGCGCCTTTTCATCGCACATCCGGCACTTCACCATCATGCGGTAAAGGCCAAGGAGCAATTCCGGCGAAAGGCGCGTGGCCGGCGTTTCCGCCGCCGCCGTCGCGCGATTCACTTTCGTCGCCATGCGTTCTCCTCTCGGCATTCGTTGCCGAATTTTGTCATCAAATCCTGGAGAGTATAGCATCAAAGCCGCGGCTGTTGAGACCGCGGCTGCGGTACTGTTGCAAATAAACCGCGCTGTGGTTTGCGGCCACTCCCGCGAATGCGGTCAAAAACCCGGACATCGCATCCGAATTTGGGTCCTCACTCATCATGATACGGCGCGCCATTCTCCCGCCGCCAGGCGCGTCACGAGTTCGCGGTCGGCGGGGAGGAAATCGTAGGCTTGCAGGCGCTCGCGCTCGACCCAACAGATCTGCTCGAAGGCGAGATTGTGCGGATCGGCGTCGATGGTTGCGGCGAAGAAGACGAGGAGCAATTCGTGGGAATGTTCGCTGTAGCGGTAGCGGGTGCGATAGATTTCCGGGCCGACCGTGGCGGCGACACCCAGCTCTTCCTGTAATTCGCGGAAGAGGGCCTGTTCGAGCGACTCCTCGGGGCGCACTTTTCCGCCGGGGAATTCCCACTTCAGCGCGAGCTTGTCGCCCCGGCGGCGCTGGCCGACGAGCAGTGCGCCCTCGCGCTCAATCAAGGCTGCCACAACGACGCGCATCATATCCTACCCCGCCGCCTCCGCTGCCTCAGCGACGCAGGTGACGAAGGTGAAGGCGTAGGCCAGCAGGCCCGGTTTGCGCGTCACCACTTGCAACAGGCGCTGGCTGAATTCGCGGTTGCGCACCAGGCGGTACATGCGTGGCTCGGAAACCAGAACGAAGCTGCGGCCGTTCTCGTCGAAGCGAACGTCTTCGCCCGCGTCTTCACGGGCGACGGGCGCGCCATTCTGGAGCAGCGACGCGGGCTGTTCGCCATCGATCGAGGCCATCACCAGATTCACTTCCTTGCCTAAATAATAGATGAGCAGCGCCGAGGGCTGCGATTCATTCGAGGCCGAGCGCACGTATTCCTCCGTGCTGATCCACGGGCCGGCCAGGTACGGCTTGTCGGCGGCGAGATCGGAGGTGAGCTTGTAGTCGAATGGCGTCCTGTCCTCCTGGTTTTGCAGGCCGCCTTCGTTGCCGATGGTGGCGCGGCGGGCGCCGAGGTAGATCTCGGGCGAGGTGCGGTAGCAGGCGGCGCCGGGGCGGTCGGTTTCGCGGAGCGGGTCGAGCGGCTCGGGCAGCGCGACGGAAGGATTCATCTCGCGGAGCAACGTCTGCACGGCGCGCTCGGTTTCCTGGTATTCGCCCTCGCCGAAATGGGCGAAGCGGAGATAGCCGTTCGCATCCACCAGATATTTCGCGGGCCAGCAGCGATTGGCGAAGGCCTGCCAGATGGCGTAGTCGTTGTCCATCACGACGGGATAGCGGATACCGAAGCGCTCCATGGCTCCTTCGACGAGTTCGCGCGAGCGCGCGAAGGAAAATTCCGGCGTGTGCACGCCGACGATCGTGAGCCCCTTGTCGGCGTAGCGATTGTGCCATTCGACGACGTAGGGCAGAGTGCGCAGGCAGTTCACGCACGTGTAGTCCCAGAAATCCACCAGCACCGTCCGCCCACGCAAACCCTTGATGGTGAGCGGAGGGGAATTGATCCACTCCGGACCCAGCTCCGGCGCGTGAACGGTTCCCGGCTCGACTTCCATCGGCTATCTCCTTGAATTTCGCGTTGCGAGTTCCGGATGCAACATTTCGAACAGCACCAGCAAGCCCCGCACGAGCGGCGGACCCGGCGTATTGAGCAGGTGGTCGGGCACGACGAACACGCGGCCCGTTTCTACCGCGGGCACGTTGCGCCAAGCGGGATTCGAGAGCGCGGTTTCCGGGCGCGAGCGATCGCCGGTGGCGGCCCAAGCGAGAATCATCACTTCGGGAAGCGCTCGGCGAACTTCGTCGTCGGAAACGCGGCGGCCGGACGGAACGGCCATTTTTCCGCCGGCGATCTCGACGAGTTCCGCGACCCAGGGCGGGGAACTGATGCGCGGGTTCGGCCACGATTCGGCGTAGACACGAGACTTGTGGCCGACTCTTCGCGCCGCACGAGACACTCTACCGAAAGCGGTTTGCATTCGTGCCACGAGTTTCCGCGCGGCGGCTTGGCGGCCGGTGAGGGCGCCGAGCATTTCGATTTCAGCAAAGATATCGGCGAGCGTGCGCGGATTCGTGGCGACAAACGGCGCGGGATATTCGAGCAAAGCGGCGAGCGCTTCCGCGCGATAGGGAACCGAGCCGATGATGAGCGTGGGGCGGAGACGGGCCAGCGGCTTCGTGTCGATTTTCCAACAATCGCCGAACGTGGGCAGTCCGCGCACGTCCGCGACTTCCTTGCACCATCGGCTGACGGCGACGAGATCGCGGCGCGCGCCCAGCTCCAGGAGAATCGAAGTCACTGAGGGCGCCAGGGAGACGATTCTCGAGCGACGGCGGATTGAAAGGGATGTGGGCATTTCACGCCAACTTTCGATTCTATCGGGCGCGGCCCACCGCGACAAACACGTTAGCTCGAACGAGGCGGGACTCCGTGCCATCGGTAGCATGCGCCGCAGGAGTGAAGAGCTCTTCCGCCGAGGATGTTCCCCTTGACTCTGGAGCTGACACCAGGGTGTAGACTCCCGTACATGGGGACAGAGTTTCAGATCGGCGAAGCGGCCCGGCGAGCAGCAGTCACCGTAGACGCCATCAGATTCTACGAGCGGCGGAGGCTGTTGCCCAAAGCGCCGCGCACGCCCGGCCGCTACCGTCTGTATACGATCGCGGACGTGGCGCGGCTCCGGTTCATCCGCCGGGTGCAGGCGCTGGGATTTTCGCTCGCCGAGATTCAACAACTGATTGAATTGCGAGAACGCCGAAACGGAGCCTGCGCCCCGGTGCGGGATCTTCTCCGCGCCAAGCTCGCCGATGTTCGCGCCAGGCTGGTGCATCTGCACGCGCTCGAAAACGAGCTGAGCAGGGACCTGCGCCGGTGTCAGCAGCAATTGCGCCAGGCGCGCGCCGGCCGGACGGTTCCGTGCCGTGTTTTGGCGGAAATGGAACGGCAGCGGAAATCGGAGCCGCAAGAAGTGACGAGAGGGAGACGAACATGAGAGCGGAGGTGCTCTCGGTGACGGGATGTCCGCATCATGCCGCGGCCGTCGAGCGGCTGAGGGATGTCTTGGCGTCAGCCGGGCTGGCGATCGAGATCGAAGAGCATCGTGTGGCCGACGCGGCTGAAGCCGAAGCGCTCGGCCTGCGCGGGTCGCCGTCTGTGCGGATAGACGGCGAGGACGTGGAGCCGGCTACGGAAACGCCGTCGCTCTGCTGTCGCGTGCGTACCGAGGGCCTGGACTTTCTCCCCACGCGCGGAGCCATGGTTCGAGCCATCGAAGCGGCGACGCGCCGTAGAGAGCAGCCGTGAGCAAGACGGAGAAGCTCACTCCGATCGCCGCAGTGCTCGCGGCTGTGGCCACGCTGGCCTGCTGCCTTCCGATCGGATTCATTGGGGCGGCCGGGCTCGCGGGTCTTAGCGTGTGGTCAGCGCGTCTGCGGTGGTGGTTGGTGGGCGGGTCACTGGGCCTGCTGGCGCTGGGGTTTGCGCAGTTATACGGGAAAAAGCGGTCGTGCCGGCGGCCGAGCAAGACAAGTGCGGCCTTGCTGTGGATAGCGGTCGCGATGGTACTGGCGATCCTTCTGTTCCCCCAATTTGCGGCGAGCTTGCTCGCCTGGTGAGGATGATGCTGAGAGCGAACCGAGCCGCAGCAGGAGCAGCGCTGGCGGCGGTGCTGCTCGCATTCGGCGCGTGGTACGAGTGGGGGCCGAGCCATGTACCATCCGGCCAACCGCCGCTCACGGTCGTTACCAAGGCAAACCTGGCGGGCTTCCAAGGCCGGTTCAACGCCCGGCAAGGGGATGCGCGACTGCTGCTTCTTCTCTCTCCCACTTGACCAGTTTGTTTGCGGGGGTCCTCCGCAATTGCCGGCCTTTTGCGACATACGTCCGAATCGAACCTTCAGGTTTTTGTGGTATGGGAACCCATCTTGCCCACCGATTGGGCCAAACCGACGACGGGTGTGCTGGCGCGACTGGCCGATCCGCGTGTGGCCCAGTTCTGGGACAAGGACCATCTGATCTCGCAATCGCTCGAAGCCACGGTGCCGGGCGGTGAGCCAGCATGCTGCCGTCAGGGTGGCGCCTTGTGGGATGTTGTCGCCCTGTATGCCCCAGGGAGCCGATTGGGCCACTCGTCCCCGGAGTTTATCAGCGGTCCGGTGGTGGACTCGATCGGCGCGTTGAGACCGCGACTGGCGTCGCTCTCGGAGGACGGTTCCGCGGCGCGACTTCCGCATTGAATTTGGAAATCCTACTTGCGGTTCCGTGTGGCGCGCCGGTGCGCGCGAGACCCAATCTCAGGCAGCCGGGCCTGCCGTGAGAACCGGGGTGGAAACAAGGGCGGGATCGTTTGCCAGGGCGGGGAGTTCGATGCGGAGTCGGCGGCGGCCGTCGGTGAGATTTTCGTGGACGATCGAGCCTTCGTGTTCCTTGATAATGGCGTCGCAGACGCTCAGGCTGAGACCCGTGCCTTTCTGCGCTTGTTGGGCATCGTAGACTTCCGGAACCGCGGTGACGACGGGCTCGGCTGCGCGCTCGGTGAATTCGAGGACGATCCGGCCGGCGGCGGAATCGCGGCGTGCGCAGATATCCACGGCTTTCTGGTGATCGTCGCCGGAAAGAGCGAGCAGTAGACGGTAGAAGACCTGGAGCAGACGGCCGGGATCGCCGCGGACCTCGAGCGGGCGCTCGGCGACGTCGATGCGCAAGGATTCGTTGCGGTGACGCCCGCCCATCAGGCGCAATTCGGCGGCGCTTTGGAGGATGGCGGCGACATCCACCGTTTGCGCTTCCATCGTGGATTGCTCGCTCAGGCTGAGCAGGTTCTGCACCAGATTGCGGATCCGGCGCGCCTGCTCGCCGATTTTCCGGCCGAGTTCGCGCACGCGCTCGGAAGCCGAGGCGTCGGAGCGGAGCAACTCGGCATAGCCGAGCATGGCGGCGACGGGATTATTGATTTCGTGGGCCGCTCCGGCGGCGAGATGGCCGAGAGAAACCAATTTTTCGGCTTCGGCGAAATGGCCCTGCAGGCGCCGCCGCTCGACAACGGATGTTTCCAGGGTCCCGATCAGCTTGTCTCCTTGCGAATCGGCGACGTCCTGCCACAGGTAGACGAGCAACACGCCGACGGCCAGCGTGCCAAAGGAGACCAGGAGACGGAACTTGCGCACCGGTTCGGGCGCCGAGCCGAGAAATCTCGACCAGATCGCCAGCACGGGGATGCCGAAAGAAGTGAGAGAAGCCAGCACGTTGCCGGCGCCCAGCGCCGGCGCGGCGGCGCGCGAGGGGATTTCCTCCGATTGCCCGGCGGCAAAAAATGGAGCGAGCGCCAGCCAGAGAAACGCGGAAGCGACCAGGGCTTCGAAAATCATGGCCGAGAACCAGGATTTGGCGCTCCATGCCCTGTACATCGGCCCGATCGCCATGGCGAGCAGGCCAGCCCCCGCCGCCAGATTCATATAGGTTCGCCGCCAACGGCCGCGGCTGCTGAGGGCGAGCATTCCCAACCAGGCCACCAGCGTGGCGTCCTGGAATCTGTGCAGGGCGATGAAGGTGGGCCAGAACTCGCGCGGGGCGGGCAGGACCCAGCGCCACGGCGTCAGGAACATCAGGTAGAGATACAGCCACCACAATCCCACGAGCGCCGCTTCATACCGCACCACAGGGTCGCGCAATTCGCCCTCGGAGACCTCCGGCTGCATCACGAGCGCGCTCATCAGCGCGATTTTCGGGAGCAGAGTGAACGTCAGGCAGAAGAATTCCATCCGCGATCGCAGCGGATCGGGCCAGGCAAGAATGCCGAACATGTCGCTGGCGATCCAGAGAGCGCAGGCGGTGGCGAGGAGGCGCCAGAAGGTGCGTTCGCGGCCGGCGACTTCGCGCGCGCGCAGCAGGAAGAGATAACCGGCGAGCGCCGTGGCGTAGACTCCCGGCAGAAAAGCCAGCGCGGGCGTGATCGCGCCGGGCCGCGCGACGGCCAAGTAAACGCCGGCGCCGGCCAGGACGACGCCGATTCCGAACAGGCAATATTCTTTCCGAACCACGTTCTTTCCGGACTCTTTCCCAACAGCGTCCAGCCGTTTCTTAAATTTTCGTCGATTGTGGGGCGCGGGAAGGGGCGGGTCAATCCAACTTCCGTACCATTGGCGTTTCGGAAACGCGGCGTGCTGCGTTGCGCCGGGGCGGCGGGCTTTGCCATACTTCAGCCAATGTTCAACGCCGCCGTTCTCGACCATTTCAAAAACCCGCGCAATGCGGGCGAACTGGCGGGCGCCACGACGGTGGTGGAAGTGGAAAACCCGGTTTGCGGAGACATTCTGCGGCTGGCGGTACGCGTGGAAGACGGGCGCATCGCCGAGGCGCGATTTCAGACGCGCGGGTGCGTGACGTCTATCGCGTGCAGTTCGCTGCTTACCGAAATGCTGGTGGGGAAAACGATTGCGGAAGCTGGGGTGGCGGTTACGGCAGAGGCGATTGACGAGAGGTTTGGCGGACTTCCGCCGGCGACGCGGCATGGGGCGGAATTGGCGCGGGACGCAGTCGAGGCGCTGCTCGCGCAGGCGCGGTAATTTAACTCCCTTATTTTCCGGTGAGATTTCTCTGGGACGCGCCGGTGCGTGGCGGGGTGGTGTTTTCGAGCGTTTATGGCCGGATTTTTGGACGAGCGCACAGGCTGAAGCCTGTGCCACTGGGGGCGTGGCGGGCGGTTGCGCGCGGGGCGGGCGGCGGGGCTGAGCCTGGCGAAAGGCCGCAGCCATGAGTGGCCGCGCTACGGGAAACGTGGCGAATTTATGTGGAGTTAGCGGATGGGGGCGGGCGGGAAGAGCTTGTCGAATGTGGCGCGGTCGTCGATGTCGAGGACTATGCCTTCTTCGTCGACGGGGACTTCGAGGACTTCATTTTTGTGCGCCCAGACTACGGCGCGCGCGCCTACGTCGTCGGAGGCGTGGTACAGCTCGGAATAGAGGCGGGCGGGGAAGATGACCGGATGGCCGCGGCGGCCTTGCCAAGTGGGCAGCACGATCGAGCGCGGGGAGCGATCGAACGCGGCGAGGAGCGATTCGACGACGGTTTTGGTGATCAGCGGATGATCGACGAGAGCCACGAGCATGCCTTCGGTTTCGACCGAGCGCAGGCTCTCGATGGCCGCGCGAATCGAGGACAACTGGCCCCGCTGCCACTGGCGGTTCATCACGACAACACCGGGCGGAAGCGTAACGTGGCGGACGATTTCGGCGTGGCTCGCGCCGGTGATTACGCGACGGACGCCGAGACGGGGATGTCCGGTGACTTCGAGCAGATGCTCGAGGAACGTGTGACCGTGGAAGTGGAGCAGCGCCTTCGGGGAGCCCATGCGGCGCGATTCACCACCGGTGAGAATTACCGCCGCCAGCATCGGATCAATCAGAGACGGCCGTCGAGGCCGCTTTGGCGGCCACCTGCACCGTTTTGTGATTGAGCGAGCGCGAGGCCTGGCGGCGCTCGGCGATCAGCTCGGCGACGATGCTTACGGCGATTTCTTCGGGCGTCTGCGCGCCGATTTCGAGGCCGATGGGGGCGTGAACGCGGGAGAAAGTGTCGATGGGGACGCCCTCGCGCTCGAGCGCGCGGTAGACGGCGATCACCTTGCGTTTGCTGCCGATCATGCCGATGTAGCGCGCGTCGGTGCCGACGGCCCATTTGAGCACGCGCATGTCGTCCTTGTGGCCGCGCGTGACGATCACCATGTAGGTGGACGAATTGGGACGGAGTCCATCGAAAGCGGCGTCGAAACTGGTGTATACGCCGGCGGCCATCGGGAAGCGCTGGAGATTGGCGAAGGATTCGCGGTCGTCGATGACGGTGATCTCGAATCCGGCCTGATCGGCGATACGGGAGAGCGCGAGCGAAACGTGGCCGCCGCCGAAGAGGCAGAGTTGCGGCTCGGGCAGGATCGGCTCGACGAAAATTTCGAGCGTGCCGCCGCAGATGAGGCCGGTGTCGTAGTCGGCGTCGTTGTTCAGGTTGAAGTTGAGCGTTCGCGGACGCTCGGCGCGCATCACTTCCTTGGCCGCGGCCCAGACTTCGGCTTCGACGCAGCCGCCGCCGATCGTTCCGGCAATCGAACCGTCCTCGCGGACGAGCATGCGGGAGCTTTCGAAGCTGGGGATCGAGCCGTTGACGTGCACAATGGTGGCGAGGGCGGCACGGCGCCCTTCGCGGCGCAATCGAACGATTTCCTCGAAAATATCCATGCGATTACCGGTGGCTGCGCTTGGCGCGCCCGCCCCGAATCTGGTTTCTAGCCTACGGCGCGAGCGGCGGAGTGTCAACGCAGGGGACGCGGGAGTGTTACGGTGCGGTTTGTTCTCCCGGGGCGGGCAGGAATCCACAGGCTTGAAGATTTAACGCAGAGGACGCAGAGGTAGCGCGAAGGGCTGTGGGGTACGAATATTCCTGCTTGGGTGCTTTTGGGCCAATCCGCCTCTGTTCTTCGGGATCCTTCGCTCCGCTCAGAGGCTGTGACTAAATTGGCGGGCGGCCAGTTTTGTGCCGACTTTGGCGCGGGGCGGGCGGGCCGGCGTTCTGTTCTCATCCTTTCCGGCTCTCTCGGTCGGCTCCTTCGTTGCTCTTCCGGGCGCTCGCCGGATTCTTCCCC
>JAGWOX010000118.1 GCA_028877145.1 Acidobacteriota bacterium | reverse complement strand
GCACCCAGCCCATCTGCCCCCGCTCCGGCTTCCGCAACCGCACTGCACCCCTCGCTTCGCCCACTGCCACTTCCTCTGGTTGGCTCATGAACCTCTTATACCGATAAACCAAACCGAACGCACGAAAAAGTCACAGCCTCTCAGGATGAGAAATGTTTATTGGGCTTAACGAATGGTGCGATGGGCGGCGGGGTTCTTGCTTGCGAGAGAGAAGCGGGGGTCGGGCTGGGCGTTTTCTAGCACCAGGCGCGTGACGTAGCGGCCCAGGGCGGGGCCGTGTTTGAAGCCGTGGCCGGAGCCGCCGCCTACCAGCCATACGTTTTTCAGGTTGGGATGGCGATCGATGAGGAAATCGCCGTTGGCCGTGCTTTCGTACTGGCAGACGCGGGCTTCGACTAAAGGAGCGTGAGCGAGATCGGGGAGGACGCGCGCAATTGCGGCGCGCGCTTCGCCCAGCGCTTCGGTTGTGGGCACGCGCTCGGCGGTATCAGGGTCCTGCGGCGCGCCGCGGCGGTCGGAAGCGATTTTCACGCCGCGGCCGTCGAAATCGGGGAAGCCGTAGAATTCGTCGCTCAAGCGATACCAGATGGGCAGGAGCGGCGTCGAGAAGCGGCGGTCGCCGGCCGGGACGCCGAAGAAGAAAACCTCCTGGCGCGTCGAAAGAACACGCTCGCCTACGGCTTGCGGGAACAACTTTCCCAGCCAGGGACCGCAGGCGAAGACGTATTGTTCGGCCCTGACCAGCGCGCCGCTTCCCAACGTGATTTCGTCGAGCCAGCCGCCGGTTTCGGCGGGCGGCGCGGCGCTTTCGCGGCGAAATTCGCCTTCGCGGCGCTCATATTCGGCGACGACGGCCTGCACGGCGCGGCGGGCGGCAAGGCCGCCGCTTTGCGGCTCGAAGATCGCCTCTTCTTGCGGTTCGAGTTGGATCTGCGGCCAGCGCTGGCGGATCTGGCCTTGCGTTAGCCATTCGTAGCGGATGCCGAGGCGTTCAAGCGTTTCGCGCGTGGTTTGCGCTCTCGGTTCGTCCGACCGGCCGAGCCAGAGCATGCCGGTGGGATAAAAAAGCTCCTGGCCTATGGAGCGGAAAAGCTCGAGCCACGCGTCGAGCGATTCGCGCGCCCAGCGCGTGTAGATTTCGTCGGCGCCGTAGCCCATGCGGATGATGCGCGATTCGCCGCCGGAGCTGGCGCGGCTGTTGGCCGGGCCGTAAGCGTCGATGAGCAGGACGTTCGCGCCGCGCTGTTCGAGTTCGAGCGCGGTCCAGGCGCCGAAGACGCCCGCGCCCACTACAACAACGTCGTAGGTTTTCGCCATGATCGGTCGATTCGTCGATTCAGGAGAATTCTAGCAGGGTCGGCGGGGCCGGGGAGATGGTGAACCGCGGCACAGCTTTCAGACATGTGCACAGCCTGATGGCTGTGCTACCCAGACCGGACCAGGGGTGTGTTACGGGGAACGTGCCGGGTGAATCCGGTACTGTGGCTGTTGGGTGCGGCGATTGTTCCGACTACCGACCCACCCTTCGGGCAGACGGCGCCCGAAGAGTGGGGCACCCGCAACGGCTCGCGGGATTTGGAGATCGGAGATAGGGACGGGTTCGGGGTGGGCTTGAGCCTTCGCGTGCCGGCGTGCTGGCGGGGTTTTCGCTCTTGTTTCCATGCTGGAAACAGCGAGAACGCGGAAAACTGCGATTCATGCTATACTTACGTCCGTGCTGGATATAGCGGCTGTGGTTATGTTGTGTGGTTGATCTGGTTGATGCGCCCTTTTAACACTCAGAACTCCCGCCTTCCGTTCCCTCCGCATGTCTTCGCCTTGAAAAAAATATGAAATCAGACTGGCTGTCTTCATCGCTGTGCTCGCTCGGAAGCTCGTGTGCGCGCCGCGATCGCTTCCGCCAGCGAGAAGGAAAAAACTAGGTAATGTCAACGTTTTCAGAATTACAACTCTCTCCTTACACCAAGGAGCGGCTCGCGTCAGCCCGATTCACGACGCCCACCCCGGTACAAGATGCCGCAATTCCCAAGGCCCTCGAGGGCAAGGACGTGCTTGCCACCGCCCAGACGGGCACCGGCAAGACGCTGGCCTTTGTCGTGCCGATCCTCGAACACCTGTTGAAAGACGACGCGCCGGGCGTCGCCGCGCTGGTGCTTTTGCCCACGCGCGAACTGGCGATGCAAGTGGCCGAAACTTACGACTTGCTGCGCGGCAAGCGGCTCAAGCCGGCGGCGCTGGTCGTCGGCGGACTGGCCGAAGGACCGCAAATCACCGCAATGCGGCACGGCGCGCGATTGATCGTCGCGACGCCGGGACGGCTCGAGGATTTCCTCGATCGGCGGCTGGTCGCGTTCCACGACCTGAAAATTCTGGTGCTCGACGAAGCCGATCGCATGCTCGACATGGGATTTCTGCCGTCGATTCGCCGGATCGCTTCGGTGCTGCCGCGGCAACGGCAGACGCTGTGCTTTTCGGCGACGCTCGAAGCGTCAGTGGCGCATCTGGTGCACGATTACATGCGGCACCCAGTGCGGGTGTCCATCGGGTCGGTGCTCAAGCCGGCGGAAAACATCCGGATGCAGGCCTTTGAAGTCGCGATGGACCAGAAGTACGCGCTGCTCGAGGGCCTGCTGGCGAAGGAAACCGGGCGCGTGCTCATTTTCACACGCACCCGCCGCAACGCCGAGCGCCTGGCGAAGACCCTGAATCGCGACGGCTTCGCCGCCGCGCGCATCCACGGAGATCGCACGCAATCGCAACGGACCGCGGCGCTTTCCGGCTTCCAGACCGGCCGTCATAGCATCCTGGTGGCCACGGACGTCGCCGCGCGAGGCATCCACGTGGAAGAGATTACTCACGTCATCAACTACGATCTGCCCGAAATCGCGGAGAACTACATCCATCGCGTTGGCCGCACCGCGCGCGCCGGGCGCGAGGGCGTCGCTTCGACGCTCATCACCAGGGACCAGCGCCCGGACCTGCAGCAACTCGAGCGCGCGCTGGGTCTGCGAATGGAGCGACCCTCGCCCGATTCGCATGTGGCCGACGCCGCCTCACGTCCGCGCGTCGCCGTCCGCACCGAAGACGATTCCCCGCACCGCGGCAAGCGCCCCGGACGCACAAATGGTTCGGGCCGCTCGGCCGGGCACCGACGGTCGGCCGGGCATGGGCGGTCCGCCGGGCATGGGCGGTCCGCCGGGCCGCGCCACTCGGGCGATTCCGATCAGTCGCGTGAGTCCGGGCGCCGCAGCATCGCTCCGCTTCCGGGCGAGTTTCTGCAAGCCCAGATGTAGAGGTATCCCGCTTCCTCGAAGCCTTGCGAGGGCGACCGCTAATCGCCCCCGCGAGGCTTCATCTCTTTCCCGCCTCTGATTTCTTCTTACAGCAGTTTGCCGGCTGCGGTGATTTCCGCCTCCAGCTTCTGTTCGCCCGCTTTCGCTTCCTGGGCGAGTTGCTCGAAGACGGCTTGTTGAGCCGGCGTCGGGTCTTTGTAGGCGAGGCCGATGTCGGCCGCGAGGTAGGCGAGCTCGCTGCGGATTCGCACTGTGTGCAGCAGGTCACCTTCGCTCGACCGGATGCCGAGCTGCACCATCTCCGCAATC
The DNA here is from genome assembly GCA_028877145.1 of Acidobacteriota bacterium. Taxonomy (GTDB): domain Bacteria; phylum Acidobacteriota; class Terriglobia; order Acidiferrales; family UBA7541; genus JAKASX01. The sequence goes on along the minus strand of JAGWOX010000118.1, from coordinate 8,228 downwards.
GCGCGATCGAGACCGGAAATGGCCGAGCCTGCCTGCGTCTCGCTGAGCTTGTGGCTGTGAACCGCCGCCTCGAGCTTGTCGCGCAGGGCGATGGCCCGGTTCAGCGTTCCGTTCAGCGAGTTGAGCGCGTTGTGAATCTGGAGTTGGATCGCCAGGCGATGAGCGAGCGCATCGGGAGCGATATGGATGCGCGGGTCGAGCCCGACTTCAAATCTCTGCTGCATTTTCTGGCCGCCGTAATCGAGCACCACCGAGTAGGTTCCCGGCACCACCTGCGGACCCTGCGTCGTGTTGTCCAGACCTCCGGCCGCGAGTGGCGCGTGGAAGCCGGTGACTTCGGTGGCGTAGGGATAACGCAGATTCCACTGGAAGCTGTTCATGCCTGGCTCGATCCCGGTGAGCTTTTCTTCCTGCTCCTGGATCAGCTCCACCGTTGTCTTCTGGCTTTCGTCCGTTTCCTCCTCTTTCTCTTTCGCCTCTTTCTTCTTCAGGTGGAGCGTGAAGGAGCGGATCACTTGTCCGTTGGCCCCGGTGAATTCGAGCGTTGCCGGAGTTTTGCCGTCGTAGTTGGCCGGTATGTGGAAGAGCACCGTTGCGCCAAAGGGCGGATTCACGCCGTCGGTGGACGTGGGGACGCGGGGTTCGGTGGGCACGCCATAGGATTGGGTGAGCCACGCCTTTTCCGGCGCGAAGAGGTACGCGCCGTTCGTTTCCACCTCCGCGCTCTTCGTCATCTGCTCGAGGAATGCGAGATTGTCGAGCACCCAGAAGGCGCGGCCGTGCGTCGCGACCACCACCTGCCCCTGGCGCGAATCGATGCGCAGATCCCGCACCTGCGCCGTCGGCAGGTTCAACGTGAGCGGCTGCCAGCCCGCGCCGCCATCGAAACTCACATAGACGGTGCTGCGAGTGGTGGCGAAGAGCAGGTTCGCGTCATGCGGATCCTGCCGGACCGTATACACGTATTGGCCGTCGGGCAAACCAGCGGTGATCGAGGTCCAGTGCTGGCCGTAGTCGGTGGTCTTGTAGAGGTAGGGATGGAAGTCGTCCCACATGTAGCGCTGCGCGCTCAGATACGCCGTGCCCTCGGCCACGTGCGACGGCTCGATCGAGCTGATCTCCGCCCACTTGGGCAGGTCGGGTGGCCGGACGGCTTTCCACCGCTTGCCGCCATCATTGGTCACGTGCACGAGCCCGTCGTCCGATCCGGCCCAGATCAACTCGCCGTTCAGCGGCGAAACCGCCAGCGCCGAAAGACAGGGGAAAACTTCAGCGCCCGAATGGTCGATATCGATCGGGCCGCCGCTCGGCTTCTGGGTGCTCGGATCGTTGCGCGTCAGGTCCGGGCTGATCTCGCGCCAGGTTTGGCCGTAATCATCGCTGCGCAGCACGTATTGCGAGCCGACGAGCAGCTCCTTCGGATTCACGGGTGAGAACAGGATCGGGTGCGTCCAGGCGAAGCGGTACTTCAGCGCATCCGAGGCCGCGCCAGACTGGTAGTTTGGCCACGGGCTCACGCTTTCGAACTGCTCGGTGGCCATGTCGTATTTCAGGAACAGGCTGTAGTAGCCGCTGCCATAGGTGTCCTTCGGACTGCCCGGCTGCGGGACGACGAAGGTGCTCTCGCCGTAGGCCACCGTGTGCCACTCGGAGAGCGGAATCCCTCCCTGGCTTGTCGCGCTCGGGCCCTCGAAGGAGCCCTCGTCCTGCTGCGCGCCGTAGATGTGGTAGGGGAACTGATCGTCCAGATTGACGTGGTAGAACTGGCCGGTGGGCTGATTGAGCACGGTGCTCCAGGTCTTGCCGCCGTTGGTGGAAACCGTGGCGCCGCCGTCGTTGCCCTCGAGCAGGATGTTCGTGTTGTTCGGGTTGATCCAGAGGACGTGGTGATCGCCGTGCGGCGCGTGCAGCTTCTTCCACGTCTTGCCGCCGTCGCGGGAGAGGAACAGGTCGTCGACTTCCGGCGCGTACACGGTGTTGGGGTCCTTCGGATCGACGTAGATCGTCATGTAATAAAAGGCGCGCTGCCGCAGCTTCCATTCGTCGTTCACGCGCTTCCAACTCTTGCCGCCGTCCTCGGAGCGGAAGACGCCGCCGTCTTCCGCCTGCACGATCGCGTAGACGATGTTCGGATTGCTGGCCGAAACGCTCACGCCGATGCGCCCGAGCAGGTCTTTCGCGAAGCCTTCACTGTGGGTGATATTCGTCCAGTGCTCGCCGCCGTCGGTGGTCTTGTAGAGCCCGCTGCCCGGCCCGCCGCTCGAAAGCGAATACGGCGTGCGATAGGCCTGCCACATGGCCGCGTAGAGCACGTCGGGATTCGTGGGGTCCATCACCAGATTGATCGCGCCGGTCTTGTCGTCGACGAACAGGATTTTCTTCCACGTTTTGCCGCCGTCGGTGGACTTGAAAACGCCACGATCGGGGTTCGGGACAAATACGTGGCCCATCGACGAGGCGTAGACCACGTCCGGATTTTTCGGATCGACGATGATGTTGCTGATGGTGTGCGTGTCGCCGAGCCCGGAGAAGTGCCAGGTCTTGCCGGCGTCCGTCGATTTGTAGACGCCGTCGCCGGTGATCATCGTGCCGCGAATGTCGCTTTCCCCCGTGCCCGCGTAGAGGATTTTCGGATTCGAATACGCGACGGCGATCGCGCCGATGCTGGCGCTCGGGCTCTTCAACTGGCCGTCGGTGATGTTGGCCCACGAGACGCCGTAGTCGGTGCTCTTCCAAACGCCACCGCCCACCGTGCCCATATAGAAAAGGTTTTGCTGGCTGGGAACGCCCGCCACAGCCACGACGCGGCCGCCGATGTAGGGGCCGACGCTGCGCCAGTGCAGCTTGCTCATGAGTGTTTCCTGCGGGACCTGCTGCCCCGCACCCGCCGAAGCGCCCAGCGCCACGAGCGCCCCTGCCAAGGCCAGAAGTCCCAAAGACCGCGCATGCAAATGACCGGAAAGCCATTTCATTTGTCTGTCTACCTCCGCGCAAAATCTAGTTGTACCGGCGCGCCCGGTCAAGATCGAATCGCGGTGGCAAAAACAAATCCTGGCTGTGCGCCCCTCGTAGCAAATGCATCGGGCGGAATTCCTGTCTGCGCTCCTTCCCTCCTGCGACAGCAAAGGCCGTGGTGGATGTGCCCGGTCTAAAATGTCAGCCATGTCCCCGGCCGCACAGATGGCATCGAGACGGAGCCAGGAGTGGCCGCGCTGCTATTGGTGTGATTGACGGCCGGTTTTGGGTCACGCTAAGCTGGGGCGCATTCTGATGAATACGATCCCGGGAGAGTCCTCGATGCGTGCCTCCATTCCTCGGTTTCTCGCGATCCTTGGTTGCTTTGCGCTCGCGCCGGCTATGGCGGCTCAGACTCCTGGGTCGTTTTGCCGCACGGCACGGCAGGCTTCCGGCGGGGCGGCGCGCGGCGGACAAGTCGCGGCGAAAGGAAATCACGGGTGGAATTCGGCGGACATGGACACGAGCGTCAGCCCGTGCGTGAACTTTTTTCAGTACGCCAACGGCGGCTGGCTGAAGAAGAATCCGATTCCGCCGGCGTATTCGAGCTGGGGCGTCTCCGAGGTCATGGAGAACGAAAACCAGCAGGTGCTGCGCAATATTCTGGAGCGGGCCGCCGCCGGACGGAACGCGGCACAGGGTTCGGTGGACCAGAAAATCGGCGATTTCTACGCGAGCTGCATGAACACTTCGGCGATCGAGGCCGAGGGGGCGAAGCCGCTCGCACCCGAATTCAGCCGCATTGCCGCGATTCACTCGCTCGCCGGGCTGGAGGCCGAAGCCGCGCGCTTGCAGTCGCTGGGCGTTGACGTCCTTTTCAGCTTCCGTTCCGGGCAAGACGACAAGCACAGCAGTGAGATGATCGCCGTCGCCAGCCAGGGCGGCCTGGGCCTGCCGGATCGCGATTACTACACGAAAACAGACGCGCATTCGGTGAAATTGCGCGAGCAGTACCGCGAGCACGTGACGCGCATGTTCGAATTGCTCGGCGACGCGCCGGCCGCGGCGGAAAAGGAAGCGGCGACGGTGATGGCGATCGAGACGAAGCTCGCCCAGGTCTCGATGACGCAGCTCGAGCAGCGCGATCCGAACGCCGTCTATCACAAAATGGAGCTGCGCCAGCTGCAGGCGCTCACGCCGGATTTTGCCTGGAACTCCTATCTCACAGAACTCGGCTTTCCGAAGATCGACACGGTGAACGTGCAACAGCCCAAATTCTTCGCCGGACTCGGCGCGAATCTGAAGGCGATTCCGCTCGCCGATTGGAAGGCGTATCTGCGCTGGCACCTGGTGGACTCGGCCGCGCCGGCGCTCAGCTCGAAATTCGTCAATGAGAATTTCCATTTCTACGGCCAGACGCTGATGGGAGCGAAGCAGCTGCAGCCGCGGTGGAAACGCTGCGTCCGATCGACCGACTGGCATCTGGGCTTCGCGCTGGGCCGGAAGTACGTCGCGGAGAAATTCCCGCCTGAGGCCAAGGCGCGCGCCCACAAAATGGTGGAGGACCTCATTGCGGCGCTGCGCGAAGACATCAAGACGCTGCCGTGGATGGGCCCCGAGACGAAGCAGGCCGCGCTCGCGAAGCTCAGCCACTTGATGATCAAGGTTGGTTATCCGGACAAGTGGCGCACCTATTCCGCCTACCACGTCACGCGCGGGCCGAACGTCGAGAACGTGTTTCACGGAGCCGAATACGAATTCCATCGCGAACTCGCCAAGATCGGCAAGCCCGTCGACCGCACCGAATGGGACATGACGCCGCCGACGGTGAACGCCTACTACGACCCCACGATGAACGAGATTGTTTTCCCGGCCGGCATCCTGCAGCCGCCGTATTTCGATATGAAAGCCGACGACGCGATCAACTACGGCAGCATGGGCGCGACGATCGGCCACGAGATGACGCACGGTTTCGACGATGAGGGCCGGCAGTACGACGCCCAGGGCAACCTGAAAAACTGGTGGACGGCTAGCGACCTGAAGAATTTCAAGGAACGCGCCGAATGCGTGGCGAACCAGTTCGACGGCTACATCGCCATCGACAACTTACACGAGAACGGCCATCTGGAACTGGGCGAGAGCATCGCGGATCTGGGCGGGCTGGTGATCGCGTACAACGCGTTCCGGACGACGGCCGAAGCAAAATCCGGAAAGAAGATCGACGGCTTTACGCCCAACCAGCGGTTTTTCCTGTCGTACGCGCGCAGTTGGGAAGAACAGACGCGGCCGGCGACGATTCGTTTTCGCCTGAACGTCGATCCGCACCCGCTCGAAATCTATCGGACGAACGGGCCCGTGGCTAATATGCCGCAATTCGCGGGGGCGTTTGGGTGCCGGGAAGGGCAGCCGGAAGCGCGGCCAAAGGCGAAGATTTGCAGGATTTGGTAGGGGCGCAGGGCGGGACACGCGCAATGTGTGGTGGAGATGGACAAAAGGCCGCAGCCAGGAGTGGCTGCGCTACCCGGAGTCAGACGTGCGGGGCTAATCGGAGCCGGCGGCGGCTTTTGTTCGCATCTCCCTTTTCAGTACTTCTAGGACATCGGCGAAGATTTCGAAGGTGGGCTGATCGTAAAGGACGAAATAGATGGCCTCGAGCGAGGTCGGCTGACGCAAGTGCTCGAAAACGGCACGGAACATGATCTCAGCGCATTCGCGCAGAGGGAACCCGCCGATGCCGGCGCCGATCGCGGGGAAGGCGATGCTTTTCAGGCTCTTCTTCTCGGCAAGGCGCAGTGAATGCATGGTCGAGCCGCGCAGCGACGCGGCCGTGGTCGAGCCGCCCAGTTCCATGCTGGCCGCGTGGAGCACCCAGTGCGCTTTCAGGCGTCCGCCGCCGGTAATGGCGGCTGTGCCGACCGGGATCGTGCCGATCTCGTTGCATTCCTGCTGAATCTGCTCGCCGCCCTTGCGGCGGATTGCGCCAGCGACGCCTGCGCCGAGCATCAGATCGTTGTTCGCCGCGTTGACCACCGCGTCGACATTCATTTCGGTGATGTCGCCTTGAACGAGCTGAATCTTGCCCGAGGTGTTCATGGGCCAATCCCCCAATGTTCCCATTTTACCGGAATTGGGCCTGGGATCGTTATGGTTGTCTTGAAGGGTGTGGGATGCGGCGTGTGCCGCAGGCTGGGCGCGTTGTCATCCTTCGTGAGGCGGCCTGATCCTGACAACACGGACAGCCCCGTATACGCGGAGGCATCGGGACGAAGAATTCCGCTGATATGTCACCGTGGTCTACTTTCCCTTAGCGCTTTCGGGGCCCTTCGCTTCGCTCAGGGCAGAGCCATGATGGCTTCGATCAGCATGATAAGTATGTTATCGCTGAAGCCGATGGGGATTACGAGAACCGGCGGGCGGCGAAACCATAGGGCGCGGCGACCGCGCCCCTACCGTTGCACGAAGATCGAATCGGGTGAGCGACGAGCTAATACGGCTACGGTTCCAATTTTTCCTTGCGGTAATCGTAGACGCCGCGGCCGGCTTTGCGGCCGAGGCGGCCGGCGTTCACGTATTGGCGCAGGAGCGGCGACGGACGGTATTTTTCGCCGAGCGTGCGGTGCAGGTATTCGAGAATGCTCAGGCGCACGTCGAGGCCGACGAGATCGCCCAACTCGAACGGGCCCATCGGATGATTCAGGCCGAGCTTGAGCGCCTTGTCGATGTCTTCGGCGGAAGCGATGCCGGTTTCGAGCATGGTGAAGGCTTCGTTGCCGATGAGGGCGTTGACGCGGCTGGTGATGAAGCCGGGCGATTCGCGCACGGTGACGACTTCCTTACCCATGCGGCGGCCCACTTCAGCGCAGGTCGCGAGCGTCTGTTCGGAGGTTTCGAGCGCGCGGACCAGCTCGAGCAGCTTCATTTTCGGCACGGGATTGAAAAAGTGCATGCCGACGCACAGCTCGGGGCGCTGGGTGATCGCGGCCATTTCGGTGATCGAGAGCGAGGAGGTATTGGTCGCGAGAATCGTTTCGGCGCGGGTGAATTTGTCAAACATGCCGAAGAGCTCGATTTTCAACTCGATGTCCTCGGGCGCGGCCTCGATGACGAGGTCGGCGTCGGCGGCTTCCTCGACGCGGCCGACGGTGCGGACGCGCGCGAGGGCGTTCTTGGCGTCGTCGGCGGAGACTTTTCCTCGCTCGACGCCCTGATCGAAGGCTTTCTTCATCCAGTCCATCGCCTGGTCGAGCATCTCGCGGCGCACGTCTTCGAGCACGGTTTCGTAGCCGCCAAGCGCGGAGACGTAGGCGATGCCGCGGCCCATCGTTCCGGCGCCGATGACGGCGATTGTGTTTACGGTCATGAGCTCATTCCTTTCGTCAGGAAGCTTCAGGGGCTGAAGCCCCTCTTTGAACTTAATGGTCATGTCGCGGCTAAAGCCGCGACCCCCGAAAAGCTTGGTGCCCGCTCCTCGAGTGTCTCGGTGCCGGCCTCCCGACGGGTCGGGATAAATTCCGGCCGGCGCGACACAACGTTAAACCTGCGCCGGCCTGAAGGCCGGCGCTACACGAAACGCTGCCGGACTTTTAGCGCGGCGGGAACATGCGGGCCGCGTTGTCGTAGAGAATTTTTTGTTGCGCCTCGGACGAAAGCGGGAGCGCCTTGAACTTGCGGATGTTTCCGGCGACGTCGGGCACGCCGGGGCCGGGCCAGTCGCTGCCGAAGAGGGCCTTGTCGGCGATTTCCTCGAGCCGGGGGAAATATTGGAGCAGGCTCTGCGGCGGAATGCTTGAGACGTCGATCACCACGTTCTCGTGGCGGCGCACGAGGAAAAACGCTTCGTTCATCCACAGCGGGCGGCCGCCGTGCGCGAGGATGATCGGTAAATCGGGATAATCGACGGCGACGTCGTCGGCGAGCATCGGCTGCGCGTAGAGGTTGCGAGCGCCGGGGAAGATCGACGTGCCCGTGTGAATCATCACGGGCATGCGGTGCGCTTGGGCGCGCTCGTACATCGCCGAGAGTTGCTTCATGCCGTTGAGATAGGCGTTCGGCGCGACCACCTGGTGCGACGGATGGAGTTTGAGACCGCGAATGCCGAGTTTCGCCAGGCGATCGACTTCCTTGCCTGCGTCGTCGATGAAGCGCGGATGAACGGAGCCGAAAGGGATCAGGCGGCTCGGGTCGGCCTGGCAATATTTCGCGACCCAGTCGTTTACTTCGGCGGTGAAGCCGATGATGTCCGGGCTGACGTAGTTGATGAGGCCGGCGCGCTC
>JAGWOX010000344.1 GCA_028877145.1 Acidobacteriota bacterium | reverse complement strand
GGAATTGGTAGCACAGCCTTCAGGCTGTGTACGTCTTTGCACCTTGGCGTAAATGCACAGCCTGAAAGCTGCGCTACCGGCGGCGAAACGGAAATGCCGCAGCCAAGAGTGGCTGCGCTACTGGCAGCTAGAAAGGATCGAGGCGAACGATGTATCCGACCGATTTCCGCTACACGAAGGAACATGAGTGGGTGAAACTCGAAGGTGACGTCGCGACCGTGGGCATCACCGACTACGCTCAGCACGAGCTGGGCGACGTCGTCTACGTCGAATTGCCGGCCGCCAGGGCAAAAGTGGAGGCCGGGCAGGCGTTCGGGACGGTGGAATCGGTGAAATCGGTGAGCGAGATTTTCAGCCCGGTGACGGGCGAAGTGACTGAGGCGAATGGCGTGCTCGCCGACCATCCGGAGACCATCAACCAGGACGCTCACGGGGCGGCATGGCTGGTGCGGATTCGCACGTCGAACGCGGCCAGTGAGATCGCTTCGCTGATGGACGCCGCGGCCTACGAAGCCTATATCGCCGAACAACAGAAGGAAGCCTCCGCCTGATGCGCTACCTCCCGAAGAGCGACGCCGAACGCCGGGCGATGCTCGAGACGATCGGCGCGAAATCCATCGAAGAGCTGTTCGCATCGATTCCGGAAGAGTTCCGGCTGAAGGAGCCGCTTCCGATTCCCGGGCCGCTGTCGGAACCCGAGATCATCGGCTATTTCCGGGAGCGCGCCGGGGAAAATTCCGTCGGCTACTCGTCGTTTCTCGGCGCGGGCGTTTACCGGCATTTGCGGTCTGTGGTGGCCGATGCCCTGCTCCAGCGCGGCGAATTTTTGACCGCCTACACTCCCTACCAGGCGGAAATCAGCCAAGGCACCCTGCAGTGGATTTTCGAATTTCAGACGATGGTGAGCCAGCTGACCGGGCAGGAAGTGGCGAACGCGTCGATGTACGACGGCTCGACGGCGCTGGCCGAAGCGGCGTTGATGGCCGAGCGGCTGACGGGGCGGCATCGCCTGGTCGCGGCGCGGTCCGTGCATCCCGAGTACCGGCAGGTGCTCGAGACGTACGCGCAACATGCGGGACTCGAAATCGAATCGTTTGGGTACGCGGCTTCCGGGCGAGTCGATCTGGACGCCCTGCGCGCGGCGGTGAATGACAAGACGGCCGCGGTTGTCGTGCAATCGCCGAATTTCTTCGGCGTGGTAGAGCAGATTGCCGCGGCGGCGGAGATCGCGCATGCCGCGGGCGCGCTGCTGATCGTGGCGATCGCCGAGGCGGCTTCGCTCGGCATCCTGCGGCCGCCGGCCGAGGCCGATATCGTGGCGATGGAGGGGCAGAGCTACGGCTTGCCGCCATCCTACGGCGGGCCGTTTGTCGGCGTGATGGCCACGCGGGAGAAGTTTGTGCGTCAGATGCCGGGACGGCTCGTCGGGCAAACGACGGACACCAAGGGGCAGCGCGGATTCTGCCTGACGCTGGCGACCCGCGAACAGCATATCCGGCGCGAGAAGGCGACTTCGAACATTTGCACGAACCAGGCACTCTGCGCGCTGGCGATGACGATGCACCTGACGCTGCTCGGACGGCAGGGCGTGCGGGAGCTGGCCGAACAGAATCTGGCGAAGGCGCTATACGCGAGGGAGAAGCTCGAGGCGATTCCCGGCGTCGAGCGCGTCTTCCCTGCCCCGACGTTCAACGAGTTCGTATTGCGGCTGCCGCGGTCGGTGCGCATGGTCAACCAGGAGTTGCTCGAAGACAAGATCATCGGGCCGCTCGCGCTGGGCCGCTTCTTCCCTGAACTCACCAAGTGCGGGCTGTTCTGTGTGACCGAAACAACTACGCGCGAGGAGATCGACCGGCTGGGCGATTCGCTGGCGCGGGTTTTGGGAGCGGAGAACGCGACGGAATCGGGAGCAGAACTCAAGGGCGCGGCCGGGCGAAAGGCCTAGGGAGAACGGAACCTTGTCCGACGAACGTATCAGAAAAGCACGGCGGCATGTGAACCAATCGGAAGGGCTGATCTTCGAGGTGTCGTCCGCAGGCAAGCGGGGCATGGAATTGCCGAAGCTGGACGTGCCCGCCGCAGACGCGAAACGGGAACTTGGCTCCGACCTTGTGCGGGATGACGTCGAAGGATTTCCC
>JAGWOX010000117.1 GCA_028877145.1 Acidobacteriota bacterium | reverse complement strand
GGAGATACCCACAATTTCGAACCCCGCACCACCATCGAGGCGCGCGCCGAATTCGGCCAGCGCTTCGCGCACAGCGTCGAGTTTCGGCTTTCGCGTGCTACCGACGGCGATGTGGATTTTCCCGCTCATCCCGGCTCGCGACATGCGAAGCCTAACATTTTCTCCGTCGCGACGGAAACAACAGCCGGAGCCGCGAGCGAGCGTCAGCGCCCGCCGCTCACCAGCAACTTGTGGCCGCGAAAATGGAAGGCTGCGAAAAACAAGAGGGTGGAATCTGGAGCGACCGAGGAGACTCGAACTCCCGCCTGGAGCTTGGCAAGCTCCCGTTCTACCCCTAAACTACGGTCGCGTCGCGAACAAGTCTAACAGATTTTGCCCCGCCCCGGCTACTCGTCCCCCGGCCTCACCAGCCGATCCCGCGCACCCCGAGCTTGACCCAGAACTGAAGAAACAAGCCGGCCAGCATGACGGACATGACCACCATCAGGCAGAACAAAAGCGGAGCGTACCCGTCGCTGGTGACTACGCGTTCCCATGGGTTCTTCTTCACAAATCCACTTCTTGAACCTTGGCGGCGCGAACGATCGGCGATTTCTTTTGCCGCTCGGCGAAGCGATGTGCCCGTTCCCGGTCGATATACACGCGGGAGAAGCGCTTGCCGTCGTGGTAGAAAATCGTCACCTCCCAATGCCGGTGTTTGCGGCGACCGTCATGTAGGAAGCGGGAGGACTCGCGCGCCAGTTTGGTATTGGGTTGTGTCGGCTCTTTCTTTTTCGCCACGGGTACCTTGTAGAATTCGCGCCATTTTCGCCAGCCCGCGCATCGCGGACAAGTACCTATTCAGTAAGAGAGTTTACGGGTTGCCTGTTAGTGAGGAATCTATGTACAAAACAGTTGAGACCAGAACGCGGGACACAAAGAATGTGGAACTTTTCATGGCGCACTGTGCGAATGCAGTTGACCTAAGTTGCCGTCGAAAAGGAGGTTTTTCCGTACTGAGGGGTACGCAAACAAGGGCACAACAAGATGGTACCTTCTTGCTTGAAGCTTCCTCCCTAATCCTGACAGCTCAGGGCTGCGTGGCGGAGTTGCCGATGCTTCATAGGAAACCTGTGTGGGAGATGCGGTCAGTTTCTGTTCGGGCCGAGCGACGCGGGCATACCTGCGACGCGCTGTTTGGCAAATCGGTCAGCGACCCGCAGAGGTGAGCCCGATCCAAGGCAGCCCGTGCGCGCCTTCAGGGAATCTGATCATCAAAATAACCGTCTTTTGCATAGATCGCGTACCCTTTGTACCGGCCGGCCGGTACAAGCGAGACTTTCACGGTATGCCAGCCGTTGGCGCCCGGACTCGAAGTGCGAGATACCTTCTCCATATGCGCCGGCGGTTCGTACGCGATCAGGTACGCGTATCGGATCGCCTGCCCAATGGCCCGGACGATCCTCGGGAGATCGGTTAAACGGCGTGCGGTAAAGACCGCTCCGCCCGATGCCTCCGTTAGCACCTTCATATTGTGAGGACCGCGGCGTTCCGCCGGCCCGATCACATCCTCGTTGTTTTTTTCGATTTTTTGGATGAGGGGATTATCGGGCGAGATGGGAGGATGCTCGGTCTGAGGACCCGCGATTGGCGGTTCTTTTGGACCCTCCGGGAGGATCCATTGAGGCAGGAGGGACGGCGATGCCATGATCGCAAAGACGGGGACATCCGTCTCCTCCACGAACCGCCTGGTTTCCTTGAGGCTGTAGCGGCTGTTGTTGTCGCCGCCGTCGGTCACGAGGATAATGGCCCGCCGCTTGTTCGACCCCTTGTGCGCCACGGCAGTGGAGAGGTAGATGGCATCGAAAAGGGCGGTGTTGCCGTCCGTGGGTTGGACAAGCCTATTGATCCATGGCTCCAGTTCCTCGCCCGTCATGAAGCGAGTGGCTCGCTCCGCCCGGGTTGCGAAGCGTACCAGGGCGAATTCGTCGCGGAATTGCCTCTGAACTTCCACGCTGGGGTAGGGATCGAGCAACGTGTCTAGCGCTTCCCGCACGAAAGGAATCTTGTGGTACATGCTGCGGCTGTCATCGGCCGCGAGCACGACGGAGACCGGTTCCCGCAGATTCGAAAAATAGGTGATCCGCTGTTCGACGCCATTGTCCAGGACGCGGAAGTCCCGATCGGTGAGACCCGTCGCGCGCGCTCCCTTATTGTCAAAGACGAGTACAAGGAGCCTCACGAGCCTTGTATTGGTTGAGATCAGCCCCGCCTGTCTTGGGGTGGGTTTCGGCGCCGCCCGGGTTGACGCGATCAAGCCGACGGCGGTGAAAACCAGAAGAACCTGCCATTTCTTCATGGCAACCTCCCGAAACCTCAAAGAACTTGCGAGCCCGGAAGTTTGCAAATGGCTCTGCCATCATCTGAATCAATCCAGCGAGGCGGAAATGTTACCGCAAAAATGTCAGCGCGTCATTGCAAGATGTCGGCGGGCGTCTTGAAGAGCAGCGAGTCGTATGTCTGCTTGTCGATGCGATAGAGGCCGCTCGCGTCATTGACCCAGACGTAGACGTCCTTGCCCACCGGTTTCGAGATACGAAAGATCTTCTTGGTGCCGTCCTTGCGCGTCAGGTCGATCTCGATCACGGGGTGCGCGACTTCCGCCATCAAGGCGGGCGAAGGCGAATCGAGGATCGCCAGCGCGTTGGCGCTCGAGAGCGGATCGAACACCTTCCAGTTCTCGACCGCCTTGCCCTTGTCGGCGGCGGGAGCGAACATCGTCCACTTGCCGCTCTTGTCCACGCCGCAGGAGAACTGGAACGCGCCGGCGTGATAATCGATGCGGGTGAAGCTGTCGGGCAATTCGCGCAGCAGACGCTTGTCGCGCAGCGCGAAGAGGGTCTGATCGAGCTGTTTTTCGAGACTGGCGGGCACGAGGAAGACCATGTTGCGCGAGGTATCGCGCGCGTAATACTGGTCGCCCGTCTTGCTGCCCAGATCGAGCGAGCGCTGGCCGCCAGGGCCGAGATTCACCTCGAGAGAAACGGCGGGCCGCGTCAATCCGTAGCGTGCCAGATCGGGGCCGGTTTCGTTGACCACCTTCGCCAGCTTCGCATTCGAGACGTTGTCAAGCAACTGCGAGATCGCAGTGGAGTCGCCAATCATCGGCAGCGGCTTTTGGATGTTCCACGCTTCGGGATTTTTCACCGAGCGCCGGGCGTCGAGATCGAGCGACGGCGTTTTCAGATGGAAGGACTGAACTTCATCGCTCGAAATGCCCAGCACCGACTTGTCGCGCAGGTCGGCAAGCGTTTTCGTGCCGTCCTCGCGCACCGATTGCGGCACCAGGATCACATCCTTCGAGCCGTCGGCCTGCGCGTAGGCCGAATTCCCGGAAAAATCAAGAGAGCCGATCTTCAACGTGTGCGTCTTGCCGTCTTTCAGCTTGAAGTCCAGCGTGGCCGCCGGCGTCGCAAGGCCGTAATCGGCCAGCTCGTTGCCGGTGGGCCTGAGGGTGCGGGAGGAATGAGCGAGGGTGACGTCGTTGAGCAGGCTGGTGATCGTGTCGGTGTTGGCGCGCGTCTGAACCGGCTGCGCGACTTGCCAGCCCGATCCCTCGCGGTCAACGACGACCGGGGGCGTATCGGGCTGCGCAATGGTGATCGAAGTAACGTCTTCCGGCTGGAAATGGAAGACGACGGGATTGGTCGTGTTGACCTGTGCGGGCGGTGTCCGCTTGAATTCGTGCCAGTAGACAAAACCGCCCAGGGCGAGAGCAAGCAGGACCACAACCAGAGTGCTCTTCTTCATCCCTTAGCGCCTCTTCCACCAGATCCAGATGCCGGCGATGACCACTAGGCCGGGCAAGAGCGCCAGGCTAAGCCACATCAGCATGCGCTGCTGCGCCTCGGTCATCGTCACCTGGCGACTGGTGGGGCTCTTTGGCCGGATCGAGATCAGATCGTAGTCCTGGGAGAGCCAGTTGATGGTGTTGTAGAAGAGGTCGCCGTTGCGCTGCACGCCCACCCAGCGGTTCGCCGCGAATTCCGAATTGCCAATCACCACCAGACGCGCCTGCTGGCCGTTTTCCTTCTGCTCGGCCGTCGCGCCCAGCGTCAGCGGGCCTTTCTGGTCGGTCTTTGCATCGAAGCGGACGGTGTTGCCGACGATCTTCGGCGTGGTGAAGCTGTCGGCCGAAGTCTTGAGCAAGGCGACGGTGAGCGGGGTGGTCTTCGAAGAACTGAGGATGCCCACCGTCCGCGCCATCGGGAAGACGGTCATGCTGTTCTGAAAGCCCTCGGTGATGGGCGAATCGCCGTAGTCCACCACCACCGGCACCACCGGTCCCGTCCCTGACAGGCGGCTCAACAGGCTGGCATCGATCACGATGTTGTCGCCCAGACCGATGTTCCAAGCCGATAGGAGCGAGGAGAGGCCCGTGTGCGTTCCCGGGTCGGCCAGAACGAAAAGTTTGCCTCCGCCGGCGAGGTATTTGCTCAGTCTGTCGGTTTCCTGCGGGAAGAGCGCCTGCTGCGGCCCGGCGACCACCACCACGCTGCACGTGTCCGGCACGCCCTTGGCGGTTACCAGGTTCACCGCCTGCACCTGGTAGGTTTCCTTCGTCAACTCGGCTTTCACCTCGCTGTAGCCGTCGGCCCCGGTGGAATCGAGGGACTTTTCGCCGTGGCCCTCGACGAAGCAGACGGTCCTGACGGTGTTGTGGGTCAGGCGGATGAGGGCGTTGGTGATGTCCTCCTCCTGGGTGCCCTGCAGGTGAATTGTGCGGGCACCGCTTGTCGCCACCATCGAGCCCGTCGACCGCACGTTGTACTGCTTGGCGATTTCCGGGTGCGCGATCGGGTCCACGCGGCGGAAATGGATGTGCCGGTTCACGGTGCCGTATTCGGCCATCAGCTCGCTCAGTTGCGTGTCGGCCTGGTTGCTGAAGTAGATGAAGTCGGCGTCCGTTTTCAGGCTATCGGCGATCTTGCGGCTCTGGTCGGAGAGCGAATAGAGCTTCTCGCTCGTCATGTCGAAGCGCTTGTCGTGCCGGAAAGCGAGGACGTTCACGGCCGTCAGAATCGCCAGTACGGCCAGCGACAGCACGATCGTGTTCGCGCCCAGCCGCGACGACCGGCGCGTGAGAAACGCCCAAATGGCGCCGAGATTGAAGGCGATGGCCACCACCAGGAGCGCGCCGCCGCCGATGATCAAGCCCATGTCGAGCGGCGTGAGGATGCCCTCGATCGTCGAGCGCAGCCAGCCCGCCACCGCCAGCGCCGCCCCGGCGTAGCTCATGCTTTTGAACAATTCGTTGCGATTGATCTTCACGGCCGCCCCTTACGCCCTTCTCCAGCGCATCGAGTCGAGCGAGCGCAGGGTGAGAAACACCATGAACGCGGCGAAACTGGCGAAGTAGATCATGCTGGCCAGATCCATCACGCCCAGCGTGAAGTCGTTATAGCGCCTCACCAGCGAGAGCTGTTTCAGCAGCGCCCCGATTCCTCCGCTGGTGCTCTGCGCGCCCAGATCGAGCACCCAGAGGATCAGGAACACGCCGAAGGTGAGCACCGCCGCCACGATCTGGTTCTCGGTGAGCGAGGAGAGAAATTCGCCCAGCGAGATCAGCGCCCCGGCCAGCAGCAGCACGCCGACGTAGCCGGCAAAGAGAATCTTCCACGGCGGTGCGGGTTCGCTGTAGTGGAACAGGAACGCCTGATAAGCAAGCGTCGGAACCAGCAGCATCGCGAAGATGGTAAGCGTGGCGAACAGCTTCCCCAGCACGATCGACCAGTCCCGGAGCGGCGAAGTCATCAGCAGCTCGATCGTGCCTCGCTTCTTTTCCTCCGCGTAGACGCCCATCGTGAGCATCGGCACGAGAAACAGCGTCAGCGACCCGAGCACGGCGAAAAAGTTCTGCACCACCATCCCGGGAACGTTCAGCGGGGGAGCGGCGCCGCCCATCTGCGCCGCCTGGAAACCCATCTGCATCGCTTGCCGCAACATGAAAGTTAGAATGCCGTTAAAGAAGAATCCGGCGACGCCGAGAAACACCCCGCCGACCACGTACGCGATCGGCGATACGAAATAGTGCTGCATTTCGCGCCGGTAGATGGCCCAGAGACTTCTCACGCTTCCCTCCTCGCGCTTTCATCCGACTCTTCGGTGGTCAACTGCAGGAATATCTCCTCGAGGCTCATGCGCTCGCTGCGCAGCTCGTAAAGATCGAAGCCGCCTTGCACGATCCGCGCCGCCACCTGGCTGCGCACGTCGCGTTCGGGGCTGACGTCGACGACCACCGACAGACGGCCTCCATCGCGCAGCGCCGTCGCGGCGATCTCGCGCACGCCGTCGATCCCTTCGAGCGCCTTCCGCAAGCCCACTTCGTCGGCCCGCACCAGCAGGCGAAGCCGTTCCCCGCCCCGCAACTGGGTGGTCAGGTTTTCCGGCGTGTCCTCGGCGACGATCTTGCCGTGGTTAATGATGAGCACGCGGTCGCACGTCATGCTGACCTCGGGCAGGATGTGCGTCGAAAGAATGATGGTGTGGGTTCCCGCCAGGCCCTTGATGAGCTGACGGACCTCGATGATCTGCTTCGGGTCGAGTCCGGCGGTGGGCTCGTCGAGGATCAGCACGTCCGGATCGTGCACGATCGCCTGGGCGATGCCGACCCTTTGCCGGTAGCCGCGCGAGAGATGGCGGATCAGGTCGTGCCGCCGGTCGGTCAGGTGGGCCATTTCGAGCGCGCGGTCGATGCGTTCGGCTCGCGTGGCCGAGGGCAGGCTCTTGATGCGGGCGACGAAATCGAGGTAGGACTCGACCTTCATCTCCGTGTAGAGCGGGGGCATTTCGGGCAGGTAGCCGATGCGCTTACGCACCTCCATCGACTGTTCGGCGACGTCGAAACCGTCGATCCGAACCGTCCCGCTCGAGGCCGGCAGGTAGCCGGTGAGCATGCGCATGGTCGTGGTCTTGCCGGCGCCGTTCGGGCCCAGGAACCCGACAATCTCCCCCTTTTCCACCTTGAAGGAGACGTGGTCGACGGCGGATTTTTGTCCGAAGATTTTCGTCAGGCTTTCGACTTCGATCAAATCGACACTCCTCAGAATTGCGGATAAATAGATGCGCGAAAACGCCACGCGGGGCTTCGGCCCGCAAAAAACTTTCCTCGATCGCGTGGGCCTTCCCGGCGCGAATCGCGCTCCTGCCGGTCGCCTTTCCCCGGGACCGGCCAAACGGAGCCATCATTTATATAACAGACCGGCCTGGAATGCAGAATGACGGCTGAAAAGCTGTCCCCGGTCCACCTGAACAGAGAACTAGACCGGGCCATCGGGGTTGCCTTGACGATAGAGGATCCGGGCGAAAGAAAGTATCCCTGGCCCGGGCTGGCACGGTTGCAAAAGGTCTATGCGGTGCTAAAATCGGAATGTACGCAGTCTTGCCTGCCCTTTATCCACATCGCGGGGGATATGGTGGATCTCAAGGCCAAGGCCCTTAGCCCTTTTGTTTTCGCTTTGGTTTTGTGCACTATAGCCCTGTCCCTGCCCGCACAACAACAAGGGCCGATGAAGCCGCCGGCTCCTGCCAAGCCCAAACCGCCGGCCAACGAGTTCGGCACGCCCCTGCGCCGGAGCGTGGACATGGTTCTGGTGCCGGTGACTGTGGTCGATCCCTACGACCGGCTGGTCACCGGGATGGAGCAGGACAATTTCCGGGCCTTCGAGGATGGCAAGGAGCAGGAAATCATTCATTTTTCCGAGGAAGATGTTCCGATCTCGATTGGCGTGATCTTCGACATGAGCGGCAGCATGTCCGACAAGATCAACAAATCGAAGATGGCCGCGCTGCAGTTCTTCAAGACGGCGAATCCACAGGATGAATTCTTTTTGGTAGACTTTAGTGATCGTGCCGAACTGGTTTCACCCTTCACCACGGATCTCAGCGTACTTCAAAACCGGCTTATGTTTACCCACGGGACGGGCCGCACCGCGCTTTTCGATGCCATCTACCTGGGACTCAGCGAAATGCGGGGAGCACACAACAGCAGAAAGGCTTTGCTCATCATATCCGATGGTGGCGAAAATCATAGCCGGTACTCCGAACGCGATATTCGCGAGTACCTGAAAGAAGCCGACGTCCAGCTCTATGCAATCGGGATCTACGAACCGCTCGCCGACCGCTTCCGAACCCCGGAAGAAGGGGAAGGTCCGGCGCTGCTTGATGAGCTGGCGGAAATGTCCGGTGGACGCGTGTTCCCCGTCCAGAACCTCAACGAGTTGCCGGACATCGCCACGAAAATCAGCATGGAGCTGCGAAATCAATATGTCGTTGGCTACCGACCGAGTGACCGCAAGAAAGATGCCAAGTGGAGAAAAATCAAGATTCAGCTGCGCCCGCCGCGGGGACTGCCTCCGCTCAAGGTCTACTACCGGCGCGGCTACTACGCGCCCGGGCCGTAGGCCACGCGCGCTCGCTCTCGCCGGCCTGGTCGCCGCGTTCGCTGCGTCCGCGGCGCCCGCCTTCGCCCAGCAGAAACAACAACCCACCGCGCCGCCGATGGTCAACGTGCCACCGCCGCCACCGCCGCCGAAAGCCGCCCAAATCAAGCGCAGCGTCGACATGGTGGCCCTGCCCGTCACCGTCATCGACAAGCAGGGCAAGTTCGTCGAGAACCTCAACGAGAAGAATTTCCACGTTTACGAGGACGGCGTTCAGCAGAAAATCGACCTGTTCAAGCACGAGGATATTCCGGTCACCATGGGTCTGGTGATCGATAACAGCGGGTCGATGCGCCAGAAGCGCCCGGAAGTGAACGCCGCCGCGCTCACACTCGTGCAGACGTCGAACCCGGATGACGAAGTCTTCGTTGTCAATTTCAACGAGGATTACTACCTCGATCAGCAGTCCGATTTCACGAACAACATCGCCGTCCTCAAGGACGCGCTTGAGCGCATCGATTCCCGCGGCTCGACCGCGCTCTACGACGCCATCCTTGCCTCGCTCGATCACTTGAAGAAAGGCCATCGCGACAAGAAGGCCCTGCTCATCATCACCGACGGCGAGGATAATGCGAGCCAGCACACGCTCGAGGACACCGTTCGCGCGGCGCAGAAATCCGACGCCATCATTTACACCGTCGGCCTGCTCAGCGAAGAGGACCATGGCGCCGCGAAGCGCGCCAAGCGCGCACTGACGGCTCTTTCGGAAGCCACCGGCGGGCTGGCTTTCTTCCCGAAAAACGTCGACCAGGTCCACAGCATCTGCCTCGCGGTGGCCAAGGACATTCGCAATCAGTATCTGCTCGCCTACTACCCGACCAATCCGCAGTCGAATGGCGGATTCCGCCGCGTCGAAGTGAAGCTCGTCGACATACCGCGCGCCCTCGGCAAGCTGGACGTGCGCACCCGCACCGGCTACTTCCCACGAACGGAAACTGCGTCGGCGTCCAGTCCCAAAAGCAAGTAGTACCGCGCCGGCTCCAGCACGAATCGATCATTCGTAGGGGCGACCCGCTGGGTCGCCCTTTTTATGTCCGTCCTCGGAATTGTCCCGACGACACAGGACGCGGGATGCGGATGAAGGCCGGGCGACCCACCGGGTCGCCCCTACGAGTTCCCTGCCACCTGTTAGCTAACCTGCACGCGACGCTCCCGTGCGGTAGCATGTACGCCGCTCTTGCGTATCGACCACACATCCCTGGGAGGCTTCCTGGTGCAAAAGGTAATTCTGGTGACCGACGGCGCGTGTATCGGCAATCCCGGCCCCGGCGGCTGGGCCTGTATTCTGCGTTATGAAACGCGGCACAAGGAATTGTTCGGCTCGGAAGAACATACAACGAATAACCGGATGGAAATGCGCGCGGTCATCGAAGGGATGAAAACGCTCCGCGAATCTTCCCACATCATCGTCACCACCGACTCGCAGTACGTGAGGAACGGCATTACGAAATGGATCGCGCAGTGGAAGCGCCAGGGCTGGCAAAAGAAAACGAAAGGGACTTCGGGGACGCTCGAAGTCCTCAACCGAGACCTGTGGGAAGAGCTGGATTCACTTGCCGCACGTCACGAGGTCGATTGGAAATGGGTCCGCGGTCACGCCGGCCACGCCGACAACGTCCGCTGCGACCACCTGGCGCTGCTCGCCGCCAGAAAACAGGCCATGCTCCTGCGCGCCGCGCGCCGATCCCCACGCTGATCGCCGGCAATACCGCCCTCGTCCAGCCGCCGCATCATTGTGGTGTCGACCGGATGGGTCACCCAATTTTCGACCCGCGACAGACGGTCTTCGAGCGATTGCGCCAGCTTTGACTTGGAGCCATTTCTCAAAGCGCCCTTCGCTGGAGTGTCCGCTACAGGATGGAGGACACGAGTGCGAGGGCGGCAGCCGCAATCGCGTCGGCGGCGTAGTGGTAGCGGCCGAAGACGGCACCTAGAGCGATACCGACAGCCATGACGAGAAAGATCACGCCGACGGGCGGCGCAAGGCGCAGAAGGACCAGCGACGCGGCCATCGTCGAGGCGACATGCGCGCTGGGGAACGTGTTCACTTGGATGCTGCCGTGTCGGAGGACCCACAGGTTAAAGTCGCGAATAGGCCCGCGCGACAGATTGCGCCAGCGATCGGCATCGAGCAGCCGTGGCGGGAACATCTGAATGAAGGGCAGGAGCGCGTAGCAGAGATAGGTCGGCGGCAAGACCGCGGCCCAGTAGTCATCGGCGTGGACTCGCAGGCCGAGGACGTAGAGCGCCAGCATGCCGATAGGAATCAGCGGGTAGCAAAGGAGGTAGGCGAATTCGAATGCATCGGCTGCCGCAACACCGAGCGACGGTTTGGTTCTGCGGCCGAAAAACGTGCCGAGAATTTTGTCGTCGAGCGCCAGCAGGCGCGCTTCGAGCGCCCCGTTACGGTGCGAGAAAAACTGGCCGGTCTGCCAGTAGACAAACATCATCAGCGGGGCGGGCAGCCAATCACGCACGATCGAAAGCGCGGGAGTGCGCAACGATGCCTGCGCGAAATATGCCGCGAGAGTCAGCAGAATTCCGGCGAGGCCGAGCGCGCTCGCGCGGACCCGCTGCCGCCGGGTGAGCGGCCGCAGCCAGGCGCATACCACGAAAAACGAAAACGTCAGCGTGTTGATCCATTCCGCCGTGCGCACGTTCCGTAGCATAGCGCCACGCGGTCGATCTTCAGTAGCACCGCCAATCCTGTCTGTGCAGGCTTCGAGATTTGCGGGTGGGCAAAAGTCAGGAATGTCTGTGCTACTGGGCGCGAAGTTCCATCACAGGCCGCGGCTATTCGAGGAATCGTGCGCGTTGCGCGGCAGCCAGCGAAATTTCTTTTCGTCGAGGACGTAGCGCCAGTCGACCCGCGTGAAGAGGTAGACGCCGTAGAGAAGCGCGATTTGCGTGACGACGAAATACGCGCTGAGGTAGCTGAGCGGATGTCCGTGCAGGGCGCCGTTGATGCGGCGGCCGATCACCGACGACGTCACTCCCCAAAAGCTGTAGCTGACCGACCGGCCGATGAAAAACGGGACGGCGATCAGGGCCAGTTCCATGGCTGTGAGACCGTAGGCGATGAAGAGATAGTTAGAGGGGAGGGGGCTGAAGGCGTAGATGAGAAAGACGCCGAAGGTCAGTTTGCGCCGCTGCTGGAGCCGTTCCTTGATCGCATCGATGCTCTCCTTCGACCGCCGGCTGAGCAAACGCCCACGGACGATCACCTGCGCCAGCTTGGCGAGCGTGACACGGCCGAGCGTCGCGGCGACCGCTCCCACCAGTGCGAGCACAACAACGTTGATCTGTGGATACGCGAAGCCGATGAACGAGAAGACCATCCAGGTGGGCGGAGCGAAGGCGGGAATCAGATTCAGAATGAAGACGATGAGGAAGACGAGAACAACTTGGCCGATCATTTGCTTGCGGCCATGCTACCAAACGGGTGG
>JAGWOX010000116.1 GCA_028877145.1 Acidobacteriota bacterium | reverse complement strand
CACCGCACGCGAAAGGTCTCGCCAGAATGGGAACGAAGAATCGGAGGAAACGCTGAGGGGGCTGACTTCAGGCGGGGAAATCGGGGGAGGAAGTTCAGGAGGGGCCGAATATTTTTATCCAGCCCCCGAAGAACCCCGGCCGTTCGGCCGATTGTGATGCCGCTTAGTGCTTTTTCTTCGGCGGCGCGATGAACTTGGTATCAACGCCCGCGCCGAGTTGCTGGAGCACTTGCAGGGTTTGCTTGGCTTGCTCCGCCTGCGGTCCATTCGGAGCGAGCTGCAGGTATTTCTGGTAGGCCTCGACAGTGCCGGGATTGACGATTGCCGTCAGTTTCCCGTCGACCATCTTGCTCTGCATCGTGTTCATCAAGGCGTTGCCCAGCAGGAACCAGTTATCGGCATTGGTTGGATCCGCCTGGGTGGCCTTCTGCAAGGGAACGACGGCATCCTTCAGTTGATTCGTATTGTAGAGCACGACGCCGATATTCCGCCAACAAGTGGCGCCGGTGGGAGCCGCCAGTGCCGCCACTTTTTCGCAGTCGGCGCTGGCATCCTGGAGCTTTCCTCCATACGCCAGATTCGTCGCCGCGCCCAGCAAATAGTTCGGATTGGTCGGATCCAGCTGCGCGGCCTGCGTGAAGGAATCTGCCGCTTCGGCGTGCTTGCCAGCCGCCTCGTAGGCCAAAGCGAGGTTGCCCACGATCGTCGGCAGGTTCGAATCCTTCGGCCCGGCAATCTTTTGCGCCGCGGACAGCTCCGTGACCGCCGTCTGACTCAACTGGGCGATCTGCTGCTTCGACTGCTCCTGCTGAGCGGCCGGTTGAGAGCCCATCTGCTGGCGTAGAGCGTCGATCTGCGAGAGCGCCTTGCGCCCGGCTGCGAAGTGGACTTTCAGCTCGGTAAATTTCTGCTTGGCCGCCTCCTGCTTTTTCACCGCTTCCGCATACTGCGGATTCTTTGCGATCAGCGCCTTGAAATCCACGTCCTGCGTCAAAGTACCGCCGCCTTCCACGCGAACTCTGAAAACCTGCGGCGCGAACTTATCGGTCTGAAAAGTGATCGTATAAATGCCGGCGGCAACACCCATTTGCGAGTACTGTCCCTTCGCGTCCGTAGTCACGTTGAACGTCGCCCCGGTATCATCACTGTGGATCACCACGGTAACACCCGGCCAGGGGTTGCCGTTCTCGTCTTTCACGGAACCGCTGATCCGGCCCATCGACTGCGCCGCAGCCGCAACGGCCAGCGTTCCGGCCACGAGTATTGCTGCCAACGCTGTTTTCCAGTGCCTCATAGCGAACTCCTCCTCAGAAATCTTTCCGCTTTCCTCTCAAGAAGCCACCCGCCTCGATGCCTTTCTGGACAAGGGGTTGCCGGTATCGGATCCCGCCCGATACGGGAGAGGATCGCCGATTCCGGCCCGCGCGAACGCCCGCAGGCGTAGCAGGCAACTGTCGCACACGCCGCACGCTTCGTCCTCGAACTGGTAACAGGACCATGTCCGGTCGAGCGGGGCCCCCAGTTCGATCCCGGTTCGCACGATTTCTTCCTTGCTCATGCCGATCACCGGCGTTTCGATGCGGATTCCGCTTTCCGGCCGCGTCCCCCGCCGAACCACCTCCGCGAACGCCTGATAATACTCCGGTCGGCAGTCCGGGTAACCAGAACTATCTTCGGCCACGGCCCCGATGAAAACAGCCTGCGCGCCGATCACCTCCGCCCAACTCACGGCGACCGAGAGAAAATGCGCGTTGCGGAAGGGAACGTAAGTCACCGGGATCTCGGGACCCAGCCCCGTCTGCGGTACCGGAATGGAATGGTCGGTCAGCGCCGAACCGCCAATTTGTCGGAAGTGCTCGAGCCGCACCGCCAGCCGATCGCTCACCTCATAAAAATCAGCGATCTCCTCGAACGCCCGTCGCTCACGCCGCTCGGTCCGTTGACCATAGCTGACGTGCACTAGCGCTAACTCGTGCGTTTGCCGTGCAATGGCCGCCGTCACGCAAGAATCCATCCCACCGCTCAGCAGAACCACCGCTTTGGGAATCTCTCGCGTCATCACCCTCTCTTCACTTGGATTCATCCTAGACGCCGTGGGCTGCCGGGTCCCATATGTGCTTGTGAATCTGCATGCCGAGCCGCACGGGCAAACGGTCGCTTAAAATCCATTCGGCCAGCAGCCGTGGCTCCAGACCCTCCCACGAGCCGGCGGGGTCGGCTGCGACCGCCGAGAAAATGACGTGCGCGACGATTTCGGGCAACCGGTGTTCCCGGGTGAAATCGCGCGCAAACTCGTAGTCGTTCCGGCTCGCGATTACAAATTTCACTTCATCTTTGCCGTCCATCGCTTCCAGATTCGCCATGTCGAACGTTCCGCCCTCGCCCGAATCGGGGCATTTCACGTCGACGATCTTCACCACTTGCCGCGGCAGTTTCCCGACGAAGCGTTCACCGCTCGTCTCGATCATCACTTCGTAGCCTTCGGCAATCAGTCTCTCAGCCAGCGGCACGGTCTCGGGCTGCAGCAGCGGCTCGCCTCCGGTCAATTCGACCAATCGGATCCGCGAACCGTTCGGCCCGGAAAGGTCGCGCACTTCCGAGATGACTTCATCGAGCGTCACGCGCCGCCCGCCATAGAAAGCATACGCCGTGTCACACCATCGGCAACGGAGGTTACACCCGGTGAGCCGCACGAAGATACAAGGCCGCCCTGCGTGGCTGCTTTCGCCCTGAATCGAG
Source organism: Acidobacteriota bacterium (assembly GCA_028877145.1). GTDB lineage: Bacteria > Acidobacteriota > Terriglobia > Acidiferrales > UBA7541 > JAKASX01. The sequence goes on along the minus strand of JAGWOX010000116.1, from coordinate 9,239 downwards.
CGGAAAATTTCTGTGACAACCATGAAAGATTTCCCGGCTCAGCCCCGGCCCGCCGGATGCTCGCGTCCGGGCTGGCGTCGCCGGCGATCAAAAACCGCCACCCCTGCAAGCAGGAACGACAAGCCGATCGCTACCCACATTCCGGTCCACCAGCCCCACAGAGCCGCCGAATAGAATGCCGCCACACCCACGGCCGGAATCCCGATGATCAGCAGCGCCCGGTTCATCGCCCCGGCACGCCCGAACCATCCGGCCAGTACGTCGCCGCCGTCGTGTCCGTTTCCCACACGGTAACGTGCTTGAGTCGCGGCCCCTCGCCTGTCGGAGGAAAGCGCCGCGCCGTCTCGTCATAAAAATACTTCGCCAGATTTTCCGCCGAGGGATTGATCTTGTCGAAAGGGGCCTGGTCGTTCAGGTACTTGTGGTCGAGTAGCGCCATCGTCTCGCGCATCGATTGCTTCAGCACAACAAAGTCCGCGAGCAGACCTGCGTCGTCAAGCGCCGGGCCCTCGAGCGTCAACCGCACTTTGTAGTTATGCCCGTGCGGGTTCTCGCACTTCCCCTTGTACCCACGCAGGGCATGCCCAGCGGAGAAACTGCCTTCCACGTAGATTTCAAACATCGTTTGATCCGGCGGGTTCGGCGGCACCGCTTCCCACCTGTTTCGACGGTCCGCCGTTCATGAACGTTTCGACTTCGGCCAGGCTCCGGCTGATCGTGTACTCCGGAAGTGACTCCACGAAAATTCTACCATACGCTTTGCGCTGAATCCGGTTGTCGAGGATCACCAGCACCCCCCGGTCGCTCCGCGACCGAACCAGCCGCCCAAACCCCTGTTTGAGGGCCAACACGGCTTCCGGCACCTGATATTCCAGAAACGCGTTCCGCCCGTCCTCAGTCAGCGCCCGCACCCGCGCCGCCACAACCGGATCGCTCGGCACGGCAAACGGCAGCCGGTCCACAATCACACAGGAAAGCTGTTCGCCCTTCACATCCACACCCTGCCAGAAACTCGAAGTCGCGAAAAGCACCGCCCCCGGTGTGTTCCGGAACCGATCGAGCAGCACCGAGCGGGGCGCCTTGCCCTGCAGCAACAGGGGATAGTCGAGCTGTTCGGAAAGACGCTCGTAAATCTCGCGCATCTGCGAGTAGCTGGTGAACAGGCAAAACGCCCGGCCGCGCGTGATTTCGAGCACACGCTCGATCTCCTCGCAGGCGCGGCCCACGAAAGCCGGCTCCCTGACGTCGGGCAGGTTCGGGGGCACATAGAGCGTGGCCTGGCTGCGGTAATCGAATTCGGCCGGCAGCACCCGTTCCAGCGCGATGTCCACTCCCAATCGCTGCTTCAGGAACGCGAAGTTCCCGCCCACCGCCAGCGTCGCCGATGTCAGCACCACCGACTCGAACGATTCGAACAGTTTCTCCCGCAGAATCGCGCTCACGTCGATCGGCGTCGCCGCCACAAACACGCCCCGGCCTCGCCGCTCGTACCAGTAGACGAATCCCGGCTGCTCGCTCTCGAGCAGAAACGCCAGTTCACCGCGCAGTTCCGCCGTACGTCGCGCCAGCGCCACGAGCGCCTCCGGCCGGCCTTCGACGGCCGCGAGTTCCGCCTCGAGCCGCCGTGTCGCCTTCACGAGGGCGTCGTATGCCTCGCGATTTTCCTCGAGAAATCGCGACCGTGCCGCCGCCTCGAACGAGTACCGTCCCTCGCGCTCGGAAAACCGTCCGAAAAGTTCGCGTGCCTTCTCCCGCACCCGTCCCACGCTGCGCAGAAGTTCCGGAGATCCGCCAGCGCCCAGCCGCACGGCCTGTTCGGTGTCCCGCGCCAGTTCCTCTCAGCGATAGGTCGATATCCGCCGCCCGAAATAATTGCTCGAAACGTCCTCGATCTCATGCGCTTCGTCGAAAATCACCGCCGAGTATTCCGGCAGAATCGCGCCGAAATCGTCCTGCCGGATCGCGAGATCGGCGAAAAAGAGGTGATGGTTCACGATCACCAGGTCGGCCTCTCTCGCCCTCTGATGCATCCACGTGATGAAGCACCGGCCAAAATCCGGGCATTTCTGCCCGGAGCACGTCTCGCTACGTGCGTCGAGGCGGGCCCAAAGTTCGGCATCGTCTGGCAGAAAATCCAGCTCCGCGCGGTCGCCCGTCTCTGTTTCCCGCTCCCAGCGGGTGATTCGCTGGAGCCAGTCGATCTCGTCGATGCCCTTGAGCACCGGCTGCTGGCCTATTTGGTGTAACTTCTGTCGGCAGAGGAAGTTGCCGCGCCCTTTCATCACGGCGACCTTGAGCCCCGGAGCAAAATAGCGCTGTAGAAAGGGGATGTCTTTCTCGAATAATTGCTCTTGCAGCGATTTCGTAGCCGTTGAAATCACAACACCGTGCCCGCTGCGAATCGCCGGCACCAGATACGCCAGCGTCTTGCCTGTTCCCGTCCCAGCCTCCACAATGAGGTGCTGCTTCTTCTCAAACGCCTGTTCCACCAGCTCCGCCATTTCGAGCTGGGACGGCCGGTTTTCGTACCCTTCATGGCAGCGTTCCAGCAGCCCGCCGGGACCAAAAATCTCCCGGATCGTCAGCGTGCTCGAAACGTTTGAGGAATCGGATGAAGGCATGCGAACGCGCCGCCACATGCACGGACGGCTGCTGGCGGTTAAAATAGCATAGAATTTCAGCGGGTGCCGGTGCCGCCCGCCTCTTGCATCTTCCGAAAATGAGCGAACGCCTTCCACTGGTGGCAATCGTCGGCCGGCCTAATGTCGGCAAATCGACGCTATTCAATCGCCTGGTCGGCAGCCGCCGTTCGATCGTCACGGACGAGCCCGGCATCACTCGCGATCGCATCTACGGCATCGTGCGTTGGCGCGACCGTTCCTTTGAGGTTGTCGATACCGGCGGCCTGATTCCCGATGAGCGCGCCGGCATCCCCGCCGAGATCTTCCGCCAAGCCGAGGTTGCCCTGTCCCAGGCCGATTCGATCGTCCTGGTCGTCGACAGCCGCGCCGGCCTCACCCCGCTCGACGCCGAGCTCGCCCGCCGCCTCCGCGTCTTCGGCAAGCCGATCGTCGTCGCCGCCAACAAGGTCGATTCCGCCTCGCGCACTTCTCTCGCCTCCGCCTTCTACGAATTGGGCGATCCGGTCTTCCCGGTCTCCGCCGAGCACGGCCTCGGCGTCGACGACCTGCTAGACCACCTCACGCTCCATTTCCCCGAAGTGCCGGCCGAAGAGCCGTCCACCGCCGTCAACATCGCCATCATCGGCCGCCCCAACGTCGGAAAATCCACCCTTCTCAACCGCCTCGTGGGCGGCGAGCGCTCGATCGTCGCCTCCGAACCCGGCACCACCCGCGACGCCGTCGATACGGTCGTCGAGCGCGACGGCCGCTCCTATCTTTTCGTCGATACCGCCGGCATCCGCCGCAAGGCCCTCACGAAGCTGGCCGCCGAAAAGCTCAGCGTCGTCATGGCGCGCCGCCATCTCGAGCGAGCTGACATTGCGATCCTCGTCGCCGACGCCTCTATGGGCGTCACCACGCAGGATGCCTCTATCGCCGGCTACGCCGATAAAGCCGGCCGCTCCCTGATTATCGTCATGAACAAATGGGATCTCGCGCTCGAGCAGGCGCGCCAGCAGGAAAAGACCAAAAAGCTCAGCCCCGCCGAACTGCAAAAAGAATATGAAAAGCTCATGCGCGAACGCCTCGGCTTCGTCGGCTACGCGCCGATCATTTTCCTCTCGGCTCTGAGCGGTGAAGGCGTCGAGGCCCTGTTCGAGCACATCGATCGCGTGGCCAACGCGCGCCGCCTCCGCATTCCCACCGCCGAGTTGAATCGTTGGCTGTCGGAAACCGACCTCGGCCGCTCGACCGCTCCCGCCGCCCAGGCGCCCGAAGTTCTCTATCTCACCCAGGCCTCGACCGATCCGCCCACCTTCGTGCTCTTCACACGCGGCGCGCGCCGCATCCACTTCAGTTTCGAGCGCTACCTCCAGAACCGCCTGCGGGAACGCTTCGATTTCACCGGCACTCCAATTCGTTTCATCACTCGCACGCGCAAGCAGAAGCCGCGCCGCGCTCGTGCCGGTTGACACCGTACACCGTCGGCATAAGATAGCGGTCGAGCCATGACGCGAAACCTCTTTCCAACTGACGAACCTGCGGCAGTAGGAGCCGAGGCCGAGGTCGCTTCCACGGCCAATGAGCGCGTCTATCGCATCGGCGAAGTCTGCCGCCTCACTGGAACCAAAGCTTTCGTCCTGCGCTACTGGGAAACGGAATTCCCCATGCTGGCTCCGCACAAGAGTCCCAAGGGCCATCGTCTTTATCGTCGCGAAGACGTCGACATGGTTTTCGAAATCAAGCGGCTGCTCTACGAGCAGGGATTCACCATCGCTGGCGCGCGCAGGCATCTGGAATCCCAAGGCCGTGCCGATGGCGCTCCCGAGCCGGCCGCGACCGCTTCCACCGCACCGATTCTGCCGGCCGGTTCTTCGGCGGCGCGCAAAATGCTTGTCGATTTGAGCGAGGAGCTTCGCGCAATCTTGACGCTTCTCGAAAGCGGATGATAGGCTTGAACTTGCCCGTCAATGCGCGTCGGGACGTGGCGCAGCCTGGTAGCGCGCACGCTTGGGGTGCGTGAGGTCGCTGGTTCAAATCCAGTCGTCCCGACCATTCTTCCTCGTCCCCAAAATCTTCGCGCCGCTTCATGGATCGATGCTTCGAATTCTGCTAACCAACGATGATGGAATTGAATCTCCGGGCCTCGGCGCGCTTGCTGATGCTCTGTCCGAGGTCGGAGACCTAACCGTCGCCGCGCCGTCAGGCGAGCGCAGCGGCGCCGCGCACTCGATCAGCGTTCGCCGGCCGGTGGCCTGCGAACAGGTGGCCCCGGGCCGCTGGAGCATCGACGGGACGCCCGCAGACTCCGTGATCATCGCGCTGCACAAGCTGCTCGATCAAAAACCCGATCTCGTCGTCTCCGGCATCAACCTCGGGGCGAACGTCGGCCAGAATATCCACTATTCGGGAACCGTCGGCGCCGCGCTCGAGGCGACCGTCAATCGCATCCCCGCTTTCGCCCTCTCGATCGCCACACGCAGCGCGCAATGCGACTGGGCTCCGGCTGCCCGACTGGGCCGCGAACTGGCCGCTCTACTGCTCGAGGAAAAACTTCCCGAAGGCATCCTGCTGAACGTCAACGTGCCGGAATCCTGGAATGGGCGTGTCCGTTTCACGCGCCAGTCGCAGACGATCACGCGCAACGTTTTGCGCGAGGAACCCGGCCCGCGCGGGCCGCACTACTGGTTGCAGGAGATTCAACTGCTCGATTCGATCGAGCCGGATAGCGACTATGCCGCGCTGCGTGCCGGGGAAGCCGCCATCACTCCACTTTACGTTCATCGCACGCACGTCGCATCGCTCAATCACCTCTCGCGTCTCGCCGCCGCGCTCGAAGCGCGTCTCGGCGGCACCGCCCGCTGAGCGCTTCGCGCACCGCGACGCGGCCGTGGCCCTGTGATCCGTGCTACTTCCCCTTATAAGGACGAGCGAGCAACTCTTTTGCCCGCTTCACCAGTGCCGGATCACTTGAATCCTTAACCACCGTTTGATAACGATTGACCGCCAGTTCCCGCTCACCCGCCAAGTCGTACATCTCTCCGGCTGCCAGTCGCGCGCTCGCGAGAAGGGTCGCGTCCGGATGAGGCAGCGTTTCCGCGCTATCGTAAGCGTTGGCCGCGGCGCGCCATTCCTTTTTCGAGCGCAACAGATTGCCCAAGTTGATGGCCGCCGGTCCCGAGTCCTGATCGCCGAATTTCCCGCCCCTGCTCATTTCGATCAGCCGCTGATAAGCCGCGATCGATTCCGGAATTTTCCCGGAGTCTTTCAGCAAACCCGCTCGCGACAGGCCAAAGATGAAATTGTCTGGAAAAGTGTTGGCGAGCCATGCGGTCAACTCGAGCGCCTGTTCGTAACGTTGTTCGCGCGCCAGAAAGAGCGCGAGCGTCGTCCGCGCGTCCACGCTGGCCTCGCCATTTGCATCGGCCGCCGCCCGGATCAGCGCGAGACCCTTGGATTTGCTGCCGTGAATCGTTACCAGCAGTGCGGCCAGCTTCATCGGCCAGGGCAGGCTGCCCACAACGTAGTTGTAAATGCCGACGATCAGCTTCGCGTCGCTGAAGTTGGGATCGATCGCGAGGATCTCTTTCGAATCGTCGTAAGCCGCTAATCCGCTCCGGAGCGACGTAAACCATTCCTTGCCGATCAGGGCTTCTTTCACTGCGCGCAATCCTTGCGTTACGCTTCGCGCGTAGAGCGCGCTCACGTCGTTCGGATTTTTCTTCAGTTGCGCGTTTTCCAGTTCGAGAGCGCGCTCGATGAGTTTTTCAACCCGCGCCACCGCCTGTGGGTCCGGCTCCTGCTTCTTCATGTGCACGAACTGGTTGCTCAAGTAGAGTTCCGCGTCGAGCTTCCCCTCCCGGTGCAGCTCCTGGAACAGAACTCCTTCGAGCAAATGATTCACCGGATAGGGATCGTCGGGATGTTTCGCGAGCGCCTCTTCGAAATCCTTGATCGCCGCTTCGTATTCCATGTTGTAGAAGCGGATGAACCCTTGTTCGGTCGCCGCGTCCCCCGGTTTTACCTTTATCACGAACCGGTTTTGCTGCTTCCGTGCCACCAGGTCTGCGGGCGTCAAGGTTGAAAACGCTATTCCCACGACGAGGGCGAACATCGCCGCCCACCTCAGCCGTCCCTGCCCCCGAGTGATGCTCCAGCCCATAGTTGCGCCGACTCCTTCAACCGCGACCCTACCTCAGCGTACCGCACTATACTCCCGCCGCCGCAAACCGATTGGTCGACCCGTTGTGAGGGCCCAGGAGGATTGGACATTCCAGTTGCTATTACTCATGAGTAAACAAGCATTAAAGTGCCCATTACAGCCTTCGGGAATTTCTAACCACTTTATTTGCAAGGACAAATCTGGGCATCGAACGCTGGCTTGGTACCCGCCCCATTTCCTTAAAGGGTACTATGACTTGGCTTCCGAGTAATTTTCTTCGCCCACATTTCCCCCACCTCAGCTAGAATGTCGCCGAAGGATCGAATATGCAGAAATGCCGATACTGTGGCAGTGAACTCGGCGAGAACGCTCTTTACTGTTCGAAGTGTCTCGTGCCGATTGCGCTGCCTCGGAGACAACGCCGGCCCAGCACACTCTCGTTGTTTCTCGGCGTTTCTCTCGTATTCGGCTCGCCTTGTGCATGGGTGATTGCCGGCCAGATCCGCAGCCACCTGGCCAAGGAACCGGTCTCACAAACCATCGTTCACGCCGCATCGCTTTCCGCCACTAAAGCGGTCGACGAAGCCCAGGCGCTCATCAGCCGCTGCGGCCCGCCCGATCAGGACATCTCCACGGCGAACAACGATCCGCGTCCCCCGATTCCGTTCCGCGTGCTTGATTACAAGGCCGAGCATCTCCGCTTCGCTTTCGTCCCCGGAGCCGGCGCGAAGATCGGCGATCCGCCGCCTTACATCTGGGCGCTTTCCGGCATCCTCGATACAACCACGAATCAGCGCATCACTCCCGCCGAGGCAGCCCAGCGCATGAGTTGTGTCGCGCCGCCTGGTGCCACGACCGCCGCGGCGGCGCCGGATTCCTCCGCCACAAGCGCTTCCTCGGCCTCCGATCCCGCGACCCCGCAGAACTGACCGTCTCCCCACACCCCACCACGATTTTCAGCGGCTGCTTCAACCTTCCCTATTGATCCTCTACAGGGAACGTGTTAGCATCCCTTTCTATTGATTATCAATAGGAGAGGATTGTGGGCGATTCGAAAACCGAAGTCTTGATGGGCACGCTCGACATGCTCATCCTCCAAACGCTCGAAACCCTCGGCTCGATGCACGGCTACGGCATCGCCCGCCGCATCGAGCAGGTTTCTGGCGATCTTCTCGAACTCAATCACGGCACGGTCTACCCGGCATTGTTGCGGCTCGAACAGAAGGGCTGGATCAACTCGCGCTGGGGCGCATCGGAGAAGAATCGCCGCGCGCGCTTCTATTCCCTGACCGCCGCCGGCCGTCGTGCCCTGGCCCGCGAAGCGAAAGACTGGCGCCGCATGGCTGCCTTCATCGCGCGGGTGCTCGAGGGAGCCGAAGGAGCCTGAGATGAGCCGGTTGCGACTATGGCTTGCGCGCCTATTCGGCATTTTTAGCGGCAGCCGATCAGACGAGCGCCTCCGCTCCGAACTCGACGCTCATCTCGAAATGCTTATCGACGAAAACGTGCGACGAGGCATGTCGCCAAGCGAGGCGCGGCAGGCGGCGCGCCGGAGCCTCGGCAACACTGTCCGCGTCGGCGAGGAATTCCGCGAGCAGCGGGGGCTGCCGTGGCTGGAGACATTCTTTCAGGATCTGCGGCATGGCCTGCGCATGCTGCGCCATTATCCCGGCTTTTCCCTCGTCGCCATCCTCACCCTCGCGCTCGGCATCGGCGCCAATACCGCCATCTTCAGCGTCGTCAACGCGGTGCTGCTCAATCCTCTTCCTTACCACCAGGCCGATCACCTGGTCATTGTGCAGGAAAAGATCTCGAAGCTAAGCGATCAGGCGATCCCCCTCCCCGCGCCCGACGTCATCACCTTCCAGCAGCAGAACAACGTCTTCACCGCCGCCGCGGCGTTTCAGAACGAGGACTTCGATTTGACCGGGGCCGGCCGTCCCGAGCGCATCCATGCCGCCCGCGTCTCGTGGACGTTGTTTCCAGTGCTCGGCATCCAGCCGCTCATGGGCCGCACGTTCACTCGTGAAGAGGACGATCCGGGCCGCCAGGTCGCCGTACTGAGCTACGCCCTCTGGAAGCAACATTTCGGCGGCGACCCTTCGATCGTCGGCCGCACGGTTTCGCTCGATCGCAAACCGTATACCGTTATCGGCGTGATGCCCGAGAGTTTCGTTTTCCCTCTCGAAGGGCTCGAAAGCTACCTGGACCTGACGCCCGCGGCGCTCTGGATTCCGATGAGCTTCACACCGGAGGAACGCAAGGCCTTCGGCGACAGGTTCGATTACGGCTTCATCGCCCGGCTCAAGCCCGGCGTCATGCTCGCCCGCGCTCGTGCCGACGCGGGCGTGATCGTCGCCGGCATTCGGCGGCAATACCCGGCTTCGGTGCGCAGCGAATTTTCGTTGACGGCGGCCGTCACGCCGCTTCGCGAGGCGGTTGTCGGCAAAGTGCAA
>JAGWOX010000115.1 GCA_028877145.1 Acidobacteriota bacterium | reverse complement strand
CAGGTAGACCGGCTGCCGCAGCTTCCACGTCTCCTCATGCCCGCGTGCGAGCCGCCCGGCAAAACCAATCTCGGCGCCGACGACGTCGAGCGAAAGTTTCAGCCGAGCCGCCCGCGCCGGATCGAGCCACGCCGGTCCGCTCTTTTGCCAAGTAAACTCGCCGCAAAGCTCGCCGAGCGAATCGAGATCGCCTTTCAGGTCCTCGAACCCGAATTCACGCTCCGGGTCTTTAGCGAAAATCGATTTTTCGCGTGCCAGGCCCGTCAGGCCGATCGTCAGCGTGCGCGTTTCCAGCGGCTTGCCGCTGGGCGAAAGGCTGTAGCGCCGGCCGATTTCAAACAGCCGCAGGTTGCGCTGCCCGCGATTCAGGTTCCATTCGAGCGTCGTAATCATGCTGATGACGCCGGACGTGCGCAGAATCGATGCGTCCTCAGCCAGCGGATTCGCCAGGCGCACGGGATCTCCGTTTTCGGGTCGGAACGCTTCATCGCGCGCGGGATCGACCAGCGAAATCGCAATGAATTCCTGGTAGCCGAGCCCAACCAGCCGCTCTCGAATCCGTTCGAGCGTTCCCGCGTGGGGCAGCCGCGCCGCTGCCTGCCGAGACGGAGGCAGCCGCGAAGGAAACCGGTCGTAGCCGTAGTGCCGCGCCACTTCCTCGATCAGATCGATCTCACGCGCGACGTCCAGCCGCCAACTCGGCCGCTTGCAGCGCCAACGCATTTCGTACGGCGATGGCGTTTCGAGCCGTTCGGGTTCGAAGCCGAGCCCGGCAAGGATCGCTTCCACTTCGCGTCCGGGAACCTCGGCGCCCATGATACGCACGATTTCCGTGCTGCTCAGCTCGATCGCGAGCGGCTCGAGAGGCCTCGGATACGCATCGATCACACCGGAGAGAATTTCGCCGCCGGCCAGTTCCAAGATCAATTGCGACGCGCGCCGCGAAGCCAGTTCCGCCATCTCGGGATCGGCCCCGCGGCCGAACCGGATCGAGGCCTCGGTGCGCAGCCCCAGGGTCTTCGACGCGCGCCGAATCGCCACCGGATCGAACCACGCGGATTCGAGCAGCACGTTGCGGCTCGCCGAGGTGATCTCGCTCGCTTCGCCGCCCATGATCCCGCCCAGCGCAACCGCCCGCGAAGCGTCGGCAATCACGCACATCTCGCGCGTCAGTTTCCGGTCGATCCCATCGAGCGTCCGCATCAACTCGCCACCTCGCGCGCGCCGCACCACAATGCGGTGCTCGCCCAGACGGTCGTAATCGAACGCGTGCAGCGGTTGCCCCAGCTCGTACATCACGTAGTTCGTCGCGTCGACAACGTTGTTGATCGAGCTGTGCCCCAGCGCTTCGAGCCGCTGCCGCAGCCAATCAGGCGAGGGCCCGATGCACACGCCGCGAATCACCCGCGCCGTGTAACGCCCGCAAAGCTCCGGGCATTCGATCGCGACACTCGTCGCGACATCTGTCCGTTCACTCGTCTCGGTGAGCTGAATTTCGAGCGGTTTCAACCGCGTGCGATCGAGTGCGGCAATTTCACGCGCAAATCCGCGATGCCCCAGCGCGTCCGGACGGTTCGCGGTGAGATCTGCGTCGAGCGCCGGCCCGGCGGGCGTCTCCTCGATGGCGTCGATCGCGATGCCCGTAAGCGAAAGCCGCTCGCGCAGCTCCGCCGGCGAAGCCTTCACGTCCACGAATTCCTTCAGCCAGTTGTAGAGAACCTTCACTTGTTTTTCCGCGTATCGCTAAAAGCGTTGTCCGCTGGCTTCTTTCTCCGCGTGTTCTCCGCGTCCTCTGCGCCTCCGCGGTGAGTCTTCTTGTCTTTTGCCGCCCTACGGAAACTGCCGCAGGAACCGCACGTCGTTCTGCATCAGCACCTGAATATCGTCGATCCCGTATTTCAGGATCGCCAACCGGTCCACGCCCATCCCGAACGCGAACCCGGAAACTTTTTTCGGATCGTATCCCACGAATCCGTAGACCGCCGGATCCACCATCCCCGCGCCCATGATTTCGAGCCAGCCCGTCTGCTTGCACACGCGGCACCCGCGCCCCGAGCACACGATGCACGTAGCATCGACCTCCGCCGAGGGTTCGGTGAACGGGAAATAGCTGGGCCGCAGCCGCGTCCGCGCGCTTTTGCCCAGAAATTCGTGCACGAAGAATTCGATCGTGCCCTTGAAATCGGCGAACGTGATGTCGTTGTCGACGGCCAGCCCCTCGATCTGGTGGAACATGAAGAGGTGGCTCGCGTCCGGATTGTCGCGCCGGTACACCTTGCCGGGAACGATCACGCGCACCGGCGGCGGCTGCCGCTCCATCGTGCGGATCTGCATCGGCGAAGTGTGCGTGCGCAGCACCAGTTGGTTCGGCGCCGGCGTGTCCACGTAGAACGTGTCCCACATGTCGCGCGCCGGATGGAATTCCGGCATGTTCAGCGCTTCGAAGTTGTAGTAGGGAGTTTCAATCTCCGGCCCGTCAACGACCGCGAAGCCCAGCCGCAGAAAGATGCGCTCGATCTCCTCGAGCGTCTGCCGCACCAGGTGCCGCGTGCCCAGGGCGCGCTCGACGCCGGGAAGCGAAAAATCGATCCGCTCGGCCGCCGCCGCGCGTTCCGCCGCCTGCGCCTCGATCTGCTTGCGCCGCTCTTCAATCGCCGATTCCACATGCCCGCGCAGCTCGTTGAGCCCGCGGCCGACCGCCGGCTTCATCGCCGGGCCGGAAGGCTTCAGCCAGTTGTCGGTGACGAGCGCAAGCACGCCGGCCTTCCGTCCAAGCCACCCGTCCCGCAGCACGTGCCAGGAAACCTCGTCGGAAACCGCCGTCACGGCCTGATCGAATTCCGAACGCACCTTGGCGAAGAGCGCGGCCACGCGCTCCGGCGTGTCGGCTCCAAGCTGCTCCAGCGTTTGCTCGACGATTGGCAGATTCTCCGGCAAGTTTCGCTCAATGTGAAAAGCGCGGTACCCGCGAAAGCGCAACATTATAACAATAACAGCCCGTCCCCCCGCCGCAGGACCGTAGCACAGACATTCCTGTCTGTGCGCCTTCCGATCGATCCGCCGCACAGTCTGTCATCCTGAGCGAAGCTTTCACGACGGTTCCCGGGTGCTCCGGCGCTCTCGAACGTAACAACCCGCCGCGAACCCATCGCAAACAAAAAAGCCACGGCCGGAGCTGAGCCCCGGCCGTGGCCATCAGGAATCGAAAACCAGCTAAGCCGATCGAGCCGGCAGCGCCGACTGCGCCTGGCGAGCCAGATCGGCAAATCCCGTCGCGTCGGCCACGGCGATTTCCGCAAGGATCTTCCGGTCGATGTCGATCCCGGCCAGCTTCAGCCCGTGGATGAGCTGGTTGTAGGAAAGTCCGTTCAGCCGCGCAGCGGCTCCCACGCGCTGAATCCACAGCGAGCGGAACTGGCGCTTGCGCGCTCGACGGTCGCGGAAGCTGTAGCGCAGCGAGCGCTCGCGCGCCTCCTTCGCCGAGCGGTACAGCTTGCTCTTGGTGAGGAAGAAGCCCTTGGTGTGCTTCAGGAACTTTTTGCGCCGCGCGCGGCGCTTGGTACCACGTTTTACTCGAGGCATTGCCTGTTTCTCCGAATCAGTTTTCGCGGAAGCCGCGACAGAACGTCAGCAGCCGTACGGCAGCATCCGCTTCACTTCGCGCTCGTCGACGCCCTTCACGAGGGCGCCCTGGCGCAAGCGGCGTGTACGCTTGGAAGGCTTCGTGCCCAGCAGGTGGCGCTTGCCGGCGTGCGCGCGCTTCACCCTGCCCGAGCCGGTGATCTTGAAGCGTTTGGCGGCGCCGCGCTTCGTCTTGAGCTTCAGTTTCTTGGCCATCGAATCCTCAGTTTCAAGCTTCCTGCTGAGCGGCCCGCGGTGGCCCGCCCTTTTTCGGGGCGAGCAAGGCCAGCAGGATGTTGGCTTCCATGCGCGGCCCGAGTTCGACCAGAGCGACTTCGCCAATTTCCTTCAGCAGCCGGTCCATCTTGGCGCGGCCGACTTCCTTGTGGGCCATTTCGCGGCCGCGATGAAAAATCATCGCCTTGACCTTGTAGCCCTCGCCCAGGAAGCGGATGATCTGATTCTTCCGCACCTGAAAATCGTGTTCGGCCGTCATCGGCCGGAACTTCACTTCCTTGATCTGCTGGCCCTTCTGATGCTTCCGCTGCTCGTGGGCCTTCTTGCTGAGCTGGTAGAGGTGCTTGCCGTAATCGGTGATCTTGCACACCGGGGGAACGGCATTCGGAACGATCTCCACCAGGTCCAGGCTTGCTTGGCGAGCCAACTTCAGCGCATCCAAGGGCTGCATGACGCCGAGCTGGTTGCCCTCGTCGTCGATCACGCGTATTTCACGCGCACGAATTGCCTCGTTGACCCGAATCCGGGGTCCTACCGGCGCGCGCCGCCTACGATCAAAGATAGGAAGTCACCTCCACTACAGACTTTACCGCACAAATTCACGAACGGTTAAGGCACTTCAAGAGTAACTTCCCGAGTATAGCACAGGCCCGGGGCGGTTCAGGCCCCCGAAACCTCTTCCACTCCGACTCGCGCCGCCGTTTCCGCGGCCAAATCGGCCAGCAAATTCTCGAGCGGTCGCGGGCCCAGGTCGCCGCGCGTGCGATGCCGCACCGCAACCGACCCGGATTGCGCTTCCTTGGGGCCGACGATCAGCATGTAGGGAACTTTCTCGAGCTGGGCATCGCGAATCTTCGCCTGCAAACGCTCGTCGCGCTCGTCGAGTTCGCCGCGCAGTCCCGCCTGGCGCAACCGGTCGCGCACCTGCCGCGCATAGTCCAGCGCCTTCGCGCTCACCGGAATCACGCGCGCCTGCACCGGCGCGAGCCACAACGGAAACGCGCCCGCGTAGTGCTCGATCAAAATGCCGAAGAACCGCTCCACCGAGCCCCACAGCGCACGGTGCACCATCAGCGGCTGGTGCCGCCCGCCGTCCTCGCCCACGTATTCGAGGCCGAACCGCCGAGGAAGGTTGAAATCGAACTGCACGGTGGTGAGCTGCCAGGGCCGGCCGATCGCGTCGATCAACTTGACGTCGATCTTCGGCCCGTAGAAAACCGCCTCGCCCTCCATCCGGGTGAACGGCATTTTCAGCCGCTCGAGCGTCGAGACGAGCGCGCCTTCGGCCCGGTCCCAATCCTCCACCGTGCCGGCGTAATTCTCCGGATGCGCGGGATCGCGCGCGGAAAGCTCGATCTTGAATTTCTCGAAGCCGAACGTTTTCAGCGTGGCCAGCGCGAAATCGATGCACGCTTCCACTTCCGATTCGATCTGATCGTGCGTGCAGAAAATGTGGGCGTCGTCCTGTGTAAACCCGCGAACGCGCAGCAGCCCGTGCAGCACGCCCGACCGTTCGTAGCGATACACGGTGCCTAGCTCGGCCAGCCGCATCGGCAGTTCGCGATAGCTGCGCAGCCGCGACTTGTAGATCAGGATGTGGCCCGGACAGTTCATCGGCTTCAGCTGGTAGGTCGCGTCCTCGAGTTCCATCGGGGTGAACATGTTTTCCCGGTAGAAATTCGCGTGGCCGCTGGTTTCCCATAGGTGCAGCCGCATCACGTGCGGCGTGAATACCAGGTCGTAGCCACGCGCGAGCAACTGGTCGCGCAGCCAGTCTTCCATCAGCTTGCGCACCAGCCCGCCCTTCGGATGCCAGAAGATCAATCCGGGCCCGGCATCTTCCTGGATGGTGAAGAGGTCGAGTTCGGGGCCCAGCTTGCGATGATCGCGACGCTTGGCTTCCTCTAGCTGGTGCAGGTATTGGTCCAGCTCCTCCTGCGTCGGGAAGCAGGCGGCATAAACCCGCTGCATCTGCGGATTCCCCTCCTGCCCCTTCCAGTACGCGCCGGCGACGCTCATCACCTTGAACGCGCGGATGTACTTGGTCGAAGGAACGTGCGGGCCGCGGCAGAAATCGATGAATTTCCCCGTGCTGTAAAGCGAAACGGTCGGCTCCTGCGCCTTTTCCTCGACCAGCTCCACCTTGAACGGCTGGCCGGATTCGCGATAAATGCGCAGCGCCTCTTCCTTGGGCACGAGCCGCCGCACGTTCGGCAGGCCGGCATCGGAAAGCTCATGCATCTTCGCTTCGATCTTTTCGAGATCGGCGGGTGTGAACGCCTCCTCGCGCTGGAACTCGTAGAAGAAGCCCGTGTCGATTGGCGGCCCGACGCCGAGTTCGACATCCGAGAAAAGTTCCATCACCGCCGCGGCCATCAGGTGCGCCGCCGAATGGCGGAAAATCGGCAGCACCTCGGGATCTTGCGCCGTCAGCAGCTTCAGCGTGCAGTTGTGCTCGATCGGGCGATTCAGGTCGATCAGGTCGCCGTCGGCGCGCGCGATCAGCGCGCCGTCGAGCAGTTTCGGCGCAAATTTCCCGGCGATGTCGGCCGGGCTCGAGCCCTTGGGCACTTCGGCCGATTGGCCGTCCGGCAATGTTACGTGAATGGTTTCCATGATCCTTCCCAATAAGGGGAAAAACCAAACTAACAGAAGGAGAAAAGCAGGGTCAAGGCATGCACCACGCCCGGTTGCTCGTGGTGCGACGCTTCAAAGGACCCGGCCGGGCAATCTTCACCTTTGCTTATCTCCCCGGGTGTCGGAATCTGGTACCTTCAGAAGACAGAAAGATTTCCCAGAGGTAGTTTTACCGATGGATCGACCTAGCGTTCCCTTCGAAATTCTCGAGCACCCCGCCGACGTGGGTTTCCTCGCCCACGGCCGCACGCTCGAAGAACTTTTCGCCAACGCCGCCCTCGCCATGATGTCGCTCGGTTGGGAACTCGACGCCGTGAAGGAAAAAGAGCGCCGCGAAATCGAAGCCGCAGGCGAAGACACCGACACGCTTCTCTACGACTGGCTCTCGTCAATCCTGGCTGTAGCCGACGCCGAGGGCATGGTCTTCCGCCGCTTCGAAGTGAGCGAACTCGGCGAAAGCCGCGCACGTGGCGCAGCCTGGGGCGAGCCTTTCGACAACTCGCGCCACCGCGCCCTCACCTACATCAAAGCCGTCACCCTCCACCAATTCGAAGTAAAGCAATCCGAACGGGGCTGGACCGCCCGCGTCTACCTGGACGTCTGAAGCCGCCCAACTCGGTCCTCCCGGCACCAGATAAATTTGGTCTCTGAATGCTGTGGCATGTTGCGTGTCCGCTGTCCAACAGGCTATTTCAGGATGCCGCCGCATGACTCTGTAGGCGCGACCCGCTGGGTCGCCCTGCCCTTCCACGCAACCCCGCCTCAATGCGGCGTAACCAGCCGCGCCACAATCCCCAAGGCCAGAAAATAAAACGCCGCATAAAACATACTGGCCAGCAAAATCCCCAGATCGAGCCGCTCCCGCGGCGAATCGGCAAACGCCTTGGCCGAGCTGGCCCCGAGCAGCGCGGCAAGGCCGGAAATCCAGAACACGCGTAGCATGCCGGCGCCGCGGACGGTACGAAATCGCATCACCGTCTTCGTCCAATGAAAATGGAATGCCAGTTCGCATGCCAGGTTCTTCACGTGCGGCCCGGCCCAGACCCAAATCGTTGTCCCCGCGACGATCGTTCCCCAGGCGATCGCGAGCGCCATCCCCCATTTGCGCCCCCGGCGCGTCAGCATCAGCCCGATAACCAACAGGTAAGCGGCAAGCGCCATCGCCGAGGTCGCAATGGCTCCAGGCAGGAAGTCGCGGGCGAAGGGAAGTGTGCGCTCCCATCGGATCATGGTCAGCAGACGTTGCGCCTCCATCACCGCCAGCACTGCGCCGGACGCCATCGCCACCCAACGCCAGAAGGGCCGCTGAGCCTTGGTTGAAACGGATTCCCCTGTCATCGACGTCTTTCCTTCCGGCGCATTCATGACCGGCGCCGCTCGCGCTCGAGCGCCTCCCAGAATTCGGCGGGCGCGCCGACGAGGTGACTGAATCCGCCCGAGCCGCAGGCGCTCAGGCCGCCGTCTATCGTCACGCATTCGCCGTTGATGTACTCTGCATGGTCGCTCAGCAGAAAAGCGGCCAGGTCCGCCAACTCTTCGTGCCGGCCGAAGCGTCTCATGGGATGCTGCGCGAGCCAGGCCTGCTCGGCTTCGGCCGAGGGAACCAGGCGCGACCATGCCCCTTCGGTCGGGAACGGGCCTGGCGCAATGGCGTTCAGGCGGATCCGGTACCGGGCCCATTCGACGGCGAGCGAACGCGTCATCGCCAGCACGCCGGCCTTGGCCGATGCCGAAGGCACGACGTAAGGCGATCCGCTCGACGCGTAGGTGGTCAGAATGTTCAGAACGCGGCCCGGGTGATCGGCGTCGATCCACCGGCGTCCGAGGGCGAGCGTGCAATGAAAGCTGCCTTGGAGGACAATGCCGAGGACAGCGGCGAAGGCGTGGGGCGAAAGGCGTTCGGTGCGAGCGAGAAAATTTCCAGCGGCATTGTTGACCAGGGAATCCAGGCTGCCAAATTCAGACCATCCGCGTTCGACCGCGCGCTCGACCGCCTCGAAATCGCGGACGTCCGCGGTGGCCCATGCCGCGTGGCGGCCCTGGCTCCGGATTTCAGCCGCGACCGCTTCGAGCGGCGCCTCGCGCCGCGCCACCAGGAAGATGTTCGCGCCCAGCTCGGCCAGCCGCATCGCCATCGCGCGCCCCAGCCCCGTGCCTCCCCCAGTAATCAGAATCGATCGGCCTTTCAATAAATCCGGTTGGAACATCGCTCGCTCCTCGGTCCCGACGCGGCATTGTTCGCCGCCGCGGCCGTCGATGCAAGCGGGAACTGAAATCCCGGCCAGGGAGCGGCGATGAACCGGAAGGATTTTCTGCTGCTGACGCTGTTTCGCGCCACCCGGAGCATCGCCGCCGGGATGATCATGATCGTTTTCCCTTACCTCGTCCTGCAGCAGTTGAAGTACGGGGCTTTGATGCTGGGGCTCCTCTACGTGGCGGGGGCCCTGGCCACGGCCGGGCTGGGAATGCTGATCGGATTCCTGGGTGACGTCTGGGGCCGCCGGAAGGCGCTTCTGCTCGCCGGAGTGCTGCTGCCGCTCAGTTCGCTGCTCGTCTTCTGGTCCGGGCATCTGGCGATCCTGATGCTGGCGACGGCCCTGGGCGGATTTTCGGCCACGGGATCCCTGGCCGGCGGCGGCGTGGGCGGCGCGGCGGCGCCCATACAGAGCGCGGTCATCGCCGATCTGTCCGTGCGCGACAAACGCACCTTCTATTTCTCCACCTTCTCGTTTCTGAGCGGCGCCTTCGGAGCGGTTGGGGCGCTCGGGTCGCGGCTGTTTACGGTGCATACCTCCTTCCTGGCAGCCACGATTGTCTCGACGGCAGGCCTCCCGCTGGTTCTCTGGTTGAGCGTCGAGAACGTCGACGGGAAACTGAAGCGGCTGCGCAGCAAGGTCGTGATCGGGAAATTCTCGCTCACCGGTTTCCTGAACGGGTTTTCCAGCGGACTCATCGTACCGTTCCTGATCCCGTTTTTCGTGCTGGTGTATTCGCTGCCGAAATCGACGATGGCCGTCTACGGCTTCATTTCGGGCGGCTTGGCATCGGTCGCCCTCCTGGCCGCTCCGGCGCTCGAGCGTAGGCTGGGTTTCGTGCACAGTATCGCCTGGACGCGTGGGATTGGGACGGTGCTCCTGGTGCTGATGCCGTTGGTGCGTTGGCTGCCGCTTTCGCTGCTGATCTATATCGTGACGCCCTCGCTGCGCATCGCCGCGATTCCCGTGCAGCAAGCCGCGCTCACCGAGATGGTGGATCGCGACGAACGCGGCCGTGCGCTCGCAGCCAACCAGGTCGCCCGCCTCGGCGCCAGTTCGGCGGGCATCGCATTCACCGGCTGGATGTTCGACGCCGCGGAAATCGCCTTGCCGTTTTTCGCCTACGGCGCCGTAATGATTGCTAACATCTATCTTTATTTCCGCTTTTTCTCGTCGTGGGAAGGCGCTGGAGCTGCCGGACCCGCCGCGGGAACGAAACAGGCCAAGTAAGCCTGAAACTGCATCACATAGGTTCGGACGCGCAAATCATAAGAACAGGAGGAGAAATCCATGGGACGGTTTCTCTTGGGACTCATCATCGGCATCTGCCTGGTCGCCGGCGGTGCCTTTATCTATTTCACCACTGGTATGGCGCCCGTCGCCGCCACGGCGCAGCCCATGCCCTTTGAAAGACTCCTGGCCAAAAAGGCGCTGCACGCAAAGTTGCAGGCCGACGCGCCCAAGACGGTGCCTCTGCAGCCCACCACACAGAATCTGCTCGCCGGCGCCATGGTCTATTCCCATAATTGCGCCTTCTGCCATGGCATGCCCCAGGCCGCTCCGTCGGTCGAGGGCTCGGGTATGTTTCCGCACGCGCCACAACTCTTCACGCAGCGAGACATGGTCACGGACGATCCGCCGGGCGTGACCTATTGGAAGGTGAAAAACGGCATTCGCCTCACCGGCATGCCGAGTTTCCAGAAGGCGCTCACCGACCAGCAGATATGGCAGGTAAGTCTGTTGCTGCGCGAGGCCGACAAGCTGCCGCCGGAAGTCACCGCTGCGCTGGTGCCCACGCCCGCCCCCGCCGCTGCACCGGCCAAACCTGCTCCCGAGCCAAAACACCGATAATCACGAAAGGGGTTTTCCGAATGCGTTTTGTTGCCAGATGTCTAGCCCCATCTCTCCTTGCCGGCCTCGCACTATTCGCCTCGGGGCCGGCCGCGGCCTCTCCTCGCGCCGCGAGCCGCGCCCGAGCGGGTCGGAATGCAGCGGAATTTGAAAAAGCGCTGATCCAGCCGGACGAACTCTCGAAGGCCTTGCAGGAGCCGGCGGCGAAACAGCCGATCGTCTTGCACGTCGGTTTCAAGGTGCTCTACCGTGGGGCGCACGTCCCCGGCGCGATCTACGCCGGCCCCGCCTCGACCGCCGCCGGCCTCCAGGCGCTCCGCCGCGCTGCGACACGCATCCCGCGCGACCGCGAAGTTGTGATCTACTGTGGCTGCTGCCCGATGACCAAATGCCCCAACATCCACCTGGCTTACGCGGAGATGCGCAAATTGGGCTTCCGCCACCTGCGCGTCCTCAATCTCCCCGGCGACTTCGCCCACGACTGGGTCGCGAAAGACCTTCCGATTCACAAAGGGGCACAGCCGTAGCATACGCAGGTCGCATACGGGGCCTGCGCGAAAATGGAGCGGAATCCGGGCACGCCGTCATTTGTAAATCTCTGCGCTGGCGAGAAAGTAGCCGCCTCCGGCGACGAGCACCCTCCCGTCTGGAAGCAACGTTGCCGTGTGCCCCACGCGTCCCGTCCCCATGGCGCCTGTGGGTGTAAACGAGCCCGTCGAGGGATCATAGATCTCGGCGAAAAGGGTAGGAGAAGACAGTCCCCCTCCCGCGATCAGCACTGCCCCGTTTGCGAGCAAAGTCGCAGTATGGGCCTCGCGCGCCACTCCCATGTCACCGGTGCGCGAGAAGGTGCCCGTACTCGGATCGTAAATTTCTGCCGTGGGCGTGCCCAACGCAGGATCTCTTGTGTCGGTAAGGCCTCCGGCAATGAGCACCTTTCCATCATTGAGAAGTGTGGCCGTGTGGCCGGCACGTGCGACCGCCAGGCTTCCTGTGGGAGTGAAAGTCCCCGTAGACGGATCGTAGAGTTCCGCGGTGGGAGTCGTTTGGGACACAGTGTCGCCGCTCTCCACGCCTCCCGCGATCAGCACTTTTCCGTCCGAGAGAAGCGTGGCCGTGTGCCCGAATCGCGCCGTGACCATGCTCCCTGTGGGAGTGAAGGCGCCAGTAGCCGGATCGTAGGCTTCAGCCGTTCTCGAACTGGTGCCGTAGAAAGGCAAAATAGACCCTGCCGAATCGCCTCCGCCGGCGATCAGCACCTTGCCGTTCGCCAGCAGTGTCGCGGTGTGCCCTCCGCGTCCCTCGGCCATCCTGCCGATGCTCTCGAAGGCGCCGGTCGTAGGATGGTAGAGTTCCGCGATGGCTGTAGCCGGGTTCCCCAAATCTTCGCAGTCAATGCCAGAACCGAAACCGCCCCTGACCAGGACTTCCCCGTTCTGAAGCTTCGTGGCCGTGTGAGCGTAATGGGGCGTCGT
>JAGWOX010000343.1 GCA_028877145.1 Acidobacteriota bacterium | reverse complement strand
TGGTCGACGACAACCGCGTCGTCGTGCTCCTTCTTGCGCTGCTCCTCAGGTTTGGTGAACGGCTTCGCGGCGACGAGCAGGAGGGATTTGCCACCGGGCGCGAAAGCGAAGCCGCGGACGCCGCTTTCGTGATGCGTGACCTGCCACGGCTCGCCGCCGTCGGCGTACATGAACCAGACCTGCTCGCCCTCTTCCTTTTTTGCGCTCTCCATGGTGAAGGCGATGATCTTGCCGTCGGGCGACCAGGCGACGTTTCCGACGCTCTTATCGCCGCGGGTGTATTGCCGCGCGGCCGAAGCGGGGCCTTCCGACGGCACGACCCACAAATGCGTCACTTCCTTCCATGGCTGGTCCTTGGGCATATCGGCGCTGGAAACGAGATAGGCGACACGCGAGCCATCGGGCGAAAGCCGCGGGGAGCGGACGCCGGCAATGCGGATCGCGTCGAGCGTGCTGAACAGCCGCTTGCCCTGTTTGCTGCGCGGCCCCGCGCTCTCCTGCGTAACCGTTCCCGGCGGCGTCGCCGCCAAGGCTGCCGGCGCGTAGCCCACAGCGAGCACAACGAAAGCAGTCGCCAGCACCGCACGCGGCAGAATTTCCCTCGGTGTCCAATCCATCGCATCCTCCCTTGTTAAAGGATTCCGCCCTACCGTTCCGGAAGCCGCAAAGGATAGCCATTTTCCACCGACCCGTGCAATCTGAAATATCGGAGCAAGGGCGGCGGAGCAAAGTCCGGGGGCCTGGACCGGGCATTACCCACAAGGCACACAAAACGGGCGGATAGGGGTGAATCGGGGCGCCAGAGACATCTAAATGCTTGTATTGACGCTGGTAAGGGAGGGGCATACAATTTTAACTGTTAAGTTCTCTGGGGGGCCAGGGTATGCGCGGTCCAAAGCTGCTATTCGTCTCTCTACTTTCTTTTGGAATTATTTTTCTATTTTCACCCGCCAGTCACGGGCAGGAATCAGGCTCACAAGACGACGGTCAACAACTGAGTAAAGGACAGAAAAAGAAGCGTGAAAAGGAGTTGATGAAGGAACTCGGCAACCCCTATAAGGAGTGGCTGAGCGAAGTCTCCTACATCATCACTCCTGCCGAGCGAAAAACCTTCCTCAGCCTGCAGACCAACGAAGAACGCGAGCAGTTCATCGAGGCGTTCTGGGCGCGCCGCAATCCCGATCCGGGCTCGAACGTAAACACTTTCAAGGAAGACTATTACCGCCGCATCGCCTACGCCAACGAGCATTTCTCATCGGGCATCCCGGGATGGAAAACCGACCGCGGCCGGATTTACATCATGTGGGGCCCTCCCGACGAGAAAGATTCGCATCCCGCCGGTGGTCCCTACCAGCGGCCACCGGAGGAGGGCGGCGGCGAAACCTCCACGTACCCGTTCGAGGACTGGACGTATCACTACCTGCCCGGCATCGGCGAGAACGTGACACTGGAATTCGTCGATCCGACGATGACCGGCGAATACCGGCTCACCACCGATCCTTCCGAGAAGGACGCGTTGACCTATGTACCCGGCGCCGGCCTCACCGACCTCGAAGCCATGGGCCTGGCGAACAAGGGGGACCGCTTCACCCGCACCGATGGAACGCACATGGGCAACGTGATGGGCGAGGAGCCGGCGTCGATGAACGAATTCAACCGGCTGGAACTGTACGCAAAAATTTTCCAGCCGCCGCCGGTGAAGTTCAAGGACCTAGAGGCGATCGTGACGTCGCGGATCATCCGCGACCAGCTTCCCTTCCAATACCGTTTTGCGTTCCTCAAGATCACCGACGGAACCGATCTGGTTCCGGTGACGCTGGAAGTGCCGAATCGCGAGATGTCTTTCAAAGAAAAGGACGGCGTGCAGACGGCGATGCTGGACATCTTCGGACGTGTATCGACGCTGAGCGGGCGGATCGCGCAGACGTTCGAGGACACGGTGAAACAGCAGATTCCCAATTCGCTCCTGCAAAAATCCCTCGACGGCCGGTCGATCTACCAAAAGGCCGTTCCGCTCCGCCCCGGGCTCTATCGGCTGGATCTGGTGGTGAAGGACGTGAACAGCGGCAACGTGGGCGTGATCAATACCCGTCTGCCCGTGCCGCAGTACACGGACTCCCAACTGAGCTCAAGCTCGCTGATCCTCGCGGATCAGATCGAGGGCGTCTCCGCGCGTGATATC
>JAGWOX010000114.1 GCA_028877145.1 Acidobacteriota bacterium | reverse complement strand
AAGCTGCAAAAGAGTTTTTCACCACCAGATTGGCTCACCCTCCTGCCGGTGCTCTTTCCCGCACTCCTCTTTGGGAACCTCGTTTGGCATTCCGTGAAAGCGGCTCGATTCGCGGATTGTTCACAGGGTTTTGCCCGAACGCCGAACAGGGTTGCGCAACAGCCGCCTTCAGGCCTCTGCGCTGAGGTTTCGCGCCACACGAAGCGGTTTGCCCGCATTTCTCACAAGGAGCACATTCCCCTCGCTCCCATGTCGCAAAAACCCTTGTCATCCTGACCGAATCATTTTGCGACGAACGAAGTGAGTCTCCTCGCCGTGTGTCGAACCGAGACTAACGGTCGCGGCGGCGGGCCCGGGTGGACTCAGGGAGCGACCGGCGGTCGCGCGGAGCGCACGACGCGGCGGCCGGCGCCGCGGCTACGGGAAAACCGGCGAGACTGGCGGCGAAGAGGGTGGCGGCTTCGCCGTCGCTCGCGCTGCGGCGCATGAGCGGCTTGCCCGGTTCGCGCGCGAAAGCGAGGCGACCGCCTCGTTCGTCGTATTCAACAGAAACCAAATCGGACTGCGCCACCTGTTCGCTCGCGATGAGGTTCGCAAGCGGGCAGACAAGATGGCGGTCGATGGCTCGTTTCAAATGCCGAGCCCCGTAGCGCAGGTCCGTGCCCTCGCGCAGCAGGAAGCCGCGGGCCTGTGAATCCAGATGGAAGGTGCAGCGGGTGCGGGCTGTTTGCAGCAGCCGGTGCTGCACGACGCCCAGTTCGAGATCGAGAATGCGCTCGAGCTGTTCGGGGAGCAGCGGCCGGAACACGACAACCTTGTCGATCCGGTTCATGAACTCGGGCGAGAATTTGCGCCGAGCCGCTTCGACGGCGGCGCTCTCGATCTTCCGGTCGAGCACGGAGGTGGCCTCGTTTCTGGGCGCGAACCCGAGGCGCTTCTGGATCATGCCGTCGATCTCGGCCGAACCCAGATTCGATGTGAGGAAGATAAGGCTGTCGGAGAGATCCACGCGGCGGTTGTCGCCAAGCGTGAGCGTGGCCTTGTCGAGAATGCCCAGCAGGAGCTGCCAGAGCGCGTCGGACGCCTTCTCGATTTCGTCGAAAAGCAAAAGGCTGAGCTTTACACGCTCGGTGTGATAGCGGGCGAGCGCCTCCTGCGTGATCAGGGGATGCGTTTCGCGGTGGCCAAGATAGCCGGGAGGCGAACCGACGAGCTTGGCGATTTCATGCGAATGCTGGAATTCGGCGCAGTCCACCTTGATTACCGCGCGCGAATCCCCGAAGAGGATTTCCGCGGCGGCTTCCACCACGCGCGTCTTGCCCGAGCCGGTGGGACCGAGAAAGAGCAGATTGCCGACGGGACGGCCGGGGGCAGCGAGTCCGGCTTCGTAGAGCTGGAACAGATCGGCGACAGCGGCGATTGCCTCATGCTGGCCTACGATCTTCTGGGCGAGAAGGTTTTCGAAGACCCGCGACTCGGGGCCCCGGATCGTCGGATCAAGGGGAGCTGCAACTGGCATCGCGTTACGTCCTCATTTGGCGGTATCTTGGCGGGCTTTGCTCGCTCTCGCCTGTCACCCGTCACTTCGGCAAAAACGAGTTCCGACTTGATGGCGTAGGAGCAATTTGCTTGCCACGGTGCCCGCCCCGTCTCCACTCCCCCTCCGCGTCCTCCAAGCCTTTCCTCCGGGCGCTCCGTGCGAAAAGCTTTTGCGGATTCTTTTTCGCTCCTGCGGGTTGGAAGCTCTTAACTCTTTTCATAAGCGAATGACCGTAAGTACTCTTGACTTCCCCGTGACCAGGTTCCAGACTGGGCTCCCCTTCCCTAAAAATCTCTAAGTGCGCCAAGTGTGCCATTCTGATGCGAATTCTGGTTGCGGAAGACGACCGGCCTGTTGCTGCCTTCATCTCCAAGGGACTTACGGCGCAGGCCAATGTGGTGGACATCGCCTGTGACGGCGAAGAAGCAATGTTTTTGGCCGAGCACTACGATTACGACGTGGTGATTCTGGACGTGAACCTGCCCAAAGCGGACGGCTTTTCTGTCCTGCAGCGGATTCGGGCGAAAAAGCGGGATCTGGCGATTCTCTTTCTCACCGGCAGCGCGCAAGTAAGCGACCGCGTGAAAGGGCTGGACCTCGGCGCCGACGATTACCTCACGAAACCGTTCTCGCTGAGCGAGTTGCTGGCCCGTGTGCGTGCCGTGATGCGGCGCAGCGCGCGTCCGGTGGAATCGGTGCTGAAAGTCGAAGAACTGGTGATGGATCGCGTGCAGCGGGCGGTGACGCGCGCGGAACGGGCTATCGATCTCACGCCGAAAGAGTTCGCGCTGCTCGAATACTTGATGCGGAACGCCGGTCGGCCGGTCAGCCGGCCGATGATCATCGAGCATGTATGGAATCTGGGATTCGACAGCACGACGAATGTGGTCGACGTGTACATCAATTATTTGCGCAAGAAGATCGACGGCGGCGCCGAGCGAAAACTGATTCACACGATCCGGGGTGTAGGCTACCAAATCGGCGGCGAAGAACGAGCGGCAGCGAACCCCCAGGCGTAGCCGTCAACGTCCTATGCGGCGCTTTTCGTCCTCCGTCTGCGAAATCGCCAGGAAATATTGATGGCATCTGTAGGGGCGACCCGCTGGGTCGCCCTTTTTCGCTCGACTCCAGTGATCTCGCCCCTGATGCGTCCCGGATGGGAATTTCATCAGGAAACCTCCGTTCTAAGAAATTTCTAATTAGAAACTAATCGGACTCTAAGTCTGATTTGGTCGAATGACACTTCTGGAGGGGAACACCATGTCGACTATGGCAGCCCGCACACCCGAAATCGCCGATGGCGCATGCCTGATGATTGCCAGCTCGAGTGAGGAATTCCGGCACCGGATTGTGGCGCACGTCGGCGCGAGCTTCGGCCCGGTCACCGAAGCGGTCGGCGGCGCCGATGCTCTGGCCAAGCTGAATGAATCGCCGTGCCGGTACCTAGTGCTCGACCGGCATTTGGCGGATTTGAATCCCGATGAACTCGAGGACATGCTGCGGAAGATGTATCCCGCGCTCGAAGTGATTCTGCTCGATTCGGAAAGCGGCGTGAGCGACCTGTCGGTGATGAGCGAGGCGGCGCCGGAATTGCCGCCGGACGAGAATAACGTGCAAGCTGCGGCGGAGATGGTCGGAGCACTGGAAACGATCGATGAAACGACCGCTTCTCCGGCCAATGCGCCCGCCATCGAGGAGACGAGCGAAGAGCCACCTCCTCTGAGAGGCGATACAAGAGTCGAGCCGCTGCCGGGAATGCTCGGATCGGCGCCGGGAATGGTGACGGTTTTCCGCCTGGCGCGGCTGGTGGCGCCGCGGAATACGACCGTGCTCGTGATGGGGAAAACGGGAACGGGGAAAGAACTCGTGGCGCGGGCGATTCACGATCTGAGTCCGCGGGCGCGGGGACCGTTTGTCACGGTGAATTGCGCGGCGATACCGGAGGCGCTGCTCGAGGCCGAGCTTTTCGGTCATGCGCGCGGTGCCTTCACAGGAGCGGTCCAATCGCGCTTGGGCCGCATACATGCCGCGCATGGCGGGACGCTCTTTCTCGACGAAGCGGGGGAATTGCCGCTGAGCATGCAGGCGAAATTGCTGCGATTTCTGCAGTATGGCGAGGTGCAGAGGCTGGGCAGTTCGGACGTGTTTCGAGTCGACGTGCGCGTGGTCGCGGCGACGAACGCGGATCTGGGAGAACGCGTGGAACGCGGGGAGTTTCGGTCGGATTTGTATTACCGGTTGTCGGTGTTTCCAATCGAGTTGCCGCCGCTGCGGGAACGTGACGAGGATATCGCGCCCCTCGCGATGCATCACCTCGAAAAGCTCTGCCGGGAAAGCTCGACCCCCCCGAAGACGTTGACCCAGGCCGCAAAGGCGCTGCTGAAGCGGCATTCGTGGCCGGGAAACGTGCGGGAGTTGCAGCATGCGGTCGAGCGGGCGTTCATTCTGGCGGAAGAAGAGCAGGAGATCAGGGCGGGCCTGTTCCATCTGGCGGCGGAGCGAGTAACGCGTTAGCCAAGCAGTAACCTGCCTTTCTCGCCGCCATCGAGAACGACGGCGCCAAGGGATTCTGAAGGGAGTACGGAGGAATATGCGTTAGAAGAATTTAAACAGGGTGCACAACATCTGGCACGTGCCGTGCATTGCCTAGTGCCGTGCCAAAATTGCCCACAAGAAAGTCAAAACCGGGAAAACCGGCGGCGGTTAAACGCGCGACACACGAGCGTTCAAGGCGAGAGCCGCGGATGACGCTGTCGGTACCGTACCGCGCGAGCGCCGATGGCGGCGTGGCGCGGAACGAAGCCCAGAAGTTTCTGGCGCAGGCGTTCGTTTCGTTCACCGAAGCGGCCGGATCCCTCGAAAAATCCTACGGACAATTACAGGCGGAAGTCACGCGGCTTCGCGCGGAACTCGAGCGCGCGAACTCTGAGTTGACGGCCAGCCTCGCCGAGAATGCGCGCGTGCGGCGGTTCCTTGCGCGCGTGCTCGAAGGTCTGCCTTGCGGCGTGCTGGCGCTGGCGGAGGGTGAGCTGAGGCTTGCCAATCCGGAGGCGGAGCGCCTGTTGGGAATCGGCTCGGAGTGGAAATGGGGCGAAGGAGCGTTGCCCGAGCCGATTGCGCGACTGCTCCATTCGGAAACGCGCGGACCGGATGGTAGCCGATGGGAATACGTCATGGGCGAGGGAGCGGCGCCGCGGACGCTGGCGGTGACGGCGAGCGGCGTGGCCGAAGTGGATGGAAAGGCCGGCGGGCAGATCGTCATTTTGCGCGACGTCACGGAAGAGAAACGCCTGGCGGCCGAGCGCGAAGCGGCGCGCCGCGTGCAAGCTCTCGGGGAAATCTCGACCCTGCTGGCGCATGAGATTCGCAATCCGTTGGGCAGTCTGGAACTTTTTGCCGGCTTGATCGCCGATTCGACGGCGGAGATGCCCGAAGTGCGGAAGTGGGTCGATCACCTGCAAGCCGGGCTGCGCGGGCTCTCGGCCACGGCCAATAACGTCTTGCAGTTTCACAGCGAGCCTTCGCCGCAACTCGTGCCGACCCTGCTCGACCGTCTGTTGCGCGAGACGGTGGAATTCCTGCGGCCGCTCGCCCGGCAGCGATGCTTGCAGGCGAGCGTGATCAATCGCGTGGGCACGGTCGAGATCGTCGCCGATCCCCACCGGCTGCGGCAAGCCTTTTTCAACCTGTCTCTGAACGCGTTTCGCGCCATGAGCGCGGGAGGAACTGTCTACGTGCGGCTGGATTGGGCGCCGGGCGCAGAAGGCCGGCGCGTGCAAGTCGAAGTGGAAGACAACGGCTGCGGGATTTCGGCTGAGCATGTCGAACGCATCTTCGAGCCCGGCTACACAACCCATGCCGGGAGCCCTGGGCTGGGTCTGGCCGTCGTGAAAACCGTGGCAGAACAGCACGGCGCCACCCTCGCCGTGCGCAGCACGCCGGGCCGCGGAACCACGTTCACATTGACATTTCCTGTGCGGGGAGAAGCGGGATGAACCACGTTCTGGTGGTGGACGACGAAGCGCCGATGCGTGCCGCGCTCGAGGCCACTCTGCTGCGCGATGGTTGGTCGGTGATGACAGCGGCGGGCGTGGATGAGGCGATGGAAAAATTCCGCATGGCGCCGTGTCCCCTGGTGATCACCGACATGCGAATGCCCGATGGCGACGGATTGCGCGTCATGCAAGGTGTGCGCGAGATTGCGCCGGGAACCGCGGTGGTTCTTCTGACGGCGTTCGGCAGCATTCCCGAAGCGGTGCTGACGATGAAGGAGGGGGCGTGCGATTACCTGATGAAGCCGATCTCCTTCGATCAGCTGTCGGAAGCGGCGCGGCGGCTGCTGGGCCACGACGAGAGCGCGCCGGGTGACGGCGCAGAGCACGGAATCGTGGGGCGGTCGGCGGCGTTCCGGCGAATGCTGGCGCGGGCACGGCAGGTGGCCGCAAGCGACGTGGACGTCCTCATCGAGGCGGAAAGCGGGACGGGCAAGGAATTGCTCGCGAGGATGATTCACCGGCTGAGCCTGCGGCGCCGCGGGCCGTTCGTGGCCGTGAACTGCGCCTCGTTTCCCGAGACGCTTCTCGAAAGCGAGTTGTTCGGGCACGTGCGCGGCGCGTTCACCGGCGCGACGACGGCGAAACCGGGCAAGTTCGAACTGGCGAACGGGGGAACGCTGCTGCTCGATGAAGTGGGCGAAATGCCCCTCAGCCTGCAACCGAAACTCTTGCGGGTGTTGCAGGAGCGCGAAGTCGACCGGTTGGGCGACACGCGGCCGGCGCCGGTTGACGTGCGCGTGGTCGCGACCACGAACCGGCAGTTGAAAGCGATGGTCGCCGACGGACGCTTCCGCGGCGACCTGTTCTACCGGCTGAACGTTGTCCCAGTAACGATTCCGCCGCTGCGAGAGCGACGGGAAGATATCGCGGAGTTGGCGCAGCACTTCCTCGAAAAACACGCTGGAAGATCCGGCGGACGCCTGCCGATGCTCTCGCCGGAACTCGTCCAGCGGCTCGAGGCGCACGCCTGGCCGGGAAACGTTCGGGAACTCGAGAATTTCATTCGGCGAGCTCTGGCGCTCGCCACCGGCCCGCGCCTCGGCCCCGAACTCGCCGAGGACTGGGACGCGGACGAAGCGGCTCCTCCGGCGAAAGCGATGGCAGCCGGTGCTTCCGAGGGAGTTTCCATCGGGACGGGTGGCATTTCACTGCGCGAGATGGAGCGGCAACTGCTCGAGCAAACGCTCGAATCCACCGATGGCAACCGCACGCGGGCGGCGGAGATTCTGGGCATCAGCATTCGCACCATGCGCAACAAGATCAAGGAATACGGCCTGCCGCCGAGGGAGGCATCATGAGCGTGCTCGAAACACCGGAACTGACTCTGCTTGGAAACTATTTGAACCTGACGGCGTTTCGGCAGCAGTTGGTGGCAAGCAACCTCGCCAATGTGGATACGCCGGGCTATCGCACCGTGGACATCAATTTCCGGAGTGAGTTGGCGAGGGCGCTCGCCCAGCCCGCCGGCACAGCGCTGAATCCCCAGGTTTACGACGTCGCCGGATTGGCGCAGCGGCCCGATGGAAACAACGTGAGCGTCGACCGGGAATCGATGCTTCTCGGTGAGACACAACTTGAGTATCAGACGGGAGTTGAGTTGTGGCGCGCGGAGATGAGTAATCTGATTGCGGCGGTCAGCGAAGGGAGCAGGACATGAACCTCTTTGGCGTTCTGAATATCAGCGAATCGGCGCTCGTGGCCGAACGCGAGCGGGCGGAAGTCGTAACGACGAACCTGGCCAACGCGGACACCACGCGAACGCCGCAGGGAGGGCCGTACCGGAGGATGGAGGTCGTCTTCAGCACCGAGCAGATGAGCGGCGCGGGCGCGCCGGGAACGATCCCTTCCGCGGCCGACGAGGCCGTGCGCGGCGTGCGCGTCGTCAACGTTGTCGCCGACCCCACGCCGCCGATCCGCCGCTACGAGCCGGGAAATCCCGACGCCAACGCGCAGGGCTATGTCTCGTATCCCTCGATCAATCCGGCCGAGGAGATGGCGGACTTGATGGACGCGGCGCGCGCCTATCAACTCAACGCCACCGCCGCGCAGGCGACCAAGGGCATGATTCAGTCTTCGCTCGATCTGCTGCGCTAGCTGCACCGGGCAGGAGCTTCATGGGCGAAAAAGTCTGGTCGGCAACGGGATTTGACGTCAAACAGGGCGACAGGCATTTCCTATGGAGGGGAGCAGTCGATGGCGAATCCGATCACGGGAATCAATGCGAGTTTGCCCCAGCTCGGACAGATGGATACGCAAGGGCCGGAGGCCGGGGCGGGTAGTTTCACCGCGACGCTGAAGGAGACGCTCGACCAGATCAACCAGTTGCAGGCGCAGGCGGACCAGAAAGTAGTCGGTCTGGCGACCGGTAGCAGCGAGGATCTGCCGTCGACGATGATCGCGGTCGAGCGGGCGAACGTCGCGTTCCAGTTGATGGTCGAGGTGCGAAACAAGATCGTGCAGGCGTATCAGGAAGTCTCGCAAATGTCGTTTTGAGATTGGATGCACGTGGCGCGAAGGGCGGCGGCATTGGGATGGAGGCTGGGCCACCCACGAGGGAGATAGGGCTGCCGCGATTCGTGTAGTCGCGACGGCCCATTGCGCTCCCGCCCCGCAAATCGCTCTGCAGGGGTTGGGCCTCCCCGCCCCAGCGACCGCAATCGAAGCGTGCGATGGACAAACACGTCGATAACATCGTCAAGTTTCTGAAAAGCTTGAGCGCGCGGCAGCGCGTCTTGCTGGGAGCGAGCGCGGCGGGCGTCGTGTTGACGCTCGCTATATTTGTGAAGCTTTTTTCCGCGCCGGCGATGACGCCGCTCTTCACCGGGCTTTCCGCGACAGACGGCCAGGCGATGGAACAGCGCCTCGCGGCCCACGGCGTTTCCTACCAGGTGTCGAGCGACGGAGGCTCGATTCTGGTTCCCGCCGACCAACTGGACAAGCTGCGGATGCAGATGTCGACGCTCGGCCCACCGGCGACAGGGCGCATGGGGTGGAAGCTCTTCGACAAGCCGAATTGGTCCGGAAGCGATTTCAGCGAAAAGGTGGATTACCAGCGAGCGCTCGAAGGAGAGCTCGAAGAGACGATCGACACGATTTCGGAGGTGGAAGAGTCGCGGGTGCACCTGGTGCTGCCGCACGATTCGCTGTTCACCGACGAGCAGCGGCAGGGAAAAGCGGCGGTTGTGCTGCGGCTCCGCGGGCGGCTCTCGAACGAGGCGGTCGCCGGAATCGAGCGATTGGTCTCGGGCGCGGTGGACGATCTGCCGCCGAAGAACGTAACGATTATCGACGCCGATACAGGCGCCCCGCTCGTTCCCCGGGAAAGCGATTCGAACGGAATCGACGCGCCACGATTGGAGGCGGCGCTTGCCGCAAAGATCGTTGACACGCTGGCGCCGGTCGTGGGCGCAAGTCACGTCCGCGCGAGCGTGACCGTCGAGCGCGACCCGAGTTCGGCGGAGAGCACGCAGGAAGTTTACGACCCGGCCAATCCCGTGGTGCTGACCTCGCAGATTTCGCAGGAGACGAATGCCGTCAACGTAACGCAGGGCGTGCCGGGAACATCGAGCAACGTGCCGAAAGCGGGCTCGAAACCGCCGGCCGCGGCGCAGGCGAAGACCGAGACGCTGCCCCAGGGGACGCTGAGCGAAAACAAGACATACGCCGTCTCGAAAACGGTGAGCCACACGGTGGAACCCGCCGGGCGCATCGAGCGGATCGACGCGGCGGTGATCGTGGACGACGCGATGGAGACGAAAACGGTGAGCGGGCACGCTGTGGAAACGCGGGTGAAGCGCACGCCACAGGAGATGCAGCAGATCGACGCTCTGACGAAGGCCGCGATCGGATTCGACGCGAAGCGCGGCGACCAGGTCGTGGTGCAGAACCTCTCGTTTGTGGCGCTGCCCGTCCCGAAAATGGCGCCATTGCCGCTGCCCGAGCGCGTGCTCCGACTGACGAACCAGTGGATGAGCGTGCTGCGCATCGCCGGGCTCTTCCTGCTGTTCGTCCTCGTGTACCTGATGTTGCTGCGTCCTCTCCAAAAACTGCTGATGGCGAGCTTCCGCCAGGCGCCGCAGCCGGCGGCGTTGAGCGCAGGAACGGCCACACCGATGACGGCGCCGGCGGCGGCCAAGGATCGTGAAGTGGAGGAGTTCGAAACCGAACTCGAAGGCACGAATTCGGAAGTGAAGCGAGTGGTGATGCTGAAACGCAACCTGGTGGACAAGGTCAAGAGCGAGCCGGAGGCGTCTAGCCGGCTGCTCGAAAACTGGATCCGGCAGGGGAAGGCGGTGTCGTGAGCGCGGGCGCAAGCGCGGTACAAACCGAAATGACCGGTGTCCGCAAGGCCGCCATTCTGATGGTGCTCCTGGGCGATGAAGCGGCTGCGGCTCTCTATAAGCATCTGTCGGAGGAAGACTTGCGGCAGGTGACGGCGGAGATCGCCGAACTCGATTACATCTCGCCCGAAATCGCGGCGAAGGTGCTGCAGGAGTATCACCGGCTCGCGCTGACGCAGCAGTATCTCTCCCAGGGCGGGCCCGATTACGCGCAGAAGCTGCTCGTGAAAGCGTTCGGCGAGTCCGGCGCGCGGAGCCTGCTCGAGCAGGTGATGCAGGTGCAGGAGGCGAAAGCGCACAAGCTGGACACGCTGCAGAAGGCCGATCCGCAGCAACTGGCGAAATTCATCCAGGGCGAGCACCCGCAAACGATCGCGCTGGTCCTGGCGCACCTTGAGCCGCGGGCCGCGTCGACGGTGCTCGGCCTGCTGCCGGAGAAGATCCGGACGCACGCCGTGAAGCGCCTGGCCCGCATGCAGCAGTTTTCGCCCGAGGTGGTCCAGCGCATCGCCACCGTTCTCCACACAAAGCTCGAATCGCTCGGTGAGCAGAAGCGGCGCAGCTACGGCGGCGTTGACGCTGTGGCCGAGTTGATGAACCGGATGGACGTTCCCATGACGAAATCCATTCTGGAGATGATCGAAAAGGAGGACGCGCAACTGGCGGTATCGATTCGTAACTCGATGTTCACGTTCGAGGATCTGGTGGAAGTTCCCGACGCCAGCATACGCGAACTCGTTGGGCAGGTGGACAAGAAGACGCTCGCCATCGCGATGAAGGGAGCAAGCGAGCAGCTGAAGGGTCATCTGCTGAAATCGATGTCGTCGCGCGCGGCCGAGATCATGAAGGAAGACATGGATGCGCTCGGGCCGCTGCGCTCGCGCGACGTCCATCAGGCGCAGCAGGAGGTGGTGAACCTGGCGCGACAGATGGAAAGCCAGGGAAAGATGATTCTGAAGCCGGAAACCGAGGAGGCGTATGTCGTCTAGACCCGCGACGCGCCCGGGAGCAAACGCCGTCGAGCCGTTCACCTATCAGCCGGCGATGGACCGGATGGGCGAAGCGCTCCCCGAACCGGGCGCGGCAGAGCAGGTGGAACTCGAGGTGGCTCGGGCGGAAATCGCCGAGCGCGTGCGCCAGGCGCGGCAGGAGGGATCCGCCGAAGCCGAGAAACGGCTACGGACGGAGTACGAAGAGACACTAGCGGCGATGCGCGCCGCGATCGGCAAAACAATAGAGGAATTCGCGCGGCAGCGGGAAGACTATTTCGAGAGCATCGAGGAGGAAATCGTCAACCTTTCGCTCTCGATCGCGCGCAAGATCCTCCATCGCGAGGCCCAGATCGATCCGCTGTTGCTGGCGGGACTCGTGCATGTGGCGCTCGAGAAATTGGGCGCGGGAACCCATGTGCGCCTGCGGGTGAACCCGGCGAAGCTTGCGAGTTGGGAAGAACATTTTCGCGAAATGCTAACCGGAGCACCTGCGCCCGAGTTTGTGGCCGACGCCGCGCTCGGTCCGGAAGAGTGCGCGCTCGAAACCGGCGTCGGGACCACGTCGATTGGCCTGGAAGCGCACTTGAAGGAAATCGAGCAGGGATTCTTTGATCTGCTCGCCAAGCGCCCGCGGTGACCGAAATGTCCACACGGCAACTCGAGCCTTACTTTCAACGGCTCGATCAATTCGCCACGCTGCGCTGGACCGGCCGGGTGATTCAGGCGGTCGGCAATGTGGTCGAATCGGAGGGCCCGTTCTGCTCGGTGGGCGAGGGCTGCGCGATCATCACGGCCGGCGGCGAAGTGTATTCGGGCGAAATCGTCGGATTCCGTGGCGAGCGGGTGCTCTCCGTGCCGCTCGAGCGGCCGAGCGGAATCAGCCTCGGCGACTGCGTGGTCACGCGCGGAACGCGGCCGCGCCTGCGCGTCGGGCCGGAAATCCTCGGACGCGTGGTGGACGGAATGGGACGCCCGATCGACGAGCGGCCCGAATACCGGGCGCGGGAATTCTGGCCGCTGCAGGGTGATCCCCCACTTCCCCTCGAACGGCGGTCGATACGCGAACCTTTAGGTTGCGGGATTCGCGCGATCGACGGCTTTCTGACGTGTGGCCGCGGCCAGCGCGTGGGGATCTTCGGCGGCAGCGGCGTTGGCAAGAGCACGCTCATCGGCATGATGGCGCGATCCACGGCCGCCGACCTCACCGTGCTGGGCTTGGTCGGCGAGCGCGGGCGCGAGGTGCGTGAATTTCTCGAGGACGCCCTGGGAGACGAGGGACGACGTCGCTCGGTGGTCGTGGTTTCG